>JAWOLC010000119.1:0-20933 GCA_033853925.1 Candidatus Eiseniibacteriota bacterium
GGAGGTCGTTCACGGTGAGCCGCGCCGCTCGCGGGCGGGAGTGCGTCTCCTTCGCGCCGCGTAGTAGACTGCGGAGACCGCGCGGCCCGTCGCCGCCCGTGTCGGAGGGGCGCCGTGCTCCAGGTCCTGCGCTACGCCTGCCTCGCCCTGTTCGGGGTGGTCGCTCTTCTCTTTCTCGACGCGCCGTGGCTCACGGCCGGGCAGAGATACGTGGCGAGCCGCAACCGCGAGCGCCTGATCCTGCTCAGCTTCGAGCTGGACCTGCTGGCGCTCTGGGCCCTGGCGACCTTCCTCTTCCACTGGGATCGCCCGCTCGCGCCGGCCGCCGCGGGCGCGCTCGCGGTCCTCGGCCTGCTCGTGACCCTCGCCGGGGCGATCCTCGCCGGCTGGGCGAAGCTGCGGCTCGGACGACTCTTCTCGGCCACCTTCGGCGTGAAGGAAGGCCACCGGCTCGTCACCGACGGGCCCTACGGGATCACCCGGCACCCGCTGTACACCGGGCTCCTGCTCATGGCGCTGGGCGCGGGGCTCGCCTGGGACAGCCTGCTCACGCTGGCCCTGGCGATCCTGCTCGGGGCACCCTTCTTCCTGCACACGGTCCACGAGGAGACGATGTTCGAGCGGCATTTCGGCGCCGCCTACCTCGAGTACCAGCGCCGCGTGCCGCGGCTCGTGCCCTTCGCGCGGAGGCGCAAGCCGACCTCCTCGTGAGGCGCGCCGCTTCGCCCGCCATGGCGAGGCACGCCGGCGGCTCACGCGGTCGCGGGGCAGAGCGACGTGTCGCCAGAGGCGCGGGTCCGCCCGCTCGCTGGCCGGCTCCGCGTCCCGTTCCACCGCCAAGCGCTCAGCCCCCGCCGATCGCCGGGAGGATCGAGATCTCCGCGCCCTCGGGCACGCGGGTGGCGAGGCCGCCGGTGCCGCGGGTGCTCTCTGGCCCCACGAACGGGTTGACGTGCGTGCGCACCTCGCCCCTAGGCGCGCCGGCCTTCCCCGGCCATCACGGCCAGGCCATGGCCGCGACGCTGACCATCGAGCCGTCGGGCTCGTCGGACTGCAGGTAGCGCAGCAGCCGCCCCGCCCCGGGTCGGGCGGCACGCAGCAGGACGTAGGTGGGAGCGAAGCCGCAGATCCGCGTCGAGTCCTGGTGCGAGGCGATCGCCGCGAACCAGCCGTCGGCGTCGGCCGCGGCAGCGGCCGCGAGCGCCGCGCGATCCTTCTCCTCGACCTCCGCGCGCGTGCGCTCGTCCAGCCGCGGATCGCCGAAGCGCGGGCCGACGTGGGCGAGATCGATGGCGGCGACGTAGACGGTCGCGCCGCCGTGACGCCGCTCGGCCGCCTCGAGCGCCGAGACCAGGCGCTCGACCTGCGGCTCCTCGCGCGGCGTCTTGCCTTCGTCCAGGAGGGCGTTGAAGCCGCCGCAGAGGATGGGCACGATCCGCACGGGCCGCGAGCCGAAGCGGCGTTGCAGGTAGAGCGCCTGGAACTCGATCGAGTGCTCGTCGCGGTGCGCCAGCTCGGCGCGGAACGGATCCTCGCCCAGCTCCCCGGCGAGGGTGTCCACGAAGGCGGTGTCGCATTCCAGGCGGCCGAGCGGCGTCTGGAAGTGCTTGCGCGTGAGGCCCACGAGGTCGCCGTAGAGCGTGTGGCCCGTGCCGAGGATCACCACGCGCAGCGGCCCGCCCTGCTCCACGCCCAGCTCGAGGTAGGCGCGGGCGATCGCGGGCCCCGAGCGCCGGGGATCGAGGTGCGGAGCGAGCAGCGCGCGGGGCCGCGCCTTCGCGGCGGCCACGGGCTCGCCGGCCGCGTCGCGCAACCGCTCGGCCTCGGCGAAGTGGGCGTCGAGGAACCTCTCCAGCTCCGCGCGCTCGGCGGGGTAGGAGTGTCCGTCCAGGACGCTCTGGCGGATCTCCAGGGGGTGGTAGGCCTCGCGCAGCTCGCGGTAGGCCTCCTCGAACTTCGGCGACTCGAGCATGAGCAGGTCGTCGAGCTGGCGCACGAACTCGCGCACCATGTTGCCGATGCGGATGTCCTTGCTCTCGCGCATGAGCACGGCGGTGAGGTCGTTCAGCGACACGGAGCCGTCGAGGAGCTGGAGGATGGCGAGCGCCTCGATGCCGAGCACCGGCTGCCCGGGGATCACGCCGAGCGGGTCGCTGACCAGCAGCATCTCGCGCTGCCCGTCGCTCACCGCGCGCAGCATCAGGGGGCGGAGCCGCGGGAACTCGGGCAGCTCGTCGCGCTCGTCGAGCGAGGCGCCCGGCGGCAGCACGATGTGGGGCGTCTCGCCGGCGGCGGGCTCGGCGCCGGGCACGATGATGCGCGGAGCGGCGGGCGGTCCCTGGGGAGCCTGAGGATCGTCGGGCGACATGTTCTCCCTGCGTCGTGGGTGAGCGGAAGTGAGCGGGCGGCGCAGGCGCAGCCTACCGCGGCGGGAGTGACCTGCAAAGTGGCGGTCCGGCGCCGTTCCGACTAAGATGAGCCCGCAATGAGGAGAAGCGGGAGTCGTGCCCACTGCGGAGCCCGGCGGCCGTGAACCCTGCCGTCGGCCGGGTCCCCGCCAGTCTCATCGAAGTCCGTCTCGAGCGCGGCACGAAGCTGCCGGGGCGCGTCTGGTGCGCGGAGAGGCCCCGAGCGCTGGTCGGGATCCTGCACGGGCTCGGCGAGCACTGTGCCCGCTACGCCGCGCTCGCCGCCGACCTGGCGCAGGCCCGCTGCACCGCGGTGGCGCTCGATCTGCCCGGACACGGCGAGGCGCCGGGCCCGCGCGGGGACGTGCCCTCGTGGCTCCAGCTCCGCGACCAGGTCGTGCCGGCGATGTTCACCGCCCTGCGCGGGCTGCCCGGCCAGCCTCCGGATCTGCCGCCCGTGCTGCTCGGGCACAGCATGGGCGGCGTGCTCGCCCTGGACTACGCGCTCGCCCACCCGCGCGCGCTGGTGGGCGTCGTCGCCTCCGCGCCGGCGCTGCGCACCACCCTGCCGCCCTGGTGGCGGCTGGCGCTGGCCAACGCGGCGCGGGTCACGGCGCCGGCGGCGGGCTTCGCGCACGGGCTGGACGAGAGCGGCATGTCGCGCGATCCCGAGGTGCTCGCGCTGCGCCAGAGCGATCCGCTCATGCACGACCGCATCAGCCCTCGTCTCTACTTCGCCATCAACGAGGCGCGCCAGCGCGTGCTGCGCGACGCCCGGCGGCTGCAGGTTCCGGCGCTCCTCCTGCAGGGGATGGGGGATCGCGTGGTGGAGCCGAAGGGAGCGCTCGAGTTCAACGCCGCCGCGCCGCACGGCCTCGTGCGCCTGATCACCTACGCGGGCGTCTACCACGAGCTGTTCAACGATCCGGACCGCGGCCAGGTGGTCAAGGATCTCGTCGGCTGGCTGGACGCCCTGCTGGTCGTCTGAGGGCGGCGCCCGCCTCACCCCGCGCTCTTCGCCACCTTCTCGAACCGCGCCGCGCCCGTGACCGTGTCCCCGGTGGTCGCGTCGCGCAGCCTGACCTCGAGCCGGTAGTGCCCCGGCGGCAGCGAGGCCAGCGGCACGCGGACGAACTGCCGCCGGAGCGGTCCGTAGTTCGTCTCCGCGCCGCGCACGTCCACGCGCGGCGCGTGCCCGCCGAAGGGCAGCAGGCGCTGGAACCACGGACGCCGGGCCGCGTCCTCGGAGTGCACGCGGTACTCGTACTCGAAGCGGGCCGTGCCGTCTCCGCCGGCGGCCAGGTGGTAGATCTCGAAGTAGGCGATCAGCGGCTCGTCCCCCGCCACCTGCGCCCGCAGGTTCGGCCCCAGCCGGACGACGGGCGCCGCGGCCGGGAAGGTGGCGGCGGCGCGCGCCCGCGCGGCGGCGGGGGCGACGTCGATCGGGCCGCAGACGACGACCACGTCGCTGAGGGAGAGTCCGGCGGAGAGCGAGTCCACGCGCGCGGCGGCGCGAGCGACGCCGCGCCCGCCGCGGCCGTCGCGCAGGGAGAAGGCGACGCGGTAGATGCCCGGCGGGACGTCGAAGGAGAAGTCGCCCGCGCGCCGCGCCTCGGGGTCGCAGCCCGATGGCGAGAGGACGCGCGCCGCCCGGGCGATCTCGTGCTCGCTCGAGTCGACGAGCACGCAGACCGCCCACAGGCTGTCCACCGGCGTGCCCGCGGTCTCGAGCTGGGCGAGCAGGCGCGGGCCGTGCGCGCCCTCGAACCGGCAGAGCTTGCCCGTCGCGGACAGCGCCCGCACGCCCGGGGGGAAGGCGGGGAACATCGCCCTGCCGCCGGCGGTGAAGAGAAGATCGGAGCGCGCCAGCGCCGCGGCCCCCGGCTGGGGATCGGACTCCTCGGTCAGGCTCGGCTCGAGACGATAGCTTTCGGACAGGGTGAAGTCGTGGAGGAGCACCTGCATGTCGAGGTCGGGGTAGCTCCAGACCTGCGTGTGCTCCGGGTACTCCACCGGGTCTCCGACCCGCCGCCAGCCCGTGAGCGCGCTGTAGCGCCAGACGTGCAGGCGGCTCGGCGTGTAGGCCAGCGGCGCGCCGATCGGCTCGTAGGCGACGCTGCCCGGCGGCCCGTAGCGCACGTACAGCTCGGCCCGCACGTCCCAGCGCGGATGCGCGGGGTCGAGGAACACCAGGGTCGCGTGCGCGACCCGGGCCCAGTACTCGAGCTGCGCCTCGTTCTCGCGCGTGGCGGGGTCGGGATCGTGCTCGCTCCAGAAGCGCCGCACGAACTCGACCTGGGCCGCGCGGCTCAGCTCGCGCGCCGCCTCCGCGTCCACGCGGCGGAGGAGGGGAGAGATGTCCGCGAAGCGGGCGCGCAGCTCGTCGGGCAGGCCGGGGATCGCCAGCGCGAACAGGCTGTCCGCGCGGCCGACCTCCCCGCCCCGATAGGCCAGATAGGCCGCGACGAGCCGCGCCTCGGCGCGCTCCGGCGCGACGGCCAGGGCCCGCTCGGCCGCCGCCCGCGCCGCCGGCAGCTCCCCGCGCTCGTAGAGGAGGGGCGCGAGCCGGATCCAGGCGTCGCCCAGGCCCCCGTCCAGCCAGGTGGCGGCGGTGTAGTCCTCGATGGCGTGCGTGAGCGAGGCGCGGGCCAGGAAGGTGAGCCAGTCGCGCTTCCAGGCGTCGCCGATGCCGAGGCGTGGGGCGGCGGCCAGCGGCTCGAGCCGCGCGGCTCGCTCGAAGCGATCGCGGGCGCGCTCGGTGAAGTTGGCGTCGAGGTAGGCCTGGCCGAGCGCGAGCTGGACGTGGGCGTCGCCCGGCGCGAGCTGCGCGGCCTCCTCCAGCTCGGCGATCGCCACGCGGCGCTCGTCGATGCCGCCGCGAGCGAGGCGAGCCTGGGCCGAGAGGAGGAGGGTGGTGGCCCGGCGCTGGCGCGAGTCGCCGGCCCGCGCCGCCGGCTCGGCGCCCGCCGCGAGCGCGGCCGCGACCAAGAGCAGAGCCATGCCGACGGCCAGCCCGCGCTTCATCTACGGCCTCCCCGCCCGGCAGAGACGAGTATCGCGGGCTCCCGCCCGTGACTCAAGCACGAAACCGCCGCGCCCCGCCGGCCGCCAGCCGCTCGATGCTTCCGCCGGCCCCGGCGCGGGAGACTCCGCCTAGCCTGGACTAGTCGTGTCCCGCGTCCGCAGCAGCGGGTTCGTGAATCGTCCGGGCTACAGCGCCCGCATGCGCGGCCAGAGCCGCTCGGCCTCTTCGCGCGCCTCGGCGCGCAGTGCCTCGATGTCGCCGCGCACGAGCTTGCCCTGATCCACCACCACGCGGCCCGCGACGAGCACCCGGTTCACGCGGAGAGGCTTGCCCGGCTCGTCGGGCGCGTAGACGACCACGTCGCCCTCGGGGCCGGTGCCGCCCGGCGCGTCGGCGAAGCGCTCGCCCGCGAGCACGCGCCCCGTGACCAGGCGGCGCGCGGCCGCGTCCACCTCTTCGTGCACGCAGTGGGCCGCGAGTCGCTCTAGGGCCGCGAACTCCTTGGGCATGTCGGCCTCCCAGCCGTCCGTGCCCAGCGCGACGCGGCCGCTCACCCACAGCGACGAGGCGTAGCCGACCCGGTTGCCCTCGTTGGAGCGCGGGTTCTGCACCAGCCACACGCCGCGGGACTCGGCCATGCGCACCTGCGCGGGCTCGAGGTGGACTCCATGCGCCATGATCGAGCCGGCCGGCAGCGCCTCGGTGGCCAGCAGGCGCTCGAACGGTCCCTCGTAGCCGCGCTGGCGCGCGTCCTCGACGTCGGCGCGGTCCTCGGCCACGTGCACGTGCATCACGGCGCCCAGCTCGCGCGCGAGCCGGCCGGCCTCGCGCAGGGTCTCGTCCGAGCAGGTGAACGAGGCGTGCAGTCCGATGGTGCCGCGCACGAGCGGACGGCGGTTCGCCCGCAGGAAGCGGGCGCACTCCGCCAGGCCGCGCCGTCCCTCGTCGGGCCCGCCGTTCCGGTCGGTGGCGCCGAAGCAGAGCACGGCGCGGATGCCGAACTCCTCGCAGGCGTCGGCTAGGACGTCGAGCGAGCCTTCGATGAAGCCCGGTGACTCGTGGTGGTCCACGAGCGTCGTGGTGCCGTAGAGCAGCGACTCGGCCGCGTAGAGGCGCGCCGAGATCCGCAGCGAGCGCTCGTCGAGGGCACGATCCAGACGCCACCAGATGCGCTGGAGGATCTGCAGGAAGTTCTCCGGCGGCGGCTCGGCGGGCGGCATGCCATAGGGCGCGAGCGCGCTGTACATGTGGGTGTGGGCGTTCACGAAGCCCGGAACCGTCCGGCCTGACGTGTTCATCTGACTCGCTCCTTCGGTGGTCTGGCGGCCACGACCCGTCGCCGCCCGCGCCCGCCTGGGCGGCGCGGCACGGCGCTGCCGGGTGCCGACGAACTCGAGTCCTGGGTCGATCTCGCCGCTCCGTGGTGGGCGGTCGCGACGGGCGGGTCCGTCCCCACGAGCGGCGTCGGCCGTGGGCGCCACACTATACGACTTCTCCGCGGCCTTCGGGGACGGGGACCCGGGCGTGCCCCCGCGCCGGGAGCTTCGCGCGAATCCGGCCGGGGCGGCGCGCATCTGTAACCACCGTAGTTACGGAGTGGCCATGCAGGGAAACGTCCGGTTCGGAGTCGCGGTTCACATCCTGGTCATGCTCGCGCTCGCGGGCGAGCCGCAGAACTCGGCGCGGATCGCCGAGAGCGTGGACACGAACCCCGTGGTGATCCGCCGGCTCCTCGGCCTGCTGCAGCGGGCGGGGCTCGTGCGCGGGCGCACGGGCCCGGGCGGCGGCTTCCGCCTGGCGCGCCCGGCGCAGGCGATCACCCTGGACCAGGTGTTCCGGGCCGTCGAGGACGAAGGGCCGGCGCCCTCTCGGCACCGGGCGAACCGGAAGTGCCCCATCGCCCGCAACGTCTCGACCGTGCTGGCGGCCGTGGGCGAGCGAGCCGAGCGAGCCTTCCTCGCCACCCTGGCCCGGCAGAGCCTGGCGGACGCGGTGGGACAGGTCCGCAAGGCCGCGGGCGCCGAGCTGGCGTAGGGGGCGAGGGCCCGGGGCGGACGTGGCTCGGGGCCGCGCGGGGCGTCGGCTCACGCTGGCCGCTCGGGTCGCCAGACGAGAGACCCGGCCGCGCATCATAGGGGCAGCAGGACATGGCAGCGGCACAATGGAACATCGATCCCGCCCATTCGGGCGCGTATTTCGTGGTACGGCACATGGTGGTCAGCAAGGTCCGCGGCTCGTTCACCCGCTGGGGCGGCGTCATCACGGCCGACGAGGCGTCTCCGGCCCAGTCCAAGGTGGAGGTCCGCATCGAGGCGGCCAGCATCGACACGCGTGACGCGCAGCGGGACAGCCACCTGCGCTCCGCCGACTTCTTCGACGCGGAGCGCCATCCCGAGATCACGTTCCGCAGCACGCGCGTCGAGCCCCTGCAGGGGCAGCACTTCCGCGTGACGGGCGATCTGACCATCCGCGACGTGACGCGCCCGGTGACGCTCGAGGTCGAGCTGCTGGGGCGGGGCAAGGATCCCTGGGGTGGCGAGCGCGTCGGCTTCTCGGCGAAGACCTCCATCAATCGCGGCGACTTCGGCCTGAAGTGGAACCAGCCGCTGGAGACCGGCGGGATGCTGGTGGGCGAGAAGGTGGAGATCGAGATCGAGGTCGAGGCCCTGAAGGCGCAGCCGGCGACCGCCAGGACCTGATCGGGCGCGCGGCCGCGGTCGGGGCGGGAGCTGGTCGGGCCGCCCGCCGGCGCGGGCCGCGGGCGGCGGCTCAGCCCTCCGATCCGCCGCCGCGCAGGTGCCCGAAGCCCGAGTCGTCGCTCAGGAGCTGTTGATCGAGCCAACGGTCGAGGATGCTCTTGCGGAAGCGCCACTCCTTTCCCAGCTTCACCGCGGGAATCCGCTTCTCCTGCGCCCATTTGTAGATGGTCTGCGGCTTGAGCCGGAGGTAGCGCGCCACCTCCTCGAGGGTGAGGATCTCGTGGTCGGCGCCCGCCGCATCGCCGGGGGGGCTGCTCATGGCCGGCCCGCGCGCCCGCTGTCGGGAGGCAGGGGGTAGGGAAGCGAGCGCAGGGGCAGGCGCTGGAGCGGCGCCGAGGTCTCCCGGCCGTCGCCGCGCGCGATCTGCTGCACCGAGTAGACGATCGCGGTGTAGAAGTTGCCTTCGTGGCGGCGGAAGAGCTTGAAGGGCTCGCCGCGGTCGCCCACGAACGGCAGCAGGTTCCAGGCCATCTGCACGCCGACGAAGGCGAAGAGCACCGCCCACGCCCGCATGATCGTCATCGCGTTGCGCGGGTAGACCCCCCGCTTCTCGCAGGCGAAGGCCAGGCCTTCGTGCAGCGCGTACATGCCCACGAGGCCGGCCCCGAGCACGATCACCACGTGCAGCAGCGAGAGGAAGTGGTAGTTCGCGCCCGTGAGCAGGAAGAACAGGGTCACCGGCACGATCGCCGCGAGCAGGATCGCGGTGAGCGCCAGCGCGCCCGCCACCAGGGCCAGCACCTGCGCCAGCCGCAGGCGGGAGCCGACGAGCACCTGGATCACGAAGAAGCCGGGGAAGCAGATGAGCAGGGTGGCGACGAACAGCAGGGGCAGCTTGACCGCCGCGGACAGGCTCTGCGCGAGCCCCGCGTAGGCCCCGGCGGCCGCGCCGTACAGCGCGCAGAAGACGAGAAGGGTCCACGTCGAGCGAGCGATCTTGCGGCCGAGCCCTTGGCCCTCGGCGACCTCGGCGTAGAACTTGTCGCGGTCGCTCAGCAACTGCGACAGGAACGACGGGTACGACGCGGACACAGATGGGCTGACGGCCCGAGCGGATGACGAGGCATTCATGATTCGCCCTCCTTCCCGCACCCAGGATACCCAGCACTATGCTGTTTGCAACTGTTTTCTTCTATTTCTTTCTCTTAGATCGTCTATTATCCAGCGGTAAGCCGAGCCGGACCATTGGACTCATTGCCTGCCGCCGCCTCGCCAGACCGGGCGCCGGCCCCGCGGGCCCCCCGGCCACGCAGGCTGCTCACGACCTCTCCCGGAGCGGCAGGCACGGCCCCGCTCGCTGCACCGCGTCTGCGCGCGCTGGATGACGGACTCGCGGCGTCTCGGCGACTTGGCGTCCGGCGTGGCCGCGCCGCGCGTGGTCGTGGCTCGCCGGGGAGTCCAGGATTTCGTAAACTCAGCCTGACGCTGCTCGCCCCTCTCGGCGGCGCCGACCACAGCCGAACGACCCGCCGGCTCGCACCACTCGCCCGCCGCAGACGGAACCCGAGCCCGCCCCGCCGAACGCGAAAGGGAGATGCTGCCGTGAAGCACCTCGATCTCTTCCTGACCGACGCCCAGCTTGCCTCGGAGATCTCGCGCTGCGTGTACTGCGAGGAGAAGCCGTGCACCGAGGCCTGCCCGGCCGACTGCTCGCCGGCGGACTTCATGATGGCCGCGAAGGGCGGCACGCCCGCCGACTTCGCGCGCGCCGCCGCCCTGATCATGACCAAGAATCCCCTGGGGGGCGTGTGCGGCGCCGTCTGCCCCGACACGCACTGCCAGGCGGCGTGCTCGCGCAAGCTCTTCGACCAGGCAATCGAGATCCCCTACGTGCAGGCGGCGATCGTCGCGCGCGCGAAGAAGCTGGGCGTCATGCCGCGCCTGACGGAGACCCGGGCGAACGGCCGGAAGGTGGCGATCGTGGGCGCGGGCGGAGCGGGACTCGCCGCGGCGGCCGTGCTCGCGCAGCAGGGCTACGAGGTGGATCTGCTCGAGCGGGCGGCGCGCGCGGGCGGGGCGATCGCCCTGATCCCGCCGGAGCGGATGGCCCCGGAGGTGCTCGACACGGACGTCGAGTGGCTGCTGGCGCACTCGCGCGTCCACCTGCAGCTCGAGCGCCGGGTGAGCGACCCGGCCGCCCTCCTCCAGCAGGGCTACGCGGCCGTGCTCGTCACGGTCGGGCTCCACGAGCCCCTCCGCCTGGGCATCCAGGGCGAGGAGCTGGCGCTGGCCGGCAACGCCTACCTGGCCGATCCGGCGCGCCACGCGGTGAAGGGGCGGGTCGCGGTGGTCGGGGGCGGCGCCATCGCCTGCGACTGCGCCGAGACGGCGCTCGCCCACGGCGCCGTGGCTGTCGAGATGATCACCCTCGAGCAGTGGGGCGAGCTGCCGCTCACGCCCAAGGAGCGCCGCACCCTGGTCGAGCACCCGGTGAACGTCGTCGGCCGCACGCGGGCAGTGGCGATCCTCGAGCAGGCGGGCCGGGTGAGCGGTCTCAGGCTCCAGCGCGTGGCGCTCGCTCCGGGCCAGAGCTTCCATCCGGCGAGGATGGTGCCCGTGCCCGGCACGGAGCAGATCCTGCCCGGCATCGCCCAGGTCGTCATCGCCATCGGCAACCGCCCCGAGCTGAAGTCCGGGCGCGTGTCCGGCGTGTTCGTCGCGGGGGACGCCGCGCACGGGGCCTCGACCGTGGTCGAGGCCGCGGCTTCGGGCAAGAACGCCGCCCTGGAGCTGGACGCCTGGGTGCGCCAGCAGGCCGCGACGGCGCCGGCGAAGCCGAAGAAGAGCCGGGTGCGCGTTCCCGGCTACGCGGACGTGCCGGTGCCCCTCGAGGCGGACTTCTTCGGGCGCCGCCTGGCCTCGCCGTTCCTGCTCTCGGCGGCCCCGCCCACGGACGGCTACGCGCAGATGAAGCGCGCCCTGGACGCCGGCTGGGCGGGCGGCATCCTGAAGACCGCCTTCGACGGTCTTCCCATCCACATCCCGGCCGACTACATGCACGTCTTCGACCGGGACACCTACGGCAACGCCGACAACGTCTCCGAGCATCCGCTCGCGCGTGTCTGCCGCGAGGTCGAGCGCCTGGTCGGCGAGTACCCGGACCGCCTGATCGGCGCCTCCACCGGCGGCCCGGTCACCGGCCGCGACGACGAGGACCGCAAGGTCTGGCAGGCGAACAGCCGCAAGCTCGAGAACGCCGGTGCCTGGGTCGTGGAGTTCAGCCTCTCGTGCCCGCAGGGCGGCGACGGCACGGAGGGCGCGATCGTCTCGCAGTCGGCGGGCCTGACCGCGAAGGTCGTGGACTGGATCATGCAGACCAGCGATCCGGCGGTGCCCAAGCTCTTCAAGCTCACCGGCGCGGTGACCTCGATCGAGGTGATCGTCCGGGCGGTGAAGCAGGTGCTCGCCCGCTACCCGGACAAGCAGGCGGGCGTGACGCTGGCCAACAGCTTCCCCACCCTCTTCTTCCGCCCCGGACGGAAGCCGACCTGGGAGGAAGGGATCGTCGTGGGGATGAGCGGCGCCGGCGTGGCGCCGATCTCGAACCTGACGCTGGCCTCGGTGGCGCGGCTCGGCGTGACGGTCTCCGGGAACGGCGGACCCATGGACTACCGAGCGGCCGCGCACTTCCTCGCGCTCGGCGCGCGCACGGTGCAGTTCTGCACGGTGGCCATGAAGTACGGCGTCGGCATCGTGGGCGAGCTGCACGCGGGCCTCTCGCATCTCATGCAGGCGCGCGGCATCCGCTCGGTGGAGGAGCTGATCGGCCGGGCGCTACCCGACCCGATCACCGACTTCATGGCGCTGTCGCCGACGCTGCGGGTTCCCGAGGTGACCCCCGAGCTGTGCGTCTCCTGCGGGAACTGCACGCGCTGCGGCTACCTCGCGGTGAGCCTCGACGACGATCGCAAGCCGCGCTTCGACACGACCAAGTGCATCGGCTGCAGCCTGTGCGTGCAGAAGTGCTTCGCCGGCGCACTGGCCATGCGGGAACGCCGGCCCGGCGAGGCGGCGCACCCGCTCGAGGCCTGAGATGGGGGCGCGGGTGACGCGGCGGGCGCCGCTCCTCCTCCTCGTCCTGGCGCTCGTCGGGCCCGCGGCCGCGCCGGCCGCCGACCTGATGCGGAAGCAGCCGTACCTCATCTATCCGGGGCAGCCCGGGCAGATGCAGGTGCTCTGGCAGCTCGCGGGCACGGACACCTGCCGGCTCGCCTGGGGCACCGACACGACCTGTGCCCTGGACAGCGAGCGCACCGTCGAGTACGGGACGGACCACCAGCACACCTACACGATCACGGGGCTCGCGCCCGCGACGAAGTACTACTTCCGCGAGACCAACGAGGGCTACGCCTACCGCGGCTCCTTCACCTCGGCACCCGCGCCCGAGGCCGCCCGCGTCAAGTTCTTCGCCTACGGCGACACGCGCAGCACCCCGAGCGAGCACGACCTCGTCGCGCAGGCGATGA
This sequence comes from Candidatus Eiseniibacteriota bacterium, assembly GCA_033853925.1. Taxonomy (GTDB): domain Bacteria; phylum Eisenbacteria; class RBG-16-71-46; order RBG-16-71-46; family RBG-16-71-46; genus JANXPZ01. The sequence goes on from JAWOLC010000119.1 coordinate 12,659, forward strand.
TCGCCACGTTCACGGCCGACCCGGGCTACCAGACCATGACGCTGCAGATGGGCGACTACGCCACCCAGGGGGGCGTCGAGCTGTACTGGACGAGCGACCTCTTCCACCCCGCCTATCCGAACCTCCACCTGTTGCTCGCCAGCCTGGCCTACCAGGGCGTGATGGGGAACCACGAGGTCGCGACCCCCGTGCTCTTCACCAAGTACCTGCCCTATCCCTGGGTGGCGGGTCGCTACTGGTCGTTCGACTACGGCCCGGCGCACTTCGCCATGGTGGATCAGTACACGGCCTGGGGCCCGGGCTCGGCGCAGCTCCAGTGGCTGGCGAACGATCTGGCGACGACGACGAAGCTCTGGAAGTTCGTGGTCCTGCACGAGCCCGGCTGGTCCTCGGGCAACGCCCACCCGAACAACCCCGCGGTGCAGGCCTACATCCAGCCGCTCTGCCAGCAGTACGACGTGGCGATCCTCTTCGCGGGTCACAATCACAACTATTGCCGGGCGGTGGTGAACGGCGTGCAGCACATCACCACCGGCGGAGGCGGAGCGCCGCCCGAGTCGCCGCTGCCGGGCCAGCCCAACGTGGTCATCGCCGCCGGAGGCGGGCACTTCTGCAAGATCGCGATCGACGGCGGCGTGCTGAGCTTCCAGGCCATCCGGGTCGCCGGCGGCACGGTGATCGACTCGTTCACGCTCGTGCGGCCCTTCTCCGACACCTCGGCGCCCACCGTGCGGCTCGCCTCCCCGAGCGGCGGCGAGACCTGGAAGGCGGGCTCCACGCACGCGATCACCTGGTCGGCCGTGGACAACCTGGACGTGGCGGCGGAGGACGTGGCCTGGTCCACCGACGGGGGAGCGACCTACTCGACGCCTCAGCCGGCCGCCCCCGGCGCGGGCTCCCTCGCCTGGACCGTGCCCGACGTGGCCACCGCCGCGGCCCGGGTGCGGGTCACGGCGCGCGACGCGGCGGGCAACGCCGCGAGCGCCGCGAGCGGGGACTTCACGATCGACCACTGGCTCGTCACGGCGACGGCCGGCCCGGGCGGGACGATCGTGCCGAGCGGGGCCGTGCCGGTGTGCGAGGGCGCGAGCCCGCGCTTCTCGATCCGGCCCGCCAGGGGCAACCGGCTCGCCGCGCTGCGGGTGGACGGCGTCGCGGTGCCCCCCGACACGAGCTTCACCTTCGCTCCCGTGGCGGCCAACCACGAGATCCAGGCCTCCTTCGCCGGACCGCTGATGCTGGCGCGGCCGCAGCCCAATCCGGGCGGCGGGACGACGCTGCTCAACTTCGAGCTGCCCTACGACGGCACGGCGCGTCTCGAGATCCTGGATCTCTCCGGCCGGATCGTCTGGCGCCGGGGGGGCGAATTCGCCGCGGGGCCGAACCACCTGCGCTGGGAAGGGGTCACGACCACGGGAGACCGCGCCGCGAACGGGCTCTACTTCGTGCGCCTCGTCACGCCCTGGGGGACCCGCACGCAGCGGCTCGTCTGGCGGAGGTGACCCCGCGGGCGGCGCCGTCACGCGGGCGCTGGACGTCTCCACTCCAGCGCCCGCGCCATCTTCCTCGTCGCGACTTCGAGCGTCCCGGGAGCTGCGCCGGGCCGCGACGGGCGCCTCCTCTCACCGCCTTCCGCGCACGAGGGGCACGAACCGGACGGGGAAGAGATCCTGTGTGCGCACCCGTCCCCGTGCGTCCTTCTCCACGAGGAGGAGGCTCTGGATGCCTTCGCTGGCTCCGACCGGAATGACCATGCGGCCGGGGCGCGCGAGCTGCGCGACGAGTGGAGGCGGCACGTGCTCCGCGCCGGCGGTGACGAGGATCGCGTCGAAGGGCGCCTCCTCGGGCCAGCCCAGGTAGCCATCCCCCTGCCGCACGGCGACGGCGCCGAAGCCCAGCCGCCGCAGCCGCTCGCGCGCGCTCGTCGCCAGGGCCGCGATGATCTCGATCGTGTACACCCGGCAGCCGATGCGGGCGAGGATCGCGGCCTGGTAGCCGGAGCCCGTGCCGACCTCCAGCACCTTCAGGCCTCGCCGGGGCTGGATCAATTCGGTCATGGACGCCACGAGCGAAGGCTGGGAGATCGTCTGGCCGCACTCGATGGGCAGGGCCTCGTCCACGTAGGCCAGCGCCTGCTCCGCGGGGGGAACGAACTCGTGGCGCGGCACGGCGGCGAGCGCCTCGAGCGTGGCCGAGTCGCGCACCCCTCCCAGGCGGATGCCGCGAACCAGCTCGAGGCGCCGGCTGGCGAACAGCGCCTGGTCCTGGCTCGGCGCGCCCGCGCAGGAGAGAGCGGGCAGGCCGAGGAGGGCCAGCAGGAGCAGGGCGTGACGGCCGCGGCGAGTCATGGGCATCGGGACGGGGAGTCTCCGCCTCCGGGTGAAGGCTCACACCGCCCGCGGCGAGGCGTCAAGCGCCGAGGGCGACCGGGGCACGGCACGCCGGAGCCGCAAGGTGCGCTCATCCTGCGTCGGGCGCGCGGGTGGGGCGCCGTCCCGGCACTTCCGCGCCGACCGCGTCGAGAGAGGCGTCCCGTGCGCCGAGGAGGCGCCACGGTCAGTGTTGTCACGACCTGAACATTCGGCCTGGGCCTCGGCGTAAGCTGGAAGAGCATATTGGGGCGTTCACTGAGCCCGCCTCGCGCGTTTCTCGAGAGCCCCTCGGACCGGCTCGCCGAGCCGGACTGGGCCTCCGCGGGCGACTTGGCGGACGCCCCGACGAACCCGCATGTTTTTCAGGGAGGTCGGCTTGCCCACACGCCGCCCATCGTCACGGGCCGGGGCCTCGGGCTCGACGGCACGCGGCCGCAGCCGGAGCGCGGCCGGCCAGAGACCGCCGGCGCGGGGGAAGGCGGACGAGCGCCGGACGGCTCGCGCCCCCGCCGGCCGCGCGGCCTCGCTGTACGCCCGCAGCCTGATCGAAGCCAGCCTCGACCCGCTCGTCACCATCAGCCCCGAGGGCAAGATCACGGACGTGAACCGGGCCACCGAGGCGGTGACGGGCGTGTCCCGCGAGCGGCTCATCGGCAGCAGCTTCTCCGACTACTTCACCCAGCCCGACAGGGCGGACGCGGGCTACCACCGGGTGCTCAGGGAAGGGCTCGTGCGCGACTACCCCCTCACGATTCGCCACGCCTCGGGCCGCACCACGGACGTGCTGTACAACGCCACCGTCTACCGGAACGAGGAAGGCGAGGTGCAGGGCGTGTTCGCGGCGGCGCGCGACGTGACGGAGCGCCGGCGGATGGAGGAGGAGGTGCGCACCGCCTCGCTCTACGCTCGCAGCCTGATCGAGGCCAGCCTCGATCCGCTCGTCACGATCAGCCCCGAGGGCAAGATCACCGACGTGAACCGGGCGACGGAGCTGGCCACGGGGGTCCGGCGCGCCCAGCTGATCGGCAGCGACTTCTCGAGCTACTTCACCGAGCCCGAGAAGGCGGCGCGGGGCTACCGCAAGGTGATCTCCGAGGGCCAGGTTCTCGACTATTCGCTCACCCTGCGCCACGTCTCCGGCCGGACGATCGACGTCCTCTACAACGCCAGCGTCTATCGCAACGAGGCAGGGGAGGTGCAGGGCGTGTTCGCGGCGGCGCGCGACGTGACGGAGCGCCGGCGGATGGAGGAGGAGCTGCGCGCCGCGTCGCTCTACGCCCGCAGCCTGATCGAGGCCAGCCTCGACCCGCTCGTCACGATCAGCCCCGAGGGCAAGGTCACCGACGTGAACCGGGCCACCGAGGAGGTGACGGGCGTCGGGCGCGAGCAGCTGATCGGTAGCAGCTTCTCGGACTACTTCACAGAGCCCGACAAGGCGAACGCCGGCTACCAGCGAGTGATCGCGCGGGGGCAGGTCGTGGACTACCCCCTCACGATCCGGCACGCCTCGGGCAAGACCACGGACGTGCTCTACAACGCCACGGTCTACCGCGACCAGGAGGGGGCGGCGCAGGGGGTGTTCGCCGCCGCCCGCGACATCACCGAGCGCAAGGAGGCCGAACGACGCCGGGACCTGACGAACGCGCTCCTGGAGCTGTTCGCGCGCAAGAGCTCGAGCCAGGAGTATCTGGATTCCGTCGTGGAGACGATGCGGGCCTGGACGGGCTGCGAGGCGGTCGGCATCCGCCTCGTCGAGGCCGAGGGCGGGATTCCGTACGCCGCCTCGGTCGGCTTCCCCCCGGAGTTCCTGCAGCAGGAGGGGCGCCTGGCGGTCGGGCAGGACGACTGCTGGTGCGTGCGCGCCATCACCGAGGCGGTCGAGCCGGCGGACCGGGCCCTGCTCACGCCCGGCCACACCTTCCGCTGCGACCGCCTGCCGGAGTTCCTCGCGGAGCTGCCGGGCGAGCAGCGCCGCCACTATCGGACCACCTGCGCCCGTTTCGGCTTCAAGTCGCTCGCGGTGATCCCCCTCCGTCACCACGACGAGATGCTCGGTGCGATCCACCTGGTGGATCGGCGGCGCGGGCGGTTCTCGGCGCCCACCGTGGAATTCCTCGAATCCATGGCGCCGCTGATCGGGGAGGCCGTCCACCGGTTCCGCGCCGAAGCCGAGCTGGCCCGCTATCGAGACCACCTGGAGGAGCTGGTCGCCCTGCGGACGAGCGAGCTGGAGGCGGCGAATTCGCAGCTCCTCCGCGAGGTCCGGCAGCGCCAGCGCGCCGAGCAGTCGCTGCGCGTCACGGCCGAGGAGCTGGCCAGGTCCAACCAAGACCTCGAGCAGTTCGCCTACGTGGCGTCGCACGACCTGCAGGAGCCCCTGCGGGCGGTGGCCGGCTACCTCGGCCTGATCGAGGCGCGCTACCGGAGCCTGCTGGACGACAAGGGACGCCACCACCTCGACGGCGCGGTGCAGGGCGCGTCCCGGATGCACACGCTCATCAACGACCTGCTGCGGCTCTCGCGGGTGGACACGCGGGCCAAGGAGTTCGCCGAGGTCGGGCTCGACGCGGTCCTGGAGGGAGCCCTGAACGACCTGTCCGCCAGCATTCAGGAGGCCGGGGCCTCGATCACGCGCGATCCCCTGCCTGCGCTGAGGGTGGACGGCGCGCAGATGACCCAGCTCTTCCAGAACCTGATCGGGAACGCCCTCAAGTTCCGCAGCGAGACGCCGCCGCGGATCCACGTCGGAGCCGAGCGGCGCGACCACGAATGGCTCTTCTCGGTGCGCGACAACGGGATCGGCATCGAGCCGCAGTACTTTCAGCGGATCTTCCTCATCTTCCAGCGCCTCCACACCCGGAGCCAGTATCCGGGCACGGGAATCGGGCTGGCGATCTGCAAGAAGATCATCGAGCGCCATGGTGGCGCGATCTGGGTCGAGTCACGGCCGGGTGAGGGCTCGACCTTCCACTTCACCCTTCCCGACCGGGGAACGTCATGAGCGCTGTGGACCCCAAACTGGGGCGACCCATCGAGATCCTGCTGGTGGAGGACAGCCCCAGCGACACCGACTTGACCGTGGAAGCCCTCGAGGCGGCCAAGGTCTGCAACCGCCTCAGCGTCGTCGCGGACGGCGTGGAGGCCCTGGACTTCCTCCGGCGTCGAGGCACCTTTGGCGACGCCCCGCGGCCCGACCTGATCCTCCTGGACCTCAACCTGCCGCGGAAGAGCGGGCGGGAGGTCCTGGCGGAGATCAAGGAGGACGAGGGCCTCAAGGCGATCCCGGTGGTCGTCCTGACGACATCGCAGGCGGATCAGGACGTGCTGCTCGCCTACTCGCTGCACGCCAACTGTTACATCACCAAGCCCGTGGACTTCCGGCAGTTCCTGGAGGTCGTGAAGTCGATCGAGAGCTTCTGGCTGACGGTGGTCAAGCTGCCGGTGACCGTATGAGCGGAGGGAGACGGCCGCGCGGCGCCCTCCCCGCCGGTCCGGATGATGGCCCGCCGCGCGCGCGCCGGCGCGGGCCGAAGGGCGGCGACGGCCGACCATGAAGAGCCTCGCGAAGGTCCTGCTCGTCGAAGACAGTCCGTCGGACGCCGAGGTGCTGCAGGAGTCCCTGCGCCAGGTGCCCGAGTGGAGCTTCGAGTTCACCTGGGTCGAGACGCTGGCGGCCGCTCTCGAGCGGCTGGCCCAGGACTCGTTCGACGTGCTCCTGCTGGATCTGTCCCTGCCCGACAGCACGGGCACCCAGACGTTCCTCCGCGCCCGCGAGGCGGCGCCGCGCCTGCCCATCGTGGTGCTGACCGGGAACTACGACGAGTCGGTGGGGCTCGAGGCGGTCCGGCACGGCGTCCAGGACTACCTGATCAAGAGCGAGACCGACGGCCCCCGCGTCGCGCGGGCCATCCGCTACGCGGTCGAGCGCACGCGGGCCGAGGAGAGCCTGCGCGAGAGCGAGGAGCGCTATCGCCTCCTGTTCGACGGCATGACCGAGGGCTTCGCCATCCACGAGATCCTCTGCGACGAGCGGGGCGAGCCGACGGACTATCGCTTCCTGGACGTGAACCCCGCCTTCGAGCGGCTGACCGGCCTGCGCCGGGAGGACGTCGTGGGAAAGCTGCACAGCGTCGTCCTGCCGAACGACGATCCGTCGTGGGTGAGGACCTACGGCTCCGTCGCGCTCACCGGGGAGCCCGCTCGCTTCGAGAACTACTCGCCCGCGCTCAAGCGACACTACGAGGTCTACGCCTATCAGCCGGCGCCGCGGCGCTTCGCGGTAGTGTTCATGGACGTGACCGCGCGCAAGGAGCTGGAGCAGCGGCTGGCCGAGGCGCAGAAGATGGAGGCCATCGGCGTCCTCGCCGGCGGGATCGCCCACGACTTCAACAATCTGCTCGTGGGGGTCATCGGCAACGCCAGTCTGGTCGAGGAGATGGTCCCGCCGCGGAGCGAGGCCCGGGCCCTGCTGCAGCGGGTCGTCGCCACGGGCGAGCAAGCCGCGCACCTGACGCGCCAGCTCCTGGCGTACGCCGGCAAGGGCCGCATCAAGGTCGAGCCGCTCGACCTCTCCGAGGTGATCAGCGTGGCCTGTGATCTCCTGCGCTCGTCGTTTCCCAAGAAGGTCGAGGTCACCACGGAGCTGGCGAAGAACCTGCCCCCCGTCGTGGCGGATCGCGGCCAGGTGAACCAGGTGTTCATGAACCTCGCCTTCAATGCCGCCGAGGCCATCGGCAGCGAGGGGGGCCGGATCTCGATCCGCGTGGGGACGCGCACGCTGGAGCGCGTCTCCGGGCGGCGGGAGCCGAGCGAGGATCTGCCCGTGGGCCGGTACGTGTTCCTCGAGGTGAGCGACACGGGCTGCGGCATGGACGAAGGGACCCGGGCCCGGATCTTCGACCCGTTCTTCTCGACCAAGTCTCTGGGGCGGGGCCTCGGCCTGGCGGCCGTGAGCGGCATCGTCCGGAGCTGCCGCGGCGCGATCCAGGTGGCGAGCAGCCCGGGCAAGGGAAGCCGCTTCACCGTGCTCTTCCCGGCGGGGGACGGCCCGACCGCGCAGCCGACCGTGCGCCCGGGGCTGCGCAACCTGCGCGGCGCGGGGACCGTGCTGGTCGTGGACGACGAGGAGGTCGTGCGGGAGATGGCCGCGGCGGCTCTCCAGCGCTACGGCTACGACGTTCTCGTCGCGCAGAGCGGGACCGCGGGGGTGGATCTCTTCGCGCGCGAAGCCGAGCGCGTGGCGCTCGTGATCCTCGATCTCTCCATGCCGGAGATGGGCGGCGACGAGGTCCTGCCGAAGCTGCTGCAGATCCGGCCCCAGGCGAGAGTGATCATCTCCAGCGGCTACAACGAGGCCGAGGCGATGAAGCTGTTCGGCGGCCTGCGCGTCTCGGGCTTCATCCAGAAGCCCTACACCTCGGTCCGGCTGGCGGAGAAGGTCAAGGAGATGATCGGCTGATCCACGCGGGGAAGGGGGCGCGGGCATCCTCCCGCGCGCTCCCGCCGCGTCTCCGGCTCACACGACCACGAGCCCCGCCGCCGCGACGACCGCCGCCAGCAGCGCCGTGGCCGGGAGCCCCAGCATGGGAATGGCGACGAGCCCGGCGACGAGCGAGCCCGCGCAGCCCCCGAGCAGGTCGGCCGCGTAGGCGGGACCCAGCACGATCTGCGGCTCGGGTGCCCCGCGCAGCACGGCGTAGGCGAACGCCGCGGCCACGAGCAGGCCGCAGGCGAAGAGCAGGGCCGCCGAGCCCGCGAGGCCGCCGGTGGCGCCGCTGCCGAGGAGCGCCGCCGAGACGAGCGCGAGCGCGACGAGGAGCCCGAAGACCAGCGCGCCCGCCCGCCGCCGGCCGCCCAGCGCACCGAGCTCACGCTCGCCGAGCCAGGCGCCCGCCGCCAGCCCG
>JAWOLC010000120.1:0-13336 GCA_033853925.1 Candidatus Eiseniibacteriota bacterium
GGAGGAACGACAAGTGCGCACACCACCGGGAATGCGCGTGACCCGCCGCCAATGCGGAGCTTCGCTCGTTGCGTCCCCGCCCATGGCCCGTTCCCGTCCGCGGCCGCGCGCTCTCATCGCCCTCGCCCTGTTCGCGGCGCTGGCCATCGTCTCCATGCCTCCCGCCCGGGCGGACGAGGGCCTGTGGACCTTCGACAACCCGCCGCTCGCGCAGCTTCGGGAGCGCTACGGCTTCACGCCGCCCGCGGGCTGGCTCGAGCACCTGCGCCTGGGCTCCGTGCGCCTGAACGATGGCGGCTCGGGCTCCTTCGTCTCGCCCGACGGGCTCGTCATCACCAACCACCACGTGGCGATCACCCAGCTCCAGAAGATCTCGACGCCGGCGCACGACTACGTGCGCGACGGCTTCTACGCCCGCACCCGCGCCGCCGAGATTCCCTGCCCGGATCTCGAGGTGGACCAGCTCGTCTCGCTCGAGGACGTGACCGCGCGGGTGGTGGGCGCCGTGGGGCCCCGGGCGAGCGAAGCGGAGCAGAACGCCCGACGCCAGGCGGCGATCGCCCGCATCGAGAAGGAGTCGGCGACGCGGACGGGCCTGCGCTCCGACGTGGTGTCGCTCTACCAGGGCGGCGAGTACTGGCTCTACCGCTACAAGAGGTACACCGACGTGCGCCTGGTCATGGCGCCCGAGGTGCAGGCCGCGAACTTCGGCGGCGATCCCGACAACTTCAGCTACCCGCGCTTCGCCCTGGACATCGCCTTCCTGCGCGTCTACGAGAACGGCAAGCCGCTGGACTCGAGCCGCTTCTATTTCCCCTGGAACGCGAGCGGGGCGCGCGACGGCGAGCTGGTCTTCGTCTCGGGGCACCCCGCCGCCACCTCGCGCCTCGAGACCGTGGCCCAGCTCGAGTTCCTGCGCGACGTCGAGCTGCCGGCGATCCTCGGCTCGCGCGAGAGCCGGCTGGCGGCTCTGCGCGCCTACGCCACGCGCGGGCCCGAGCAGGCACGGCGCGCGAACAGCGACATCCTGGACTACGAGAACTCGGTCAAGGCGCGGGTGGGCACGCTGGCGGGGCTGCGCGACCCGTCCTGGATGCGCGCCGCCGCCGCCCGCGAATCCAGCTTCCGGGCGACCGTGGCCGCCCGCCCGCGCCTCGACTCGCTCGCGCGCGGCGCCTGGGAGCGGATCGCGGTCGCGGAGCGGGCCTACGCCCCGCGTTTCCGGCAGCGCCTGCTGCGCCGCGCCACTTCCTGGGAGCTGAGCCGCCTCGTGGACTTCGCCACGACCATCGTGCGCTACGCGGCGGAGACGCCGAAGCCCAACGAGACGCGTCTCGAGGAGTACCGCGACTCGAACCTGGAATCCCTGCGCTACGCGCTCTTCTCGCCGGCGCCCGTCTACGCGGACCTGGAGGAGGTGGCGATCGCCGAGGAGCTGGAGGAGGCGCTCGCGGGGCTCGGCCCCGACGATCCCTGGGTGCGGGCGGCGCTGGAGGACCCCGCGCACCCGGGAACGCGCCTCGCTCCGGCCCGGGTCGCGCGCGAGCTGGTAGCCGGGACCAGACTCTTCGACGTGGCCGAGCGGCGGCGGCTCGTCGCGGGCGGGCGCCCGGCGGTCGAGAAATCGGGCGACCCGCTCATCCGCTGGGCGCTGCGGATCGACGGGCCCTATCGCGAGACCCGCGCCTGGTACGAGGACCACGTGCAGAGCGTCGAGGCCAGCGAGGGCCATCGCCTGGCCCGGGCGCGCTTCGCCGCCTTCGGCCGCACGCTCTATCCCGACGCCACGAACACGCTGCGGCTCTCGTACGGCAAGGTGGCGGGCTACGAGCAGAACACGACCCTCGTGCCCTACAAGACCACGCTCGGCGGGCTCTTCGCTCGTGCCGACGAGTTCGACGGCCGGCCGCCCTTCGACCTGGCCCCCGCCTTCGCGGCGCACCGCGCGGAGCTGGATCCGCGCGCGCCGCTCGACTTCGTCTGCACCGACGACATCGTGGGCGGCAACTCGGGCAGCCCGGTCCTGGATCGGGGCGCCCGCTTCGTGGGCATCGTCTTCGACGGCAACGTCCAGAGCTTCGTGCTGGACTTCGCCTACACCGAGACCCAGGCGCGCGCCGTGGCCGTGCACGCGGGGGCCATCGTGGACTGCCTGCGCCGGGTCTACGGCGCGGGCGCGCTCGCCGACGAGCTGACGGGAGGGGCGGCGGGGAGGTGAGCGAGGCGCGCTCCCCGCGGGATCGGCGCGGGCAGGGCGAGCCTCTCCCCGAGGAGGGAGCGAAGCGCGAGGGACGGCGCGCGCCGCGCGCTCGCCGACGCGCCCGCGGCAGAGCCCGCTTCGCTCCGCCTCGAGCTTCCCGGCAATGTCGTTGACCTCGCTGGGAGGCGGGGCTACCTTCACATTCGCCTCTCATCGCTCGTCGGCGCTGCCGCGCGCCGGGGCTGACGGGGAACGCGGCTGGACCTGGTTCCCTCGTCGCAGTCCACGGAGGGACCTTCATGCGACGCGCACGCGTCTCCGCGCCCACCATCGGCGTGGCGATCTTCGCCCTCGGCATCTCCTTCGTGGTCGCGAGCCTCGCGGTCGCGGCCACCGGCACCTCCCGCAATCCGTTCACCGCCGCCCGGCAGCCGAACGCCCCGCTCACGCACGCCACCGGCACGGACGGCGGCTGGCAGAAGCTCCCGCCGCCGGAAGGAGACCAGGGCGCGGCCGCCTACGACGCGGCGCGCGGCCGCCTGCTCGTCTTCGGCGGGCAGGACGAGGACCGCATGGTCACGAACGCCCTGTGGTCGCTCTCGCTCTCGGGCACGCCGGCGTGGACCCTGCTCGAGACCACCGGGCTCGCGCCGAGCGCGCGCCTCGGGCACGTGCTGCTCTACGACACGCGCCGCGACCGGCTGGTCCTCTTCGGCGGTGCCGACGACATGAGCCGCAACGACGTCTGGGTCCTGCCGCTCGGTACCCTGCCCCTGCAGTGGACCGAGCTGACGCCCACCGGCACCCCGCCCGGTCGGCGGGTCTTCGCCCAAGCCGTGTACGACTCGCTCGCGGACCGGCTGGTCCTCTTCGGCGGCGCCGACAGTCTGGTCATCGACGGGGGCCCGCTCGACTTCCGCAACGACCTGTGGGCGCTCTCGCTCTCGGGCACGCCGGCGTGGTCCGAGATCACGCCCGCGGGCACGCCGCCCTCGCCGCGCGCGGGCGGATCGGCGGTGTACGACCGCGCGCGCCAGCGCCTGCTCCTGCTCCAGGGCTACGACGGCTCGACCCTGGCCGACTGCTTCACGCTCTCGCTCGACGGCAGCCCGACCTGGGCTCCCCTCGGCGCGAGCGGAGGTCCTCCGCCCGCGCGCTGTCTCAGCGCGGTCGCCAACGACGCGCCCGACGACCGGGTCGTCATCTTCGGCGGCCTGGTCGATCCCGCCACCAACGACTTCCTCGACGACGCCTGGTCGCTCGACCTGGCCGGGCCCGCCTGGACCGAGCTGTCGCCGACCGGCGACGCCCCCAGCGCCCGCGCCTTCACGGCGAGCGTCTACGATCCGCCGCAGGACCGGCTCGTCGTCTACGGCGGCCAGAGCGGCATGGAGCTGGTGACCGACGCGGTCTGGTCGCTCTCGCTCGGCGCGGAGCCGGCCTGGGCGAACCTGCAGCTCGGACGCCCGCCCGCCCGCATGGCGCAGGCTTCGGCCTACGATCCCGTGCACCAGGTGCTGGTGGTGCATGGCGGCGAATCGAGCGGCGCGACGCTCGACGACCTGTGGTCCACGCCGCTCGGCGCGAGCCCGCAGTGGTCGCCCCTCACCCCCGCGGGCACGCCGCCGAGCGCGCGCTACGGGCACAGCGCCATCTACGATCCGCTCCGCGACCGCTTCCTCTTCTTCGGCGGCCAGGACGGCACCATCCGGATGAACGACGTCTGGGCTCTCACGCTCGGCCTCTCGCCGGCGTGGGAACAGCTCCTCCCGGCCGGCACTCCGCCGGCCGAGCGCTCGTTCCACACAGCGGTCTACGACCCCGTCGGCGACCAGATGGTGGTGTTCGGCGGCTCGCTGGACGGCTCGCTCGCCAACGACGTCTGGGCGCTCTCCCTGGCCGAGACGCCGACCTGGACCCAGCTCTCGCCCGCGGGCACGCCCCCCGCGTCGCGCTGGCTCCACTGCGCGGCCATGGACCTGGCGGCCGATCGCATGATCGTGTTCGGCGGCGATGCCGGCGGCGGCAACGACAACGGCGTCTGGGCACTCACGCTCTCGGGGACCCCGACCTGGATGCAGCTCTCTCCGCTCGGCACCCCGCCCGTGGCCCGGGCCGGGGCTTCGCTGCTGAGCAGCAGCGCCCATCTGATCCTGTTCGGCGGCGAGGCGGCGCCCGGCGACAACCTGAACGACGCCTGGCTCCTGACGCTGTACCCGAGCCCGGCCTGGCGGCCGCTCGACGCGGGCCCCACGCTTCCCACGGCCCGGACGCAGGCCACCGCCGCGCTCGACGTCGCCACGTTCGACCTCTACGTGTTCGGGGGCAATGCCGAGCAGACGCTGAACGACCTGTGGGTCTATCACGTGAACCGCACCACCGGCGTGCTGGCTTCGCTCGTCAGCGCGCGCGCCGAGCCCGGCCGCGTGGACCTCGCCTGGCAGCTCAGCGGAGGCGCCGCGCGGGCCACCGTCTATCGGCGCGCTCCCGGCGGCGGGTGGGTCGCCATCGGCGAGCCCCTGGCCGACGGCACGGGCCTCCTCGCCTTCGTGGACCACGACGTCGTCGCGGGCGCGCGCTACGGCTACCGCCTCGGCCTCGCCGGAGAGAGCGGCCAGACCTTCGCCGGCGAGGTGTGGGTGGTCGTGCCCAGCGAGACGCGGCTGGCGCTGCGCGGGCTCACGCCGAATCCGGCGCCCGCGGGCGCGGCGCTCGTCACCTTCTCGTTGCCCGACGCCTCACCGGCGCGGCTCGACGTGCTGGACGTGGCCGGCCGCCGCGTGTTCGGGCGCGAGGTCGGCAGCCTCGGCGGCGGCGAGCACGTGCTGCGCCTGGGCGGCGGCTCGCTCCCGGCGGGGCTCTACCTCGTGCGCCTCACCCGGGGCGGACGCGCGCTCACGGCGAAGGCCGTGATCGTGAACTGAGCGCCCTGCGCGCGGGCGAACGGCCGGCGCGAGACACGGGACGGGCGGGACGAACATCCCGCCCGTCCTCTCTTGTACGCCCAGCATGGGCACTGACTCGGAGGTCCAAGTCCTCCGGGGACTTGGTCACAGGGACCCAAGAGAACCGCAAGGGCGGGACCCCGCTACCCCCTATCCCGATCCCCCCGGGAGGGCGGCAAGACGAAGGCCATCTCGGCCGAGGTCGGTCGGGTGCCGTCACGGCGGACGCCCGCGTGGCGCGGGCAGCCGCCGGACGTGAAGGGTCCAGGCTACGCGCTGGCCTGACCCACGAGCAGGCTCCGGACCGCCTCCTCCTCGCTGCCGAAGATGGGCAGCGCGTCGGCCAGGTGAGTGAGACTGAGGAGCCAGCGCTCCAGGTCGGCGGCCCCGCAAAGGGCGATGCGGCCGCCGTACCGCGCGGCGCTGCGCTCGGCGTGCGCGAGGATGCCCAGGGCATGAGCGGTGAGGAAGCGCGTCCCCTGGAGGTCCACGACCACCCGCCTGCCGTCCCGGACCAGGCTCTCCAGCTCATGCTCCATCTCGTCGCATTCCGGTCCCTCGCAAAGCTCGCTCTGGGGCTTGAGCACGACCACGTCATCGACGGCGTGCGTCGTCATCGAGTTGTTTCCTTCCTCCTGGCCGGGTCCTCTCGCTCTCGTTCCCATCACTCGCTCAGACGGATGGGAGGCGCGGAAGGTTGCAGGCCGCCGACGAGCGCGCCCCGGGGCGGCCCCGAACGCCGCGATGTTTCCTCTGGACGCGGCAGCCTCCGCTGGCTAGCCTGAAGGTGGGCCGCAGGCGGGTCCGGGCTCGACGCGAGGCCGGACCGAAGCGATTCGGGTCGGGGCGTCCGCTCATGAAACGCCGCGCTTTCCTGGATGGGCTCATTGCCGCGGCGGGCGGCATCCTGGCGGCGTTCGTCCTCTACCCCATCCTGCGCTACCTCGTGCCCCCCAAGGCGCCGGAGGCGGCCACCCGGCGGGTCGTGGCCGCGAAGAAGGACGAGGTGCGGCCGGGCAGCTTCAAGATCTTCCCCTTCGGCGGCGAGCCCGGCATCCTGATCCGCACGGCGGACGGCCAGTACCGCGCCTTCACGGCCGTCTGCACCCACCTCGGCTGCACCGTGCAGTTCCGGGCCGGCGAGCGCGTCATCTGGTGCGCCTGCCACAACGGCCGCTACGACCTCGACGGGCGCAACGTCTCGGGGCCGCCGCCCCGGCCGCTCGAGCGCTACGACGTGCACGTGATCGGCGACGAGGTGGTGGTGCAGAAGGCGGCCGGCGCGTGAGCGTGCGCGACTGGCTGCGCGCGCGGCTCGGCCTCGAATCGGTCGAGCACCTGATCGAGAAGAAGCGCGTCCCCGTTCACCGCCACACCTTCTGGTACTACTGGGGCGGGATGACCCTGTTCCTCTTCGGCGTCCAGGTCGCCACCGGCATCCTGCTCGTCCTCTACTACCGCCCGAGCGCCGACGAGGCCTACGAGAGCGTCCGCTTCCTGATGACGCAGGTCTCGTTCGGCTGGCTGATCCGCTCGATCCACTCCTGGTCCGCGAACCTGATGATCGGCGCGGCGATGATCCACATGTTCAGCACCTTCCTGCTCAAGTCGTATCGGCGACCGCGCGAGGTCACCTGGCTCTCGGGGATGGCGCTCTTCGTGCTGTGCCTCGCCTTCGGCTTCAGCGGCTACCTGCTGCCCTGGAACCAGCTCGCCTTCTTCGCCACGAAGGTGGGCACGGACATCATGGCCGGCGTGCCGCTGGCGGGCCCCTTCCTCGCGCGCCTGCTGCGCGGCGGGGACCAGATCACCGGCGGCACCCTCACGCGCTTCTTCGGCTTCCACGTGGCCGTGCTGCCCCTGTTCATGACCGCCGTGCTGGGCGTCCATCTCTTCCTCGTGCAGTGGCACGGCATGAGCGTCCCGGCGGGCGTGGAGGCGCGGGCCGAGGCGACGCGGGAGATGCGCTTCGTCCCCGACTTCCTGCTCCGCGACATCGTCGGCTGGCTGGCGGCCCTGGGTGCCCTCGCCCTGCTGGCGGCGCTGTTCCCCTGGGAGCTGGGGCTCAAGGCCGATCCCTACGCGCCGGCCCCCGCGGGCATCAAGCCGGAGTGGTACTTCGGCTGGATGTTCCAGACGCTGCGCATGCTGCCCTCGCGGGTGCTCGGCATGGAGGGCGAGGTGCTGGGCATCGTGGGCTTCGGCCTGGCGGGGATCGTCTGGACGATCGTGCCGTTCCTCGACGCCCCCTCGGGGCGCGGGCCGCGCGCGCGACTCTGGAGCGCGCTCGGGGCGCTCGCCCTGCTCTACGTCATCGTCTTCACCCTGCTCGTCTACCTGGGGAGGCCGCCGCGATGAGCGTCCTCCGCGCCGCCGTGCTCGTCGCCGCACTGCTCGCCTGCGGAGCCGCGGGGGCCGGCGCCGCCACCGACTCGTGCCTCGACTGCCATCGCAGCCTCGACGACCGCCGTCTCAAGGCGCCGGCCGAGGATTTCGCGAGCGACATCCACTTCGAGCGCGGCTTCACCTGCGCCTCCTGCCACGGCGGCAATCCTGCGGACCCGGACGTCTCGGCCATGGACCCGGACAAGGGATTCAAGGGCGCCCCGACGCGCGACCAGGTGGCGCCCATGTGCGCCGCGTGCCACGCCGATGCCGCGTTCATGAAGCACTACAACCCCCGGCCCTACATCTTCTCGCTCGCCGAATGGAAGACGAGCGTCCACTGCAAGCGCGAGTCCCTGGGCGACGAGAAGGTCGCGACCTGCACGGGCTGCCACGGGGTGCACGGCATCCGTCCACCCGACGACCCGACCTCGCCCGTCTACAAGACGAACGTGCCGCGCACCTGCGCCAAGTGCCACAACGCCGAGTACCTGAAGGGGCGCGCGGTGCGCACCGACCAGTACGCCCGCTACTCGCGAAGCGTGCACGGGGTGGCGTTGCTCGTGAAGGGCGACGTGTCGGCGCCCGCCTGCAACGACTGCCACGGCAATCACGGGGCCGCGCCGCCCGGGCTCAAGGACGTGACCCTCGTGTGCGGCACCTGCCACGGGCGCGAGGCCGAGCTGTTCGAGGGCAGCCGGATGAAGGCGGGCATGGACGCCCTGGGCCGACCCGGCTGCGTGACCTGCCACAGCAACCACGACGTGCAGCATCCGACCGACGCGATGCTCGCGGTGGGCGCGGGGGGCGTCTGCTCCGGCTGCCACCGGCCGGGCTCGCCCGCCGACCGGGACACGCGCGGCTTCATCACCGGCTTCGCCGCGCTCAAGCGCACGCTCGCCGGCGCCGACAGCCTGCTCGGCCTCGCCGAGGTGCGTGGCATGGAGACGGCCCCCGGCCGCGAGAGCCTGAAGGACGCGCAGGACCGGCTGGTGGGGCTGCGCGCGGGGCTCCACAGCTTCGACCCGCGGCGGATCGACGCCGCGCTCGCCGAGGACCGCACCGCGGCGGCGAAGGCGGCCGCCTACGGGCGCGAGGCGCTGCGCGACTGGCGCAACCGGCGCGTCGGCACCGCCGCCTCGCTGGTGGTGATCCTGGTCCTCATGGGGCTCCTGATCGCCCGCATCCGCGCCACGCGGCCCGAGTCCACCCCGCGGAGCTGAGCCGCGGCGGTCCCGCCGCCGGGTTCCTTGCCCCGCGGCTCGGCCGGCCCACCCGCCGTGGGCGCGGGTCGGGCTCGCGGGCGCGCGCCGGGTGTGGTGTCGCAGCGACACGACCGCGCGCCGCGGTGGCTGGCGCGCTTGCCGCCTGGCGCTATGATGGCCGCTCGTCACCGACGCCGGACTGCCCTTCGGGCGAGCGCCTCACCAGGAGAGAGACCATGAGCGAGGGCCGAATCCTGTACCCGGAGGACAAGATCCCCCTGCAGCGTCTCGTGCCCCTGGGGCTCCAGCACGTCGTGGCCATGTTCGGGGCCACCGTGCTGGCCCCGGTGATCATGGGCTTCGATCCGCAGCTCGCGATCTTCTTCTCGGGCGTCGGCACCCTGATCTTCCTCGCCACCACGGCCCTCAAGGTGCCGAGCTACCTGGGCTCGAGCTTCTCCTTCATCGGGCCGGTGCTGGCGGTGACCGGCGGCGCGGCGGCCCTGATCCCCGACGCCCTCTGCGGCGTCGCCGCCGCCGCGATCCTCTACGCCGTGGCCGCCGCCTTCACGATCCGCTACGGCCCGCGCTGGATCGACGCGCTGATGCCGCCCGTCGTCACCGGCACGGTGGTCGCGATCATCGGCCTGAACCTGGCCTCCTCGGCCGTGGCCAACGCGATCAACGCCGACTTCGCCATCCGCGGCCCGGCGGACCTCGTGTCGCTGGCCGTCGCCCTCGTCACCTTCTTCACCGCCGCGCTGGTGGCCATCTACGCCCGGGGCTTCCTGCAGATCCTGCCCGTGCTCACCGGCGTGATCGTGGGCTACGCGGTGGCCGCGGCCGTGGGCATCCTCGATCCGCAGGCGCTGGCGGCGATCGGCGCCGCCCCCTGGATCGGCCTGCCGCCCTTCGCGACGCCGCGCTGGAGCCTGCACGCGATCCTCGTGATCGCTCCGATCTTCATCGTGCTCGTCGCCGAGAACAAGGGCCACATCACCGCCATCTCGAGCTACATGAACCGCGACCTGAATCCGCACCTGGGCCGCGCCTACCTGGGCGACGCGATCGCCACCTTCGTCTCGTCCATGGGCGGCGGCACGCCGCAGACCACCTACGCGGAGAACATGGGCGTCATGGCCATCACCCGCGTGTTCTCCTCGTACAACTTCATCATGGCCGGGTGCATCGCCGTGCTGCTCGGGCTCTGCCCCAAGTTCGGCGCCCTGATCCGCTCGATCCCGAATCCGGTGCTGGGGGGCGTCACGCTCATCCTCTACGGGCTCATCGCCCTCATGGGCGTGAAGATCTGGATGGACGCCAAGGTGGACTTCGCCGACCACCGCAACATGGTGGTGGCGGGGGCGTCCCTGATCGCCGCGACCGGCCTGGGCGTGAAGGGCATGACGATCGCGGGCACCAACCTGGCGGGCATCGCGCTGGGGACGGTCCTGGCGCTCGTGATCAACCTGGCGTTCCGCCTGGGGGCACGGGCGCGGGAAACCTAGCCCGGACCATTCATGTCCCGCGTCCGCAGCAGCGGGTTCATGAGTAGTCCGGGCCAGAGCCGGCTACCGGCCGGGCGCAATGCCGGACGCCGACAGGCTACGGATCCGCGGCCGACGACTTGCCTCGGCATCCCGCGCTCAGTCCTGGTGGCACTGCTTGCAGGCGGCGGGCGTGGGCAGGAGCTGACCCTCCTTCGGATTGTGGCAGTCGCCGCAAGACAGCTCCAGCTCGAGGTGGGCCTTGTGCGAGAAGTCGCCGCGGAAGCTGCGCACCGTGCGCGTCGTCACGTCCCGATGGCACTGCAGACAGGCGCCGGCCGCCGCCTGCGTCTGCTGGTGGTGGCAGGGGATGCAGCCCGCGGAGCCGAAGCGCACGATCTCGCCGGGAGCGCGCTCCTCGTGCGTGCGGTGGCAGGCGGCGCATTCGAGGCCCGCCTTGGCGAGGTGCGGGCCGTGGTCGAAGGCCTTGCCGTCCCAGGTGCCGCGCTGCGCCTCGATGCCCGCATGGCAGAGCAGGCAGCGCCCCGTGCTGGCGCCGACCAGGCGCCACGGCCGCTCGAGCGCGGCTAGGCCCTTGGCGCGCCGCGCCTCGTTCATCTGCTCGAAGGCCTTGTCGAGCACGGCGAAGGCGTAGTTGATGTTGTGCACGCCCCGGCCGGTGGAGACGAGCAGGTAGTTGTGCCGCGCCTCCTCCCACGCGGGCGGCGGAGCCAGCCCCATCGCCCCGACCGTGGCCTCCATCTGGCGGCCGAGCGCCGTCACGCGCGCGGCGATGCCGCTCTGCCACGAGGCGAAGATCTTCGCGTAGCCCGGGCCGTGGCAGCTCATGCACGAGACGGCGTCGGCGGGCTGGATGACGGGCTCGAGCGGCCCGGCCACGCTCCGGGCCGCGACGGCCCGCCCGTTGTGGCAGCCCTGGCAGGTGACCCCGGCGGCGGCCATGGGGCCCGGCATGTCGGGCACGCCCCGCGCCCCGGTGCCCGCGTACAGCTCCTGCTGCGCGTTGTGCCCCCCGCCGTGGCAGGCCCCGCACGAGCCGGCGTCGCGGGCCGCGGCGGCGACCGTCGCCGGCTGGGCCGTGCCGTGGTTGATCTCCAGGTGGCAGCTCGTGCAGTCCACCTTGTGCCGCGACACGTGCCAGTCGTGCAGGTAGGCCGGCTGAGCGAAGTAGGCCAGACGCTCGGGCTGGTTGTGGCAGGCGAGGCAGCGCACCCGCGGCACCTCGCCCGTGCCGCGGACCACGGCCGCGTGGCAGAGGCCGCACTCCATGCCGAGGCGCGCCACGTCGCCGTGGTCGAAGGTCGTCCCCGCCGTGGTCGTGACCCGGTTGGGGATCGTGTGACAGAGCTGGCAGCGCCCCGTGCCCTGGTTGGTGGGCTGGCCCTGGAAGTGGCAGAGCGCGCACGTCGTGGGCGTGACCGCGATGTGGCTGCCGATCATGAGCTGGGAGTGACACGAGGTGCAGCGCAGCCGGATGCCCTTGCGGCTCTCGGTGAGGTGGTGGCGGTGGTCGAACATGACGCCATGGAAGGTCACGAGGCCTTCGATCAGCCGCCGCTCGTGGCAGCGCAGGCAATTCGCGTCGTCCACCTCGGCCCACGGCTTGGTGCCGTAGGTGGCGGTGATGTACTTCACGACCATGGACATCGCCTCGTACTTCTTGCGCAGCTCGGCGCCGATGCCGGGCGAGATGTGGCACTCCACGCAGGCGATGCGGTTGTGCGCCGACTGCTTCCACGAGCGGTAGTAGGGCTTCATGATGTGGCAGGTGCCGCAGAACGTGGGCGTGGACGTCAGCTGCATGGCCACGAGCAGGACGATGATCACGAGCCCGAGCGCCAGGGAGGCGCCCAGGGTGGCGGCGCGCACGCCGCGGGGGGCGAGGCCCAGCGGGCCGCGCCGGGCCAGCCAGCGCCCCAGGCCGGAGCCGGGCCCGAGTCCGGGCAGCCGCGCCATCAGTTCTTCCTCGCGGCCTGATCCCGGAAGCGCCTCAGCACGTAGAGCGTGAGCAGCACGTAGAACCAGAAGAGGACGAGCACGAACTTGCGCGTCCGCAGGTTGGCGAACTTGACGCGCAGCTCGTCCTGCACCTCGCGCCCCACGGAGGCGGCGCGGGTGGTGAAGCCGGCGACCACGTCCTCGTCGACCGCGTGCGCCGCGGGCAGGGACTCGCGCAGGTAGGTGCGCGCCTCCTCGAGGCGCGCGCGGTAGTCCTCGGTCGGCAGCGGGACCGCGTCCGCCCGGGCGACCATGGCCGCCGCCTGGTCCACCTGGGCCGCGGCCGCGCGGTAGTCGCTCCACAGGCTCTGGCCCAGCCGGAGCAGCCGCGGATCGCCGCCGTGGCAGCGGGCGCACGAGCCGGCGATGCGCTCGGGCCGCGCCGCCGAGATGGCGTGCGCCTCGTGGCAGTCCACGCACTCCGGCGGCCGGCTGCCGCTGGCGCTCGTCGCGCCGGGGCGATGCGCGCCGGCCGTGTAGTAGCGGCGCTCGGCCGTGTGGCATTGCCCGCACACCTTGTCCACGTCGCCCAGGCTGGGGGGAGCGGCGCCGTGCACCCCGTGGCAGGAGACGCAGGTGGGCGCGCGCAGGTTGCCGCGCTCGTACAGCTCCTGCGCGTGCACGCTCTTCTCGTAGGCGTGGAAGTTGTCGGGCAGGCTCTCCGCCTCGAGCAGGGCCGGGTCGCCGTGGCAGCCGCCGCAGGTGCGCGGGATGTTGAGCACGTAGACCCGGCTCGCGGGATCGCCGGGGGGCAGGATGTCGTGCGCCCCGTGGCAGTCGGAGCAGACCGCCACGCGCGTGTCGCCGCGCGCCAGGGCCTGGCCGTGGCCCGAGGTCTGGTAGAGCGCGTACTGATCCACCGGCAGGTTGTAGGCGCGCATGCGGGCTTCGCTGGCGTGGCACGAGGCGCAGAGCGTGGGGATCTCGCGGCGCGGGAGGCGGCCCCGCCAGCCGCGGCCGTGGGCCACGCTCACCTCGAGGCTGCGCTCGTCGCCGCCGTGGCAGGAGACGCAGCGCACCCCTTCCTGGCGATGGAGGCTGCGCTCGAACTGCACGCGCTCGGCGGGATGGCAGACGCCGCAGCGTCCCGAGGCG
>JAWOLC010000121.1:0-30537 GCA_033853925.1 Candidatus Eiseniibacteriota bacterium
CGTCGCAGGCGTTGGCCAGGAGCGGCGAGGTGGACGCCTTCATGCCGAGCCCGATCACGTACTTGCCGTTCTCCTTGAGCTTGGCCACCAGCGGCGAGAAGTCGCTGTCGCCGGAGACGATCACGAACGTGTCGATGTGTCCCTTGCTCCAGCTCAGATCCATCGCATCCACGACCAGGCGGATGTCCGCCGAGTTCTTGCCCGTCGTCTCCCGCCGCGGAATCTCGATCAGCTCGATGCCGTTCTCGTGCAGGGCCTGGGTGTAGCTGCGGAAGCGATGCCAGTCGGCGTACGCCACCTTCACGATCACCTTGCCCTTCTCGAGCAGCCGGTCGAGGAGACGCCGCACGTCGAAGCCCGCGCTCGAGTCGCGCAGGCCGAGGGCGATGTTCTCGAAGTCGATGAAGACGGCGATCTGGAGCTGCGAGCTGCTCGTGGCGGACGGGCCGGGCATGGGGCGCGCCTCCTGGGGATGGGGTGGAAACGGCATCCTAGGCGGCGTGGAGCCTCGGGCACAAGCGGGAAGGCGCCGGCTGCGTGTGGCGCCCCGCTCGCCATGACGCGCGCCCGCGGATCTGCGATCATCCGGGGCTCGCACTCCCGGGCGATGGATGCGGGGCCGAGTCGGGCTCCCGACCTCGCGGCGGGGACGGTGCAGCACGAACCCGGCGTGTCGCCGCCCGCGCGCCGAAGGAGCGGGATGTGCTCTGCGACAGCGAGTCGGTGTACGAGCGCTTCGACGCGCCGCTTCGCCGCTTCGTGCGCTCGCGGATTCGCGACCGGGCGGCCGCCGAGGACGTCCTCCAGGACGTCTACCTGCGGATCCACTCGCGCATCCACACCGTGCGCGACTGCGCCAAGCTGACGAGCTGGCTCTACCAGCTCGCGCGCCACGCGATCGTGGATCACTATCGCCGCCAGCGCCCGCTCGCCGAGCTGCCCGAGGATCTGCCGACTCCCTCGGATCCTTGCGCCCAGGACGCGCTCTGCGAGCTGGCGGAGGGGCTGCTCCCGATGATCGACGACCTGCCGGAGACGCACCGGGAGGCCCTCGGCCTCGTGGTCCGCGAGGGGCTCACGCAGGCGCAGGTCGCGCGGAGGCTGGGCTTGTCGCTCTCCGGCGCCAAGTCGCGGGTCCAGCGTGGTCGCGACGAGCTGAAGAGGCGGCTCTTCGCCTGCTGCCATTTCGAGCTGGACCGCTTCGGCCACGTCATCGACTACCGCGAGCGGTGCGCCTGCTGCGCGAGCCGCCGGTCCGGCGGGGAGCGCGACCCGGGCGCCTGAGGAAGCCGCGACGGCGCCGGTGGCCCTCCCCGGCCGCCCCTCGAGACCCCGCCCTCGGGCTCCGATCTCTCTGCGCAACCGCCGGTTGTGGGGCCGCTGCGTCCTTTCGCGGCCTTCCTCCGTCTCTGGGGTGGACACCACGCCAATGGAGGAGGGGATCATGAGCCACTGGGATCTGCTGCCGAGGACGCTGGAGCAAGTCGCGCACACGCTGGCGGCCAACTGGGGCTTCCTGCTCGTGAGCGCCGTGGTCGCATCGGCGCTGAAGCTCTACGCGAGCAAGGAGAGGATCGGCTCGTTCCTCCGCCGTCACGGGCGGGGGAGCGTCGTGACCGCGACCGCGGTGGCGGTGACCACGCCGCTCTGCTCCTGCGGCACCACGGCCGTGATCCTGGGCATGATGGCGGGCAGCCTGCCCTGGGCGCCGATCGTGGCCTTCATGGTGGCGTCTCCGCTCACTTCGCCGGGTGAGCTGGTCTACAGCGCTGGGCTCTTCGGCTGGCCGTTCGCGAGCGCGTTCTTCACCGCCTCGATCCTGCTGGGCCTCGCGGGCGGACTCGCGGGGCACGTGCTGGACGCGCGGGGCTGGCTGGCGGGTCAGGCGCGGCTCGGCGCGGCGGCGCCGGCGGCAGGCGGCGTCAGCCGGCTCGCTCTCGCGCCGGCGCGCCCGCGGTTCGACCTGCGCGCGCTCGCGCGCGAGACCTGGAGCTCGGGGATGCGGCTGCTCGCCTTCTTTCTCGCCTTCGCCTTCGTGGGCTACTTCTTGAACAACCTGATCCCGGCGGCCTGGGTCCGTGCCTTCTTCGGGCCCGGTCACGTCTACGGCGTGCCTCTGGCGGCGACCCTGGGGCTGCCCCTCTACCTGAACAGCGAAGCCTCCCTGCCGCTCGTGCGCGGACTGCTGGACGGCGGCATGAGCGCGGGCGCCGCACTGGCCTTTCTCATCACCGGCGCGGGCACCTCCATCGGCGCCGTGGCCGGCACGCTCACCATCGCCCGCTGGCGGGTGGTGGCGCTCGTGGTCGCCACGCTCTGGGTGGGTGCCGTGGCCTGCGGCTTCACCTACGACGCCCTGTGGCGTTCGTAGCCCCGACGATCCGGCTCCGCGGCGGCGGGCCGGCGTGCCCCGAGGCCGCCGGCCCCCGCCCGGCCTCTACTGCCGGGGCCGCGCCCCCGCGGGGGGAAGCGGGTCCGGGCAGAAGTCACGAAAGACCATGGGGCTGTCACATCTCCGCCACATCGTCCGCGTAGGGTGGTGTATCGAGAAGGGTAGGGGCGGGCGACAGGCACGAGGGACCGGCGTCGCCGCCCGACCGGAACGCAAGGAGGAGGAGATGAAGGCGAGAGGATGGGTGTTGACTGCCGCCATGGGGACGTTGCTGTGGAGCTTCTGGAGCTTCTCGGCTTGGGCGCAGCCGTCCGAGCGGCCGTCCACGCCGCAGGCGGGGGATCCGGTCGCGCAGCTCGCGCCCGGAGGGGCGATGGGCGAGGACCTGTTCGCTCTCGATCCGGCTCAGGACGATCCCGGACCGGCCGCGGGGCCCCGCGGCGGACGCTGGATGGGACCGGGTCGCGGCGGTCAGGGGATGCACGGCGGGCCGATGATGGGCCAGCAACGGGCGCAGCTCCTGCGAGAGCTGAAGCTCACGGACTCGCAGAGAGAGAAGCTCCGTGACCTTCGCGAGCGGCAGATGCGCAAGGGGATCCAGGCCCGGGCCGACCTGGCCCTGGCGCGGCTCGACCTGGGCAAGCTCCTGCGCGCCGACCGGCCGAGCCTGGCCTCGGTGGATGCGCAGATCGACAGGATCGCGCGCATGCGCGCCGATCTGGCGAAGAGCCGCGTCGCGACCCTGCTCGAGATGCGCGCGGTCCTCACGCCCGAGCAGCTCAAGGTCCTGCGCGACCGGCACGGCATGATGGGCTTCGAGAGAATGCGCGGAGACGGGCGCGGCGCAGGCCCGGAAGGCGAGAGCGAATAGCGGCGCTCGCGCCTCGCGCAGTGAGCGGCGTCTGGTCGGAGGGATCCTGACCGGGCGCCGCTTCGTCTGGGCGCCCGCCGGCGCCGTACGTCGGCCCGGCCCGTCCCGGCCCGCCCGCCGCCGCAGTGGCCTGCCCGTTGGCGCAGCAGAACCGGACAGTCCGGGCTAAATCCCCGAGCCCGCCGCGCCGATAACTCCGCCAACTGACTCCGGCCGCGCCGGTCGAGTCGCCTTGCGGGGCTGACTCGGCTCGTCGCGGCCGGCCCGGAACCTGGCGCAGGATCGCCCGACGGACCGGGGACCTGCGTCCATCCGGGAGATGGTATCGCGTGCCGGCGCCCACGGCCGGTTGCGACCACCTCGTCCCCTCCGAGGCGACATGTCCGAGCGAAGCGCAGGCATGCACAACGGCAACTCCGACTCTCACCTCGTGCCCCTGGGGCTGCGGGAGCTGCTCGACGCCAGTCCCGACGTCATCTTCGCTTGCGACTCGGACGGCGCTCTCCTCTGGCTGAGCCGGGCCTTCGAGCCGCTCACGGACCGCCGGACCGCGGAGCAGATCGGCCGGCACTGGTCGACCCTCGTGGCCCCGCAGGAGCATCGCCGCCTCCTGCGCACCTTCCTCCGGCAGCGGCGCCGGCACACCGGGGTCGTCGAGGCCACGCTTCCCCTGCTCGCCAGCCAGGGACGCGAGGTCTGGGTGGCCGCGCGGGTGGGCCTGCACGAGCGTCCGGACGGAGGGATCATCTTCGTGGGCTCCGCCCGCATGCTGGGCCCCGACGAGGGAAGGGTCGCGGTCGCCACGCTCGGCACGGCGACGGCGGCCGAGCCGGCGCCGGCGCCGGGCAGCGGGCGAGCCTCCTCGACGGATTCGGCCGCCGCGCCATCTCCCGCCGAGCGGCGGGGGCGCGGCGGGCTCGCGGCCGCGCTCTCGTTCCTCACCCGCGGCAAGGGCGCCGGCGTGCCGGCCTCGCCCACCGCCGCGCCGGCCTCTCCGCCCACGGGGACGAGTCCCGCCGCCGCGGAGCCCGAGCGGCTCGAGCAGCTGCGGTCGGAGCTGGAGGAGGCGCAGGCGCTGGCGAGGAGCAAGACCGAGTTCCTCGCGACCATGACGCACGAGATCCGCACGCCCATGAACGGCATGCTGGGCATGGCCCACCTGCTGCTCGAGACGGATCTGGACGGCGAGCAGCGCGGTATGGTGGAGGTGCTCCTCCATTCGGGCCAGGTCCTGCTCGACCTGGTGAACGACACGCTCGACTTCTCCCGGGTCGAAGCGGGCAAGCTCGAGCTGGAGAACATTCCCTTCGACCTGCGCGTCGCCACGAACGAGATCGCCACGCTGCTGGCGCCGGTCGCCAACGAGAAGGGCCTTCACCTCGATTGCCAGGTGCACCACGAGGTGCCCTCCCGGGTGAAGGGCGACCCGGGACGGCTGCGCCAGGTGCTGCTCAACCTCGGAGGCAACGCGGTCAAGTTCACCGAGCAGGGCAGCGTCACGCTCTCCGTCGGGCGCCTGCGCGAGGACGAGAGCACGGTGACGCTGCGCTGGACCGTGGCGGACACCGGCATCGGCATGAGCGACGAGCAGCGGAGCCGGTTGTTCCAGGCCTTCACCCAGGGCGACATCTCGATCTCCCGGCGCTACGGAGGCACGGGGCTGGGTCTCGCGATCTCGAGTCGGCTGGTGGCGTTGATGGGCGGGACGATGGGGCTCGACAGCGAGCCGGGCCAGGGCAGCCGGTTCTGGTTCGACGTGACGCTCGAGAAGCAAGGCGAGATGGCCGCGCCGGCGCCCTCGCCCTCGCGGGCCGAGCTGGCGGGCCTGCGCGTGCTGGCCGTGGATCCCTCCGCGGCGATGCGCCGCTCGATCGCGGCCAAGCTCGAGGCGTGGGGGTGCCGGGTGGAGGCCGCCGAGGACGGCGAGCAGGCGCTCGAGACGCTGCACGCAGCGGTGCAGGCGGGCGATCCCTTCCGTTTCGCCCTGATCGAGCGCGAGCTGCCGGGGATGAACGGCGAGGAGCTGGGGGCCGCGATCCGCGCGGACGGCGCGCACGACGGCACGCTCACCGCACTGGTGACGGCGGTCGGCCGCCGGGGTGATGCCGCGCGGGCCCGGGCGCGCGGCTTCACCGCCTACCTGATGAAGCCCCTCGACTGGGAGGAGCTGGCGACCGCGCTGGCGGAGATGCTGCACGTGGCCTCGACCACCCCCGCCGGAGAGACGCCGCCGCTCGTCACGCGTCACTCGCTGGCGGAGGCACGGCGGAGCCGCATGCGGGTGCTGCTGGTCGAGGACAGCGCCGTGAATCAGCTCGTGGCGGAGTGGACCCTGCGGCGTCTCGGCTACGGCCTGCGCACGGTGGGCACGGTGCAAGCCGCGCTGGCGGCCTGGGAGCAGGAGCCGTTCGATCTCGTGCTCCTCGACCTGGCGTTGCCGGACGGCAACGGCCTGGAGCTGGCGCAGCAGCTGCGGGCGCGCGAGGCGCCGGGGCGCCACGTTCCCATCGTGGCGATGACGGGCAGCACCGAGATCGGCGATCGGGAGAAGTGTCTGACCGCGGGGATGGACGAGTACCTGCCCAAGCCGGTGGATCTGGGGCTGATGTGCCGCGTCGTGGAGAGGCTGACGGTGGGCGCGAGCCTGCACGAGGACGGCATCGAGGGAGAGAATCCGGGGGGCGAGGAGACGGGTGGCGGGCCGGGAGCCCGAGCGGCCCTCGAGCCGGATCCCAGCCGGATCGCGGTGGTCGTGGACGACGCGCCGCTGCTCCGGGCGGTCGAAGCCGCGGAAGCGGAGGTGGACGGCGTCCGCGTCCGGGAATCGTCGCTGCCCGAGGCCGCGGGCGAGGGAGTGGCCGCGGAGCTGGGCCAGGCGCCGGAGGGCTTCGAGTCCACCAACGCCGCCGCGATCCTGGCCGCACGGGCCGCGGCGCCCGTCGGCGAGGACGCCCCGCCTCGGGAGAACGCGGCTCCGCAGGCAGCGGAGGCTCCGCCGGCCGAAGCGCAGCCCTCGCCGGCGCCGGAGGCCCCGCCCGCCCCGGCGATCGAGCCGCTCTCCCTCGCCGACGTGACGCCACTGGGCCCGAGCCCGGCCGAGAGCGCTCCGGAGTCGCCGCCGGCCCTGGATCTCGCCCGGCTGGAGCAGACCTGCATGGGGATTCCGGCCCTGCGCGAGACCGTGATCAACGCCTTCCTCACGGAGGTGCGTCCCCGGCTCGAGAACCTGGGCCGGGCGGTGAACGCGCGCGATGCCCACCGGGTCGAGTTCGAGGCCCACGGGCTCAAGGGCATGTGCGGCACGCTCGGGGCCCTCGCCTGTGCCGAGGTGTTCACCGAGCTGGAGCGCCTGGGGCGAGCGGACACGCTGGACGGCGCGACCCGGGTGCTCAAGCGCGCCTACCTGGAAGTGACGCGCGCCGAGCAGTTCCTGGCCACGCAGGATCGCGAGCGCAAGGCCGCCTGAGCCGGAGGCCTGCCGAGAGCCGCCGGCGAGCCCGGGGGCGCCCGGCGCGTCGGTCGGCGCGCCGGGCAACCTTGGACGGCGGCCCCGGCTGCCCTCGGTCCCTGTCCACCTTCCGGCCCCCGGTGGCCGCGCCAACCCCACCAGGACCTGAAGTCTCTCCTCGTCCCCGCCGATAACGACAGAGATGGAACACGGCTCCCGGAAACCACGGTCCAATGGACGGGGCCCCTCGCCGGGTGTCGTGCGGCTGATCCCCGGTCGCGGGTGGATGACTTCGCCGTCGTCGCTCGCGGCGGGGAGACGGTGGCGGGTGATCAGGCCCGTCCGGATTCACTCCCGTCCTGGTTGAGGCGTCATGGTCGAACGGCGTGCAGGCTCGAGCGCCCCGATCGCGGGGGGCGCTCCCATCATCTCCCTCGGACCCCGTGAACTCCTCGACGCGAGCCCCGACGTGGTCTTCGCCTGCGATCAGGAGGGGACCCTCCTCTGGCTCAACCGGGCGTTCGACGCGCTGGCGGGCAGGTCCGCCGGGAGCTTGATCGGCCGTCGAGCCGTGACGCTGGTCGCCGCGGGGGCGCGCATACGCGTGCTCCACGCGTTCATGAAGCAGCGCCGGCGCCGGCAGTCGCAGGTGAGCCTGGTGATTCCCGTGGTGTGTGCGTCGGCGCGGGAGAAGCTGGTCCTCGCGCGCGTCCGGCTGCTCGAGCACGCGGACGGAGGCGCGATCTTCGTCGGGGTCGCGCACGAGGTGGAGGCCGGCTCCGCCGAGGCGCGGGCCGCGGCGGCCGGCACCCGGGCTCCCCGCGGCGCGGGTGAGCCCGACGTGGGCGCGCGTCCCGCCCTCGGCGACGACGTCCTCGCCACCATGTCGCACGAGAGCCGCGCCCACATGAACGCCATCATGGGCATGGCCCAGCTCCTCCTCGACACCCAGCTCGATCAGGATCAGCTGGACATGGTGCAGGTCGTCCGGGGCGCGAGCCAGTCCCTGCTGGATCTCGTCAACAACGCGATCGAGTACTCCAAGCTGGCCACGGACACCCTCGACCTGGAGCGGATCGCCTTCGACCTGCGGGTGGCCGTGGAGGAGACGGCCGGGCTGCTCGCGGCCCAGGCCCAGGCGAAGAAGATCCAGTTCGAGTGCCACGTCCACCACGAGGTGCCCTCGCGCCTGTGGGGAGACCCGGGCCGGCTGCGCCAGGTGCTGCTCCACCTCGGTGAGAACGCCATCGGGTCGGCGGCGGGCGGCCGCGTCACCCTGGCCGTGGATCGGGAGCAGGAGGACGAGCACGCGGTCACGATCCGGTTCACCGTGATGGACACGAGCCCGGGAACGAGCGCGGAGCACGTCACGCAGGCGCTGGAGCCCGCGGGGCGGATGGAGCTGCGGACCTCGAGCACGTCCGTCGGGCCGAGCCTCGGCCTGCTGATCGCTCGCCAGGTCGTCCAGCTCATGGGTGGCGCCCTCGGCGCGGAGAGCGAATCCGTGGAAGGGAGCCGCGTCTGGTTCGAGCTGCCGTTCGAGATGCAGGCGGAGCACGAGCCCCTCGCGGCGGAGCGTCCGGCCCGGTCGGAGCTGGTGGGGGAGCGGGTGATGGTGGTGGATCCTTCGGCGGTGATGCGGCGCACGCTGATGGCGAAGGTCGAGGCCCTGGGCTGCGAGGTGGCGGAAGCGACCGGAGCCGACGAGGCCCTGGCCCTCCTCCGCGGGAGCGCCCGGGCGGGAAGGCCCTTCCGCTTCGCCGTGATCGAGCGCGAGCTGTCGCCCGGAGACGGCGAGGAGCTGGGCGCCAGCATCCGCGCCGAGGCCGCGTTGGAGCGCACGCTCACCCTGCTCGTCACCTCCGTGGGGCGGCGCGGGGACGCGGCGCGGGCTCGGGCGCAGGGCTTCTCGGCCTACCTGCCCAAGAACATCGATGGCGACGAGCTGGCGGAAGCGCTCTGCGAGGTGCTCCGCCAGGCGGCGGCCGGGAGCGCTTCCCGGGCGCTCGTCACCCGCTATGCACTGGCCGAGGGGCGGCGCGGGCGGACCCACATCCTGGTCGTCGAGGCCAACACCGTGAGCCAGCTCGTCTCGCAGTGGGCCCTGAACCGACTCGGCTACCAGGTGGAGGTGGTGGGGACGGCGGCCGCGGCCTGGAGCGCGTGCCAGCGCGCCACCTTCGATGTCGTGCTCGTGGACGGGCAGCTCCCGCACGGGGACACCTTGCACCTGGTCGGAGAGATACGCGCCCGTGCGGACCAGGAGCGGCCCACCGTGATCGTGGCCATGATCGACGACGACTGCGCCACGAGCCGGTCCGAGTGGCAGCAGGCGGGCGTGGAGGAGTTCATCGCCAAGCCCGTGAACCTGGAGGTGATGACGGCGCTCGTCGAGCGAGTGACCCGCACGGGCACCGCCTGGGGTCCCGAGATCGAGGACGAGGCGGTCCGACGGGGTCCGAAGGGCGCGAGTGTGCACGTCCCGTCCGGGACCGGCGAGCCGGAGGGCCGGGTTGAAGTCGTGGTTCCGGACGTGGACCGTCTCGTCACCGAGTCGGACGTTCAAGAGGCGATGGCCGCCGCGGTACGCACCGCCATGATGAAGACGCCGGCTCCCCGCGTGCCGGCCGCGTCGAAGCAGACAGTCGCCGAGGCGCCCGAGCCCGCCGAGCCTCCCGCGCTCGAGGTGTCTCGGGCGAGCCCCGAGGTCGCCACGCCCTCCACGCCGGCCGGGGCGAAGGAGCCACCGGCCCGCGAGTCGGCCGCGGCGCCGGCTCGGGCTGCGGAGGTGCCGGCGAGCGCGCCGATCCCCACGCGCACCACGGACGCACCGGCTCCCCCGGTCGTGGATTCGCCCCCGGAGGCCATGGACACGCTGACGGTGGCCGAGGTCGAGGCCCTCGAGGACGCGGCCCCGCCGGCGCCCGGGCCGGTGAAGCCACCCGCGCCGAAGGTGATCGCCGTGACGCCGGCCGAGGCGGCCAGGCCGAAGGTGGCCGCGGCGGCCGAGCCCACGCCGGCGGCGGCGGGGGAGAGCCCGGCGACCATCGACCTCGCGCAGCTCGCGGAGGCCAGCATGGGCATTCCGAGCCTGCGCGAGGCACTGCTGGGCGCCTTCGTCGGCGAGATCCGCCCGCGGCTCGACCGGCTGGCGCGGGCGTTGAACGCCGGCGATGCCGAGGCCTTCCGCACCGAGGCGCACGGCCTCGAGGTCCTCTCGGGCACGATCGGGGCGCGAGCCTGCGCGGCGAAGTTCGCGGACCTGGAGAAGCGCGGCGAGAGCGGCGCCCTCGAGGGCGCGGTGGTGGACGTGCGCGGCGCCTACGTGGAGGCGCTGCGCGCCGAGGAGCAGGTCGGGAAGCTGCGGGAGGAGCGCAAGGCGGCCTGAGAGGGCCGAGCGGGCCGGCGCGAGCCCGCACGTCCCCTGCGCTCGCGAGGCGCGCCCGGGCGCCCCGCCTCCGACGGAGGCGGGGCGCTGTGCTAAGGTCGGGCGCTCCATGCGCGCCCTGCTCACCCCACGCCTCCTGCTGCTCGCGGTGGGTCACTTCACCGTCGACGCCTACTCCAGCTTCTTCATCCCGCTCCTGCCCCTGCTGAAGGCGAGCCTGCACCTGAGCAACACCCTGGTCGGGGCGCTCGTGGCTCTCTCGTCGGTATCCTCGTCGCTCTCGCAGCCCCTCTTCGGCCTCCTCTCCGATCGCCTGCGCCGGCCGTGGCTGATCGGGCTGGGACCCCTCGTGGCCGCGGCTTTCATGAGCACGATCGGGCTGGCTCCGTCCTTCGCGGCGCTCGTCCTCCTGGTCATGCTGGGCGGCCTGGGCGTGTCGTGGTTCCACCCGCAGTCGGCCGTGCTGGCCACGGCCTCCGCGCCGCGCCGCTCGCTGGCCATGTCCGTCTTCATCACGGGCGGCACGCTCGGCGGCTCGCTGGGGCCCATCATCGCGGTGGGGGTGGTGGGGCTCGTGGGGCTCGCCGGCTCGTGGGTGGCCATGGTGCCGGGTCTCGTGCTGGGCGTGATCCTGCTCGCGGCCCTGGCACGCCACGCCCCGGCCGAGGGCTCGACCCCGACGGCGCCGGACGCCGAGCCGCCCGCGCCCCTGCGCGAACTGCGGCCCGTGCTCCGGCCGCTCGTGCTCCTCTACGTGGCCGTGGTCGTGCGCTCGGCCGTGTCGTACGGGTTCATGGCCTTCCTGCCCATCTACCTGCACGGGCTCGGCTACAGCGTCGCCTTCGGAGGTGGCGCGCTCACGGCCTACATGGCCATGGGCGCTCTGGGCGGGTTCCTCGGCGGCTGGATGGCCGAGAAGGTGGGCGGGCGGCGCGTGGTGGTGCAGTCCTTCGCGGGCGCGATCCCGCTCTTCTTCGCCTTCCTCGTCCTGCCGACGCTGCCGGGGCTGGCCCTGCTCGTGCTGGGGAGCTTCGTCATCCAGGGCTCGCTGCCCGTGAACGTGGTGCTGGGCCAGGAGCTGTCGCCGCGCCATTCCTCCACGATCTCGAGCCTGCTCATGGGCGCGGCCTGGGCGGTGGGAGGGATGCTCGTGAGCCCGATCGGCGTCCTCGTGGACCACCTCGGCGTGCGCGCCGCCCTGGCCGTGCTCTCGGCTCTGCTCGTGGCGGGGCTGGGCTGCGCGCTGGCGCTGCCCTCGCCGCACGAGCACGCGCAGCTCGCCGAGATGGCGCACGAAGCCGGCCTGGGCCGCTAGTCCGCGGGAGGCCGGCGGCCTCTTGCGCGGCGGGCCACGGAGGCGTTTCATGCGGGTGTACCTGCGCCGCGGAGGAGCCCCGCATGGAACTCGGATTCATCGGCCTCGGCCGGATGGGACTCAACATGACCACGCGGCTGCTGCGCGGCGGGCACCGCGTCGTGGCCCACGACCGCAGCCCGGCCGCGGTGGCCGAAGCGAAGTCTCGCGGCGCCCGGGGCGCGGGCACCCTGGAGGATCTCGCGGGCGCGCTGGCGCCGCCGCGCGTGCTCTGGGCCATGATCCCGGCGGGCGCGCCCGTGGACGAGACGATCCAGGCGCTGATCCCGCTCCTCTCCGCCGGCGACCTGCTCGTGGACGGCGGGAACTCGAACTATCGGGATTCCCGGCGTCGCGCCGAGCAGCTCGCGAACCTGGGCCTCGGCTTCGTGGACGCGGGCGTGTCGGGCGGCGTCTGGGGGCTCGAGGTCGGCTACTGCATGATGCTGGGTGGCGCGAGCGAGGCGATCGAGCGCCTGCGTCCCGCGCTCGACACCCTCGCTCCGCCCGAGGGCTGGCTGCACGTGGGCCCGGCGG
The DNA here is from genome assembly GCA_033853925.1 of Candidatus Eiseniibacteriota bacterium. GTDB lineage: Bacteria > Eisenbacteria > RBG-16-71-46 > RBG-16-71-46 > RBG-16-71-46 > JANXPZ01. The sequence goes on from JAWOLC010000121.1 coordinate 11,991, forward strand.
GGGCCGGGCACTTCGTGAAGATGATCCACAACGGCATCGAGTACGGGATGATGGAGGCCTACGCCGAGGGCTTCGAGCTGCTGCGCGCCTCCGATTACGGCCTCGACCTGGCGAAGGTCGCTCGCCTGTGGAACCGCGGCAGCGTCGTGCGCTCCTGGCTCCTCGAGCTGGCCGAGCGGGCGTTCACGGCCGACCCCGGGCTGACCGGCATCAAGGGCTGGGTCGAGGACTCGGGCGAGGGGCGCTGGACGGTGAGCGAGGCGATCGAGCGCGCGGTTCCGGCGGAGGTCCTGGCCCTCGCGCTCATGAGCCGGTTCCGCTCGCGTCAGGCGGACTCGTTCCGCGATCGGGTGATCGCCGCCCTGCGCCACGAATTCGGCGGCCACGCCGTCAAGAAGGAGCCGTGAGATGGCCACGCGCATCGCTCCCGTGCCCGTGGCCGAGCCGGTCACGCTGCCCCCGCCGCATCCGGCTCCGCCCTGCGCCTTCGTCGTCTTCGGCGCCGGCGGGGACCTGACTCGGCGCAAGCTGATCCCCGCGCTCTACAATCTCGCGCTGCTCGGCCATCTGCCCAGGCCCTTCGCCGCGGTCGGGGTCGCCCGGCGCGCGCTGGACGACGACGCCTTCCGCGGCGGGATGCGCGAGGCGGTCGCGCAGTTCTCGCGCAGCGGCCTGAGCGCCGCGACCTGGCAGGACTTCGCGGCGGGCCTCCACTACGTCGAAGGAGCCTTCGAGGAGCCGGAGACGTACCGGCGGCTCGGGGAGCGGCTCGCCGACCTCGACCGCTCCGCCGGGCTCGGTGGCAACCGGCTCTTCTACCTCGCCACCCCGCCCCAGGAGTTCGGCGTGATCCTCGGGCAGCTCAAGAGCGCCGGTCTCGTCGCCGCCCCCGGGGGGCGCGTCTGGACGCGGGTCATCATCGAGAAGCCGATCGGCCGCGACCTGGAGTCGGCGCGGGCGCTGAACGAGCTGGTGGCGAGCTGCCTGGACGAGACGCAGACCTACCGTATCGATCACTACCTGGGCAAGGAGACCGTCCAGAACATCTTGGTCTTCCGCTTCGCCAACAGCATGTTCGAGCCCATCTGGAACCGGAAGTACGTGGACCACGTCGAGATCACGGCGGCGGAGACGGTGGGCGTCGAGACGCGCGGCGCGTTCTACGAGCAGACCGGCGTGCTGCGCGACATCGTGCAGAACCACCTGCTCCAGGTGCTGGCGCTGGTGGCGATGGAGCCGCCCAACACCGGCGCCGCCGACGACGTGCGCACCGAGCGGCTCAAGGTCATCCGCGCGCTGCGCGAGCCGGCGGAGGAGGACATCGCGCGGGACGTGGTCCTCGGCCAGTACCGCGGCTACCGGCAGGAGAAGAACGTGGCGGCCGACTCGGCGACCCCGACCTTCGCGGCGCTGCGCGTGCAGGTGGACAACTGGCGCTGGCAGGGCGTGCCCTTCTACCTGCGCACGGGCAAGCGGCTCGCCCGGCGGCTGACGGAGGTCTCCCTGCACATGCAGGCCATCCCGCTCTCGCTCTTCGCGCGCAGCGACGCCTGCGACCTGATCGAGCCCAACGTGCTCACGCTGCGCATCCAGCCCGACGAGGGCATCGAGCTGCGCTTCGCCTCGAAGGTGCCCGGTCACGACCTCGCCATCCGCTCCGTCCTGATGGAGATGAGCTACAAGGAGGCATTCGGCGGCGAGCCGCCGGAGGCCTACGAGCGCCTGCTCCTGGACGCGATGCGGGGCGACGCCACGCTGTTCGGACGGCGCGACTCGGTGGAGGCCTCGTGGGCGTGGATCACCCCCATCCTCCGGTACTTCGAGGCGAACCCGCCGCGGGACTTCCCCAACTACGACCCCGGCTCGTGGGGGCCGGTCGGCTGTCAGGAGCTGAAGCGGCGCGCCCACGGCGCCTGGCGCGAGACGTGAGGCGCGTGCCGGGCCGGCTCGGGCGATCGCCGTCCGCGTCCCTCGCCGGGCGCCAGCGCGCGCGAGCGCCGGGCCGGGAGCGGCCGGCGGCTCGCTGAGGAGGCGTCGGGATGTCCGTGCGCGTCTTCGAGACGGAGGAGCGCCTGGCCTACTCGGGGGCGGGATGGATCGCCTCGCTGGCCGCGCAGGCCATCGCGGAGCGAGGCCGCTTCGACCTGGCCCTGCCCGGCGGCCGCAGCCCGGCCGGTCTGCTGCGGGAGCTGCGCCATCCGTACCGGATCCCCGCCGGTCGCTGGGCGCGGATCCATCTCTGGTTCGCCGACGAGCGCGCGGTGCCCGCCGACGATCCCGAGAGCAACGCGGGTGCGGTGCTCGCCGCCCTGGGCGAGGTCGCGGGTCTGGCGGCGGACAACGTGCATCGCATGCCGGCCGACTCTCCCGACCTCGAGGCGGCGGCGCGCGAATACGAAGCGGCCCTGCCGCCGGTCCTGGACCTCCTGGTGCTGGGGATCGGGGAGGACGGGCACGTGGCCTCGCTCTTTCCCGGCTCGCCCCTGCTGGACGAGCGAGCGTGGCGGGTGGCGCCCGTCTTCGACAGCCCGAAGCCGCCGCCGCGACGGCTGACCCTCACGCCCCGCGGCCTGAAGCACGCGCGCAAGATCGTGGTGATCGCGCTGGGCGAGGAGAAGGCCGACGCGGCGGCGCGGGCCCTGGAGGGTCCCGTGACGCCGCGCGAGGTGCCCGCGGCCCTCCTGCGGAAGCGGGAGTGGTGGCTGGATCGGGCCGCGGCCGCCGGGCTGCGGGACCGCGCGGCGCCCGCGGCGCGCCGGGGCTGAGGGCGCGGAGTCGGACGCCGGAAGAGGCGACGCGGCCCGCCGCGCTGGCGGGCCGCGTCCAAGAGGCTCCAGCTAGCGGCGCCTGCGTCCGCGTCGAGTGCGGAAGATCGAGTCGAGGTAGGCACTCACCTCGCCCCGAACGATGTCGGGGATGATCTGGCGCATCTTGTTCTGCACCTCGACGCGGACCTGCGTGCTGAGGTCGCCGCCGCCAGCTACGCGCGCAATCCGGAGCTTCTGCCCGCGCTTGCGAGTCAGGCCGCCCTTCTTGCGCCACGAGTAATACGTCACGGGAGCCACGCCGAACTTCTTCTCGACCTGGGCGGCCGTGAGCTTCTCGGTCTTCGCAGCCGCGAGGATCTTCTCGCGCTGCTCAGGCGTGTAATGCTGGCGCTTCTTGCGTGCCTTTGCCATGCGGTCTCCTGTCTCCGAAGGTTTCCCACCCGGTCGATGCGGCTCCGGTACTAAGCCACATCTCCAGGCGCGAAGCAATGCGATTCGTCGTGGAATTGACCGGGCCCGGACTGTCGATCTCACATATCTCGCGGAAGGTTGATAGCGAAGCCGAATCCTATTCGGCTCAGGACACGAATACGAAGTCGCTCCCCTCCACCCATCCCGCCTGCGTCAGCGCTCGCCGCCAACGCCGACGGGCGACGAAGGCGCCGAACACCAGGACGAGCGGGGCTCCCGGGTGAGACGTCGACGGCCCGCTCCCCACCACGGCGCCCCCGGGCCGAGGACGCCCCTGCGCGCGCGCGCGGACGCGAAAACCTTGTGCAACCAGTGCTTCCCTCCAGCGCGCCAGGCTGTCGCCCACGCCCAGCAGCTCCACCTCGCCGTGGCCCCGCAGGAATCCCCGGCCCAGGGCGTCCAGCTTCAGGGCGAGAAAGCGCCGGGCAGAGAATGCCGGATCGCGCCAGGTGGCGCTCTCCGGGTGCTGGCGCCAGGCATAGAGGACGCGCGGCAGCTTGGCGAAGCGCGCCCCCGACTCGATGAGTCGGAGCCAGAGGTCGAGGTCCTCGGGCCAGCCGCGCTCCCGCCAGCCACCCACGCGCTCGACCCAGCGGCGGGAGAGGAGCGACGTGCCGTGCGCCAGGGGGCTCTCGACCAGCGCCTCGCGGACGATCTCGCGGTGATCGAGCAGGCGGTTGTGCCAGGCCACCCACCGCCGCATGCCGGCGCCGACGCTCGCCGCGGGAAAGAGACGCAGCCGGGTCCCCAGGACGGCCGTGCCCGGGTGGGCTCGCCAGTACTCGAGCTGGAGGCGCAGGCGCTCTCGGTGCGAGAGGTCGTCGGCGTCGTGGCGCGCCAGGAGCGGCGCGCGGGCGCTGCCCAGCGCGAGGTCGAGCGCGGCGGGCAGGCCCCGGTGCGGCGTGTGGATGACCCGCAGGCGCGGCTCCTGCGCCGCCGCGCGCTCGAGCAGCTCGCCCGAGCCGTCGGTCGAGCCGTCGTCCACGGCCACGACCTCGAAGTCGGCCAGGCTCTGGCGCCGGAGCGAGGCGAGCGAGGCGCCGAGCCACGGCGCGGCGTCGTGGACCGGGAGCAGCACGGAGATCGCGGGCACGCGCCGAGGGTAGCGGGGGCCGCGAAGGGCGGGCAAGTGACGGCGCGGCCGCAGGCCGGCTTCGTCGCGCCCTCGCGCCGCACCTCCCGTGGACCTGCGCCCGCGGCCCCGGGCGCGAGGGCTCCGCCGCCGGTTCGGCCCGCGCTGCCGGCCCATGCTAGACTGCGGCCGCAGAGCCTTCCCTCCGCGCGCGGGCCCGGCGCAGGGAACCGCCGCCCGGACCGGGCGGCTTCGTCACCTCGACAGCGAGCGAACATGCTGAAACCCGTCCCCAAAGTCCCCGATTTCCCCGGCCTCGAGCGCCGCGTGCTGGAGTTCTGGCAGCGCGAGCGGATCTTCGAGGCCCTCAAGGCGCAGAACGCCGGCCGTCCCAGGTGGTCGTTCCTCGACGGTCCCATCACGGCCAACAACCCGATGGGCGTGCACCACGCCTGGGGGCGGTCGCTCAAGGACATGTTCCAGCGCTTTCACGCCATGAACGGGGAGGAGGAGCGGTTCCAGAACGGCTTCGACTGCCAGGGACTCTGGGTCGAGGTGGAGGTCGAGAAGAGCCTCGGCCTGCGCACGAAGGCGGACATCAAGGAGCTGGGGGTGGAGCGCTTCGTGCGCGAGTGCAAGGAGCGCGTGCTCACCTTCGCGGCGAAACAGACGGAGCAGTCCATCCGCCTGGGCCACTGGTGCAATTGGGATCCGCCCGAGTCGCTGCTGCGCCTGCGGGACGCCTTGCACGACGGGGACCAGGCGGTGCGCGTCACGGCCGCCTCGGGCCGGACGCTGGAGGGCCGCGCCAGCGCGTTGATCGGCGCCCTCGGCACTCCGGAGTTCGGCGGCAGCTACTTCACCTTCTCGGACGAGAACAACTACACGATCTGGGCCTTCCTGCGAAAGTGCCACGACCAGGGGTTCCTCTACCGCGGTCACGACGTGATGCCCTGGTGCGGGCGCTGCGGCACGGGCCTCTCCCAGATGGAGGTGGCCGAGGGCCGCCGCATCGTCGCGCACCCCGCCGCCTTCGTCCGCTTCCCCCTCCTGGACCGGCCGCACGAGGCCCTGCTGATCTGGACCACGACGCCCTGGACCCTGACGTCCAACGTGGCCGTGGCCGTCCACCCGGAGATGACCTACCTCGCGGTGCGGCACGGCGAGTGGACCTACTACGTGGGGAAGGACAACTTCACCCACGAGCGCGTCCAGGACCTGCAGGCGGAGGGCAAGCGCGGCCTGCAGAAGCTCCCCTCGATCCGCACGATCCTCAAGGGCTCGGGGGCCCCGGTCGAGGTGCGGGAGGAGCTGCCGGGGAGCGCGCTCGTGGGCTGGCGCTACCGCGGGCCCTTCGACGAGCTGCCGGCCCAGACCCGGCCGGGTGGCCTGTTCCCCTTCGCCACCACGACCTCGGCGGCGACCGCGGCGGAGTCCCATCGCGTCATCCCCTGGAAGGAGATCAGCGGCACGGAGGGGACGGGGCTCGTGCACATCGCCCCGGGATGCGGCGCCGAGGACGCCCAGCTCGGGCTCGAGCACGGGCTCGTCTTCATCGCGCCCCTCGACGAGAGCGCCGTGTTCCTCGAGGGCTTCGGGCCCTTCAGCGGCCGGCAGGCGGGAGAAGTGGCCGACGACGTGTTCCACCGCCTGCACGCGGCCGGCCTGCTGGTGGCGCGCGAGCACTACCCGCACGTCTATCCGCACTGCTGGCGCTGCAAGGAGGAGCTGGTGTTCCGCCCGGTGGACGAGTGGTTCATCCGGATGGACTGGCGCGATCGCATCCAGCGGATCGTGCCCGACATCCGCTGGATCCCGCCCGACGGCGAGGCGCGCGAGCTGGACTGGCTGAAGAACATGGGCGACTGGATGATCTCGAAGAAGCGCTTCTGGGGTCTGGCCCTGCCCATCTGGCTCTGCGAGGCCTGTGGACATTTCATGGTGATCGGCGGGCGCGAGGAGCTGCGCGAGCGCGCGCTGGAGGGCTGGGAGCGCTTCGACGGGCACTCCCCCCATCGGCCGCACGTGGACGCGGTGAAGATCCGCTGCGAGAAGTGCGGCAGTCGGGCCAGCCGGATCGAGGACGTGGGCAACCCCTGGCTCGACGCCGGGATCGTCCCGTTCAGCACCCTGCGCTTCGACTCCCAGCCGGAGTACTGGCGGCAGTGGTTCCCCGCCGAGCTGGTGCTGGAGTGCTTCCCCGGCCAGTTCCGCAACTGGTTCTACTCCCTGCTGGCGATGAGCGCCATGATGGACGGGCGGGCACCGTTCCGCACCCTCCTCGGGCACGCGCTGGTCCGCGACGCCCGCGGCGAGGAGATGCACAAGTCCAAGGGGAACGCCGTCTCCTTCGACGAGGCAGTGGAGGCCCTGGGCGCCGAGGTCATGCGCTACATGTTCGCGGCGCAGAATCCGACGCAGAACCTCAACTTCCCCGACGTGAAGCCCGGCAAGAGCGCCGGCGCGACCCTGGACGCGGAGGTGAGGAGGAAGCTCCTCACCTTCTGGAACTGCTACGGATTCTTCGTCACCTACGCCGCCGTGGAGGGGTGGCGGCCGGGTGCGGCGCTCCCGCCCCGGGAGCGCGGCGAGCTGGATCGCTGGATCCTGAGCCGGGTGCAGGATCTCGTCCGCAGCGCCCGCGAGGCCTTCGCGGACTACGCCCTCTTCCGCCTGGTCGCCAAGCTCGAGCAGTTCGACGAGGACCTGTCCAACTGGTACATCCGCCGCTCGCGCCGCCGGTTCTGGAGCAGCGGGCCGAGCGCCGACAAGGATTCGGCCTTCCAGACGCTGTACGAGGTGCTCAAGACCACCGTCCAGGTCTGGGCGCCGATCCTGCCCTTCCTCAGCGAGGAGATCTACCAGAACCTGGTCCGCTCGCTGGAGCCGGACGCGCCGCTCTCCGTGCACCTGACGCCGTACCCGCAGCCCGACGCGGCGCTGGTAAACGAGGCGCTCGAGCGGAAGATCGCGACGCTGATGCGCATCCGCAACCTCGCGTTCAGCCTGCGGACGCAGGGCAAGGTGAGGATCCGCCAGCCGCTGTCGCGGCTCGTCGTCCGCCCGCGGGACGCGAGCGAGCGCGAGATCCTCCGCGACCCGGGCGCCCTCGCCGAGATCCTCGAGGAGGCGAACGTGAAGCGCCTCGAGCTGATCGACGACGAGGCCGCGATCGGGGGCTTCGCGATCCGCCCCGCGGCGCGCAGCCTGGCCCCCAAGGCGGGGCGGCACATGAAGGCGGTCGCCGCGGCGCTGGCCCGGGCCGACACCGGCGAGGTGCTGGCGGCGCTGGACCGGGACGGCGTCTACGTCCTGCGTCACGAGGAAGGCGCTCTCGACCTGACCGCGGCGGACCTCGCGGTCGAGTTCCGCGGGCCCGAGAACGTGCTGGCGCTGCGCGACCAGGGAACCTTCGTGGCGCTCGACGCGAGCCTCTCGCCCGCGCTGGTGGAGGAAGGCCTGGCCCGGGACCTGAACCGGTTGCTCCAGGAGCAGCGCAAGCGGGCGGGTCTGGCGGTGTCGGACTCGATCCGGCTGCGGATCGCGGCGGGGCCGCCCGTCGTCGCCGCCATCGAGGCCCACCGCGGCTACCTCGAGGAGGAGCTGCTGGCGCAGAGCATCGAGGTCGTGCCGTCGCTGGCGGACGGGACCACGCTCGAGATGGGCGGCGAGCGCGTGTCGGTCGTCCTGGAGGCGGTGCGCGGCTCGTAGCCCCTGGACCGCGCCAGCCCCGGTCAGGGAAGATTCGCGCGCGGGTCGGAGGGCGGCTGGTCCTGCAGGCCCTGGCCGAGCGCGTGCGTGACGTCCGTGCCCGCCTCGTCCCAGAAGCTGTAGTCGGGATACTTCCCGCCGCCGTCGATCAGCAGGTCCTCCTTCTCGTAGATCAGCTCCCGCGGGTCGGTCTCCGCCATCTCGAAGTCGGTGGACATCTGCAGCGCCAGCGTCGGGCAGGCCTCGGCGCAGAGGCCGCAGAAGATGCAGCGGTTGAAGTTGATGCGGAACGCCGCGGGATAGCGGCGGTGATCCTCGCGCTCGGCGGCCTCGATGGTGATGCAGTCGGTGGGGCAGACGGAGCTGCACAGGTAGCAGGCCACGCACCGCTCCTCGCCGCTGGGATCGCGCGTGAGGACGATCCGGGCGCGGTAGCGCGCGGGCACCAGGGGCTTCTGCTCGGGGTACTGCACGGTGACCGGGCGCGCGAAGAGCTTGCGCAGGGTGACGCCCAGTCCGTCGATCATCTCCTTGATCATGGGTCGGCTCCCGTCGCGGCCCGCTGCGGCCCGTCGGGACCGGGCGCGGCTCCTTCCTCGGCCAGGGCGCGCGCCTCCACGGCGGCGCCCTGAGGGAGCGGCTCGGGCCACTCGAGATCGCGCGGCACGATCACCACGCCCCGCGGCACGCCGGCCAGGGCCCGCGCCGCGAGGGCGACGGCCTGTCCGTCCGCACGCAGCTCCACGCGGCCGGCGACGCCCAGCGCGGTCGCGTCGTCGGGGGAGAGGAGCGCGAGCGGCGGTCCCGCCATCCTGCGCATCGGCTCCGCGCGACGGGAGAGCGGCTCGCTGCCCAGCGTGCGATCGCGGGCGAAGAGCGCGAGGCCGGCCGCCGGCTCGGCGAAGGCCGCGAGGTCGGGCACCGCGACGGCGAGCCGAGCCGGATCGAGCACGGCGCCCGGGCTCCCGGGCGTCAGGGTCTCGATGCCGCTCCAGAAGGGATGGCTCGCGGCGAGGGCGCCGAGGATCTCCGGGCGCTCGCGGGCCGCCGGACCGCCGACGGCCCAGGCACGCAGCTCCTCCAGCGCCCGCCAGGCCGGCCACGAGTTGCCGCGCGGCGGCGCGGGCAGCGGATGGCGGGGGAAGGAGCCGTCGTGGAGGAGCGCGCGCACCGGCTCTCCCGGCACGAGCGCGCCGGTGAAGGCCTGGGCTCGGCCTTCGCGATTGACGTAGGTCCCCGAGGACTCGTAGGTGGTCCGGGCGGGAAGCACCACGTGCGCCGCGTCGACGAGCGGCCCGGCGAGGTAGTCGAGGACGACGAGGCAGTCCAGCTCCCTCAGGGCCGACAGGGCCCGCGTCCCCGCGCGCTCGAGATCGCACTCGACGAGGAGCGCGCCGCGCAGGTGGCCGGCGAGGAGATCCTCGAGCGCCCCCGCCGGGGACGAGCCGCTCGCGGCGTCCGCCGCCGCGAGGGCCGCTGCCCCGAAGCCGTTCGGTCCGGGGAAGAGGAAGCCGAGCCGCGGCGTCGCGCCGGCGCCGGCCAGGGCCCGAGCCAGCGAGGCGGCGGCCGCGAACGCGGGACCGTCGAGCAGGTCGCTGCCGAAGAGGAGCCCGGGGCGCCGCGCCTCCCGCAGGGCGCGCGCCAGGCCGGCCAGGACCTCCGCCTCGCCCGCCGGCTCGCGTGGCTCGGGGGCTCGCGCCTCGCCGCCGACCCGCGCGGCGAGCGCGCCGAGCGTCGCCGCCAGCCGCGAGGGGTGCGTGGGCAACACGGCTTTGGCCGCGTCCGCCAGGTAGCGCTCGCCCGCGCCCAGGACGAAGAGCGCGCCGCCGCGCCGGGCCACCTGGAGCGCTGCCAGAGCGGCGAGCGGCGCCTCGTCCACCAGCGAGGTGCCGGCCACCAGCAGCGCGTCGCAGGCGCCGATCTCCCGCTGCTCGAGGGGCGGGCAGCCCGCCCTCGCCAGGACCGCCAGGGCGGCCAGCGCGCGTCGCGCCCGGGCCGGGTCGTCGAAGCGGGCGAGGCGCGCCCCGGCGAGCGGGCCCGTGGCGAGCGCGGCCAGGGCGGCGTGCGTTTCCAGCGTCGCCCGCGACGAGGCGACGAGCGCCACGCTGCCGGGACCGTGCTCGCGGGCCACGGCCACGAGATCTCCGGCCGCCACCGCCAGGGCCTCGTCCCAGGTGGCCGCGCGTCCGGCCACTCGGGGCTCGCGCGGCCGGCGCGGCTCCTCGACGTAACCGTGCCCGAATTGCCCGCGGTCGCAGAGGAACACGCCGTTCACCGCGCGGTTCTCGCTGACCCGAACCCGCTGCAGCTCGCGATGGCGCGCCCCCGGGCGCACGTTGCAGCCCACGGAGCAGTGCGGACAGATCGAGTGCGAGATCTCGAGGTCCCAGACGCGGCTGCGGTAGCGGAAGAGCTTGTCCGTGAACACCCCGGTCGGGCACAGCTCGACGAGGTTCCCCGAGAACGGGCTCTCGAGCGGCCCGTCCGCGAAGCGGCCGAAGTAGACGCGGTCGCGGCTGCCGGTGACGCCGAAGTCCCGCCCGCCGGCGTACTCCTGGTAGAAGCGGCTGCAGCGGTAGCAGGTGATGCAGCGGTTCATCTCGTGCTGGATGAACTCGCCCAGGTACTGGTTGCGGAAGGTGCGCTTGGGCCGCTGGATGCGGCGGATGCCGTGCCCGGTGGCGATCGTCAGATCCTGGAGCTGGCACTCGCCGCCTTCGTCGCAGACCGGGCAGTCGTGCGGGTGGTTCATCATGAGCCATTCCGAGACCCAGCGGCGGAACTCGCGCGAGCGGGGGTCGAGCGTCGTCACTTCCATGCCGTCGGCCGCCTGGGTCATGCAGGCCATCACCAGGCGGCTCTTCCCCTGCATCGTCACGCTCACGGCACAGACCCGGCAGGCCCCCGCGGGGCCGAGGTCGCGCTGATAGCAGTAGATGGGCACGGGCACGCCGGCGGCGAGGCCGGCCTCGACCAGGTTGGTGCCCGGCTCGACCGCCACGCGCCGGCCGTCGAAGAGGATCTCAGGCATGCGCCAGCTCCCGCCGGGCGGCGAATGGACAGCCGCGCTCCTTCACGTGCTCCTCGAGGATGCCGCGGAAGTGCCGGAGCAGGCCGCCCACCGGCTCCGCCGCGCCCGTGGCGTGGGCGCAGAACGAGTTGGGCCCGATGTTGAGGTAGAGGTTCTCGAGGCGGTCGATCTCCTCGCGGGTGCCCTCGCCTCGCTCCAGGCGCTGGAGCAGGTAGACGCCGTAGGGCAGCCCTTCGCGGCAGGGCGTGCAGAAGCCGCACGACTCGCGGGCGAAGAAGCGCTGCAGGTTGACCATGGCGCGCACCGGGCAGTCGTCCTCGGAGAGGACGATGAAGGTGCCGGTCCCCAGCCGGCTGCCGTGGCGCACGAGCGGATCGAAGTCCATGGGCGCGTCCAGGTGCTCGGCGGTCAGGAAGTTGGTCGAGGCCCCGCCCGGCATCACCGCCAGCAGCTTCCGGCCCCCGCGCACGCCCCCCATCTCCTCGAGCAGCTCGCCGAGAGGCGTGCCGATCGGCCGCTCGAGGCAGTGCGGGCGCTCCACCGCCCCGCTGCCCGCATAGAGCTTGGTGCCCGCCCCCTCGGGATTCGCCGCCAGACCCTTGAACCAGGCGGCCCCGTGCGCGGCGATCCCCGGCACGCAGGCCAGGGTCTCGACGTTGTGCACCGTCGTCGGGCGCCCCCAGAGCCCGTGGGCGGCGGGATAGGGCGGCTTCGCGCGTGGGATCGCGCGGCGGCCCTCGAGACCGCTCAAGAGGGCGGTCTCCTCGCCGCAGATGTAGCGCCCGGCGCTGCGGTGCAGGTGGATGTCGAAGGAGAAGCCCGAGCCGGCGAGGCGCGGCCCCAGGAGCCCCGCGGCCCGCGCCTCGCCGAGCGCCCGCTCGAGGATGCGGGACGGCTCGAAGTACTCGCGGCGGATGAAGACGTAGCCCTCGGTCATCTCCATCGCGTAGGCCGCGATCGCCATCCCTTCGATGAGCAGGTGGGGATTGCGCTCGATCAGCACCCGGTCCTTGTAGGTGCCCGGCTCCATCTCGTCCGCGTTGCAGACCAGGTAGCGCGCCCCGCCGTCCTTGCCCTCGGGCGCGCCCATGAACGACCACTTGAGCCCGGAGGGGAAGCCCGCGCCGCCTCGGCCGCGCAGCCCCGACTGCTTCACGATCTCCACCAGGTCCTGCGGCGCGCGCTCGCGCAGGACGTGGGCGAGCGCGGCGTACCCGCCCGCGGCGCGGTAGTCCTCGAGCAGGGCGGGACCGCCGTCCCTACCCTTGGCCTTGAGCAGGACCTCTTCCATCCAGCACCTTCCGGATCAGGGTCTCGACTTCGGCCCGGCCCGTGCCGCAGGGGCCGTGCACCGTCTCACCCGCGAGCACGCAGGGCGCCTTCTCGCAGTGCCCGAGGCAGACGGTGGGGAGCAAGTCGATCTGCCCGTCGGCCGTGACCTCGCCCGGGGCGATGCCCAGCGTCTCCGCGAGCCTCGCCATCAGCTCGTCGCCGCCGCGCAGGTGGCAAGAGATGCTGTCGCACACGTAGAGGCGCACGCGCCCGGCGGGGCGGCGCAGGAGCAGGTTGTAGAAGGTGGCGATCTCGTCCACCTCTTCCTCGGTGAGCCCGCATTCGCTCGCCGCGCGGGCCACGGCCTCGTCGTCGATCCAGCCTCGCTCCTCCTGCAGCGCCCAGAGCACGTCCACGATGCGCTCGCGCCGCAGGGCGCGCTCGTCCGGCCCGAGGGGCCGCGGGGCGCCGGCGACGGGAGCGGGCGGCGAGCCGGGAGCCGGCAGGGGGAAGGCGAGCGGGGGCGGCGGCGAAGGCCGGCGGGTCGGGGTGGCGCTCACGGTTGGCTCCTCACTTGTCCACGTCGCCGAGCACGAAGTCGAGCCCGCCCAGGGTCACGATCACGTCCGCCACCTTCTCGCCCTTGACGAGCCGCGGCAGGGCCTGGAGGTGGGGGAACGAGGGGGTGCGGATGAAGAGGCGATAGGGCAGGTTCCCGCCGTTGCTGATCGCGTAGTAGCCGTACTCGCCCTTGGGCGCCTCGGTCGAGGCGTAGGCCTCGCCGGGCGGGGGCACGAAGCCCCGCGACACGTTCACGAAGTGATGGATGAGGCTCTCGATGTCGTGCAGCATGCGCCCGGCCTCCGGCAGGGAGTAGCGGAAGTCCTGGCTGAGCCACGGCCCGTCCGGCATGTCCCGCACGCACTGGCCGATGATGCGCCAGCTCTGCCGCATCTCCTCGAGGTGCACGAGATAGCGGTCGTAGTTGTCGCCCCGCGTGCCGACCGGCACGTCGAATTCGTAGCGCTCGTACCCCGCGTAGGGGGCGGCCTTGCGCAGGTCCCAGCGCAGGCCCGTGGCCCGCAGGTTGGGGCCGCTGAAGCCCAGGTCGATCGCCTCGTCCGCCCCGATCGGGCCCGTGCCGCGGGTGCGCGCCACGAAGATGGGGTTCCCGGTGAGCAGCTTCTCCACCTCGAGGAGCTGGCCCGGGAAGCGCTCGAGCCAGCCCTCCAGGTCCTCGCGCCAGCCGGCCGGCAGGTCCTCGGCGACGCCGCCGATGCGGAACCAGTTGGGGTGCATGCGCCCGCCCGTCACCTTGGCCACGAAGTCGAAGATCTGCTCGCGGCTCTCGAAGGTGTAGAAGACGGGCGTGTTGGCGCCGCAGTCCTGGGCGTAGGTGCCGGCCCAGACCAGGTGGCTCACGATGCGGAACAGCTCGCACATCATCACCCGGATCACCTGGCCGCGCTCCGGCACGTCCACGCCGAGCAGCTTCTCCACCGCCAGGCAGTAGGGCAGGTTGTTCGCCACGCCCGAGAGGTAGTCGACGCGGTCGGTGTAGGTGAGGAAGCGATGCCAGGTCTGGCGCTCGGCGATCTTCTCGGGCCCGCGATGGTGGTAGCCGATGTCGGGGTCCAGGTCCACGATGGTCTCGCCGTCCAGCTCCATGACCAGGCGCACGACCCCGTGCGTGCCCGGATGGTGCGGCCCGAGGTTGAGCACCAGCCGGCCGGACTCGGGCCGGATGCGCGAGTGCTCCTCGATGGCGCGCTCCCACTCGAGCGCGTCCTCGCGGGTGAACGGGGGCAGCTCGGAGCCGCGCGAGGGATGGTCCTTGCGCAGCGGGTGCCCCTGCCAGCACGGCGGCAGGTAGATGCGCCGCAGGTCGGGGTGGCCGGCGAAGGTCACTCCGAACATGTCGTAGGTCTCGCGCTCGTACCAGTCGGCGGCGGGATAGACGCCGGTCGCGCTCGGCACGCGCGGCTCGCCGGCGTCGAGGTCCACGACGAGCCGCACCTGGGGCTTGCCCGGCTCCAGGGCCGCGAGGTGGTACACGGTGCGAAAGCCCGCGCCGCGGGGACGATTGTCGATGCCGCAGAGGAACTCGAGGCGCCGGAAGCGCGGCTGCGAGCGGTGCCGGAGAAAGCCCAGCGCGGGCACGAGCTGCTCGGGCCGGACGCGCCAGGTGAGCGTGTCGGTGGGTCCGGGGTCGCGCTCCAGCGGACCCAGCTCGGCGAAGAGCCCGGCCTCGACGGGCTCGAGGCCGGCGGTCGCCGGCGTCACGGGTGAAGGCGGGTTCCAGGGCGGGAAGTAGGCCGCGGGCACGTCGCCCCCCGGGCGCAGGATCGTGCCGCGCGGGTGCGTGCCCTCGAGCCCCGGGCCGCGCGGGTCGTAGGTCGTGCTCACGCCCTGCACGCGCGGCGCCCGGGTCGTGCCCACGACCCCCGGGCGGCGCTTGAGGATCTCGAGCGCGGGATGCTCCTCCCGCTTGATCTTCCTCTGCAGGAGGATGAGGGACTCGAGCAGCGACTCGGGCCGCGGCGGACAGCCCTGCACGTAGACGTCGACCGGGAGCAGCGTGTCCACGCCCTGCACGACCGAGTAGACGTCGAACATCCCGCCCGAGTTGGAGCACGAGCCCATGGAGATGACCCAGCGGGGCTCGAGCATCTGCTCGTAGAGGCGCAGGATCGGGGCGGCCATCTTCTTGAACACGGTGCCCGCGACCACCATGAGGTCGGCCTGGCGTGGCGAGCCGCGGATCACCTCGGCCCCGAAGCGGGAGATGTCGTGGCGGGCGGTGATCGAGGTGGCCATCTCGACGAAGCAGCACGAGAGGCCGAAGAACATCGGCCAGAGCGAATTCGCCCGGCTCCAATTGATGAGGTCGTCGAGCTTCGCCAGGAGGAGGGAGTGGCGAAGCTCCTCGGGCACCTCGTCCGCGCGGCCCGCGAGGAGGTCTCTGCGAGTATCCAGTGTCACGCGTCTTGCCGGCCGGTCGGACCGCCGGCCGTCGGTGTTGTCACCGTCCGAGGTATGCGGGGCACGCGCCCCGCGGTTCCGCGCGACCGAGGCGGAGTCTAGCATAGCGTCAAGAGCGAAGGGCCCGGGTGACAAGGGCGCGTCAAGCGCGCGGCTCGCGCGCCGGGCCGGCCCCCGCAGCCCGAGGCGCGGGGTCGCCGGACCCCGGCTAGCGTCCTTGGCTCGAACTCAATAGACTTCGTCCCGGCCGTGCCCTCGGGACAAGGCGACGACCGGCCGTTCGATGCGCAGCCCCCTCGGTCCTGGAGAACCTCATGAGCACGCTTCCCGCGAACCCACCGACCCACGACCTGAGCAGCGCCCTGCTCGAGCTCGAGAGCCGCGAAGGCACGGGCCTGCGCTTCGGCGCCCGCGTGGACGGCCATGCGCTCCAGCTCGACGCCGGACCGGGGGCGGCGGCGGCTTCGCCCATGCAGGCCCTGCTCGCGGCCCTGGGCGGCTGCACGGCCATGGACGTCATCAGCATCCTGCGCAAGAAGCGCCAGCAGGTCACGGCGTACCGGGTCGAGGTGATCGGCGAGCGGCGCACCGACCAGCATCCCAAGGTCTACACGCGGATCGAGATCGTGCACCGGGTCTGGGGGAGCGACGTGAGCGCCGCGGCCGTGGAAGAAGCCGTCCGGCTGAGCGACACGAAGTACTGTTCGGTGCACGCCATGCTCCAGCCCGCGGTGGCGATCACCAGTCGGTTCGAGGTCTTCAACGACTGAGCCGGCGCGGAGCCCCCGGGCGCGGGTCGTGCACGAGGCGGGAGGGGCCATGAGCGAGTTCCGCATCGAGAAGGACAGCCTGGGCGAGATGAAGGTGCCGGCAGCGGCCCTCTACGGGCCGCAGACCCAGCGGGCCGTGGAGAACTTCCCCGTCTCGGGCGAGCCCATGCCCGCGGAGTTCCTGCACGCGCTCGGCCTCCTCAAGGGCGTGTGCGCGGGGGTCAACGCGGGGCTCGGGCTGCTCGAGCCGGCGCTGGCCGAGGCCATCGCCGGCGCGGCGGGCGAGGTGGCCGAGGGCAGGTGGGACGCCGAGTTCCCCATCGACGTGTTCCAGACTGGCAGCGGGACGAGCACGAACATGAACGCGAACGAGGTGATCGCCCGGCGCGCGGGGCAGATCCTCGGGCGCCCCGTGCACCCCAACGACCACGTGAACCTGGGCCAGAGCAGCAACGACGTCGTTCCCGCCGTGCTGCACCTGTCGGCCCTGCTGGCCATCGAGCGCGACCTCCTCCCGGCGCTCGCCCAGCTGCGCGAGGCCCTGGCCGCGAAGGCGCGCGAGTGGGACGGCATCATCAAGACGGGGCGCACGCACCTGATGGACGCGACGCCCATCCGCCTGGGCCAGGAGTTCGGCGGCTACGCCTCGCAGGTGGAGCACGGCATCGCGCGGCTCCGGGCGGTGCTGCCCGACCTGCGCGAGCTGGCCCTGGGCGGCACGGCCGTCGGGACGGGCCTCAACACGCATCCGGAGTTCGCACGCCGGGTGGCGGCCGAGCTGTCGCGGCGCACGGGCACGGAGCTGCGCGAAGCGGCGAACCACTTCGAGGCGCAGGGCGCGCAGGACGCCGCCGCCTGGGCGAGCGGGGCGCTGAACTCGCTGGCCGCGAGCCTGATGAAGATCGCGAACGACGTGCGGCTCATGAACTCGGGCCCGCGCTGCGGCCTGGCGGAGATCGCCTTGCCCGCCGTGCAGCCGGGCTCGAGCATCATGCCCGGCAAGGTGAACCCGGTGATCTGCGAGTCCGTGATCCAGGTGGGCGCCCAGGTGATGGGCAACCATCTGGCCGTGACCCTCGGCGCGCAGTGGGGCCAGCTCGACCTGAACACGATGCTGCCGCTCATGGTCAGGAACCTGCTCGAGAGCATCCGCCTGCTGGCGAGCGTCGCGCGCGTCTTCGCCGACAAGGCGGTCGCCGGGCTCGCGGCCAACGAGGAGACCTGCCGCGGCTACGTGGAGATCTCGCCGAGCATGGCCACCGCGCTGAATCCCCTCATCGGCTACGACCGGGCGGCGGAGATCGCCAAGCGCTCGTTCCGCGAGCGCCGGCCGGTGCGGGAGCTGGCGCGCGAGATGACGAGCCTGTCACCCGAGGAGATCGACCGGGCGCTCGACCCGCGGCGCCAGACCGAGCCGGGCCTGGGGAGCGGCGGCGCGTCATGACGGGGCGCGCCGGGGAGCCGCCCGACACCGCGGCCGTGCCGCCCGCCGTCCCCGCGGAGCAGGCGGCGATCCCCTGCCACGAGGAGATGGCCGCGCGGCTCGACGACGCCGTGCTGCGCGTGGGCGGGGTGGCGCACCGCACGCCGGTCGCGACCTCGTCCACGCTGGACGCCCTCACGGGCGCGCGGGTCTTCCTGAAGTGCGAGAACCTGCAGCGCATGGGCGCGTTCAAGTTCCGCGGGGCCTACAACACCATCTCGCGGCTCGCGCCCGAGCGGCTGCGGCGCGGCGTGGTGGCCTACTCCTCGGGCAACCACGCGCAGGCGGTGGCCCTGGTGGCGCGGCTGCTGCACGCGCCGGCCGTGATCGTGATGCCCTCGACGGCGCCGCGCCCCAAGCTCGAGGCCACGCGCGGCTACGGCGCCGAGGTGGTGCACTACGACACGCTGGGGGAGAACCGCGAGGCGCTGGCCCATCGGCTGGCCGCGGAGCGCGGCCTCACCCTGATTCCGCCCTTCGACCACCCCGACATCGTGGCGGGCGCGGGCACCGCGGCGGTGGAGCTCATCCAGGACGCGGGCCCGCTGGACCTGCTGCTGGTGCCGGTGGGGGGTGGCGGGCTCATCTCGGGCTGCGCGCTGGCGGCCGACCTGCTGTGCGGGGAGCGCTGCCGCGTGGTCGGCGTCGAGCCCGAGGCGGGCGACGACGCCTGCCGCTCGTTCCGCGAGGGCCGCATCGTGCGCATCGGCACGCCCGACACCATCGCCGACGGCGCGCGCACGCCGTCGCTCTCGCCGCTCACCTTCGAGATGCTGCGCCGCCACGTGGACGAGATGACCTGCGTGCCGGACGCGGCCCTCGTCGAGGCCATGCGCTTCGCGTGGGAGCGCCTGAAGCTGGTCGTGGAGCCGACCGGGGTGCTCGCGCTGGCGGCCCTGCTCAGCGGGCGGATCGAGGCGCGCGGCCGCCGCGTGGGCGTGATCCTCTCGGGCGGCAACGTGGACCTGGCGCGCGCGGGGGAGTGGT
>JAWOLC010000122.1:0-6197 GCA_033853925.1 Candidatus Eiseniibacteriota bacterium
CGCCGGCCGCGCCAGGGCCGAGGTGTCGGCGCCGGCGGCGCCGGCGCCCAGGACCACGGCGCCGTAGCCGACGACGCGCGCGTGGTCGCCCACGGGCGTGTCGCCGCTGTTCGCCGCGGCGATCACCGCCCCGTGGTTCGCGCCCAGCGCCTTGGCCGCCGCGAGCGCCACCATCACGGCGCCCTCGCCGCAGGCGCAGGTCTCGAGCCCCGGACGCCGCGCCCCCATCTGGGCGGCGATCGCCGCGTGCAGCGCCTCGGGGGACAGGGTCGTCATCGCCGCGAGCACGGCGCGGTCCGAGGCCACGGCCGCGTCGTACTCGGGGTAGTGCGAGAGGTCGGTGCTGGCCACGAGCAGCGCCAGGCGGGGGCCGATCACCCGGGCGAGCGCGCTCCCCAGCCGGGCGCACTCGCCGGGGTCCTCGGTGCCCACGATCACGGGCAGGATGGGCACTCCGGGCAGCACGATCTGCGCGAAGGGCACCTGGACCTCGACCGAGTGCTCGCCCTGGTGCGGGCGCTCGTCGCCCGAGAAGCCGCTGCCGGCGGCGATCAACTCCCGCGCCGTCCGGGCATCCACCGGGGCCACGCCGAGCGGCGTGCGGAAGCCGCCGCCCGCGTAGACCGAGGCGCCGGGGAAGTCGGGCACGGTGTGATGGGTGCCGAGGATCACGATCAGGTCGTACTTCCGTCCCTGCGCCTGGCGCCAGCCGTCCGCCGCGATCTGCCCCGAGAAGAGGTAGCCCGCGTGCGGCACGACCAGGGCGAGGGGCCGTTGGGCGCGCGCCGGGAGCGCGTCGGCCAGGAAGCCCCGGACGGCGGCCTCGAGGCGCTCGCGCTCCTGGGGATAGAACTGCCCGGCCACGGCCGGCTCGCGCACCTGGGCCGTGGCGGTGCTCGCGGGGGAGGAGCAGGTCGAGGCGGAGAAGAGGAGGCTGGCGGCGAGCAGGCTGGGCAGCAGCACCCACGCCGCGCGCGGGGTTCTCGGTGGGTTTCTCATGATCGGCTCCGGGCGGCGGGTGGGGTCGCGTGGGGGGCGTCGTCGAGGGCTTCGAGGTCGGTGCCGGGCGGGCCGGCGCTGAAGAGAACGGCGCCGTAGCCGACCACTCTCGCGTGCTGGCCGAACGGGCTGTCGCCGCTGCTCGCATGGCTCACCACGGCGCCGCGCGTGGCGCCGAGCCGGCGCAAAGCGGCCAGCAGCGCGAGCACGGGGGCGGCGCCGCAGGCGCAGGTCTGGAGCCCTCGGCCTCCGGCCCCCTCCTGCTCCGCCAGGGTCCGCCGCAGGGCGTCGGGCTCGCGCCCGGCGATGGCGGCGAGCACCGCCCGGTCCGCGGCCGCGGCGCGCTCGTACGTCGGGTAGTGGGAGAGGTCGCTGCTGGCGACGAGCAGCGCGCGCCGGTTCGCCAGCACCCGCCCGAGCGCCTCGCCCAGCCGCTCGCAGAGGCCCGCCTCGTCGCTCCCCACGATCACCGGCAGGAGGGGGAGCCCGGGGAAGGCCACCTGGAGGAAGGGGACCTGGACCTCGATGGAGTGCTCGCGCTCGTGCGGCTCGGGATCCGAGGTGCAGTCGTGGTCGGCGGCCAGCAGCGCCGCCGCCGCGGGCTCGTCCACCTGAGCCACGCCGAGGGGCGTGCGAAGGCCGCTGCCGATGAAGACGGAGACGCCGCGGAAGAACGGCGCGGTGTGGTTCGTGCCGAGGAGCACGGCGAGGTCGTAGCCGTGCCCCATGGCCTGCCGGTAGGCGTCCGCCGCCACCTGGCCCGAGAAGACGTAGCCTGCGTGCGGGACCACGAGGCCCAAGGGTCGCTCGCCGCGTGGCGCGACGGCCGCCGCGAGCAGCCCTTTCACCTCGGCCTCGAGGCGCCGCGGATCGTCGGGATAGAACTGGCCGGCCACGGCCGGCGGACGCACGGCCGGTCTCATGGCGCCCCCGCCTCGGGCCGCGCGCGGGTCTCCCCGCGTCTCGCCCCGCTCAGTTCCATACGCCGGCGATCGCGCGGCCGCAGTACGCGCAGTGGCCGCTCTTCAGGTGCATGGCGGTGACGAAGAGGCCGTCCCGCTCGACGACGGCCTTCCCGCACTTCGGACAATAGGTGTTGTTGCCCGGGTGACCGGGCACGTTGCCGACGTAGGCGAAGTGCACGCCCTGCCGCATCGCCGTCTCCCGGGCGCGCTCCAGCGTGGCCACGGGCGTGTCGGGGAGGTTGGGGAGCTGGTAGTCCGGATGGAAGCGCGTGAAGTGGATGGGCACGTCCGGGCCCACCTCGCCCACGACCCACTTCGCCAGCTCGGCGAGCATCTGCGGCGAGTCGTTCAGCGTCGGCACCACGAGGTTCACGATCTCGAGGTGGCGGCCGCTCCGCGCCACCTGCCGGAGGCTGCGCAGCACCGGCGCCAGCTCGGCGCCGCACACGTCGCGGTAGAAGTCCTGGCTGAAGCCCTTGAGGTCGATCTTGATGCCGTCGAGGACCTCGCACATCTCGGCGAGCGGCGCCTCGTTCATGAAGCCGCAGGAGACCAGCACGGCCCGGCGGCCCAGCGGCTTCCCGGCGCGGGCGACGTCGGTCAGGAACTCGGTGAAGACCGTGGGCTCGTTGTAGGTGAAGGCGATCACCGGCGCGTTCCGGGCGACGGCCGCGCGGGCGACGTTCGCGGGCGGCAGGGGCGCCTGCGCGTAGTCCTCGGGTCTCGCCTGGGAGATCTGCCAGTTCTGGCAGAACTTGCAGCGCAGGGGGCAGCCGCTGGTGGCGAGCGAGAAGGCGGCGGCACCCGGGAGGAAGTGGAAGAAGGGCTTCTTCTCGATGGGGTCCACCTGCACGGTGATGGGCCGACCGTACACCAGGCTCTTCAGCTCGCCCTGCACGTGGATGCGGGCCCGGCACATGCCGCGCTCGCCCTCGGCGAGCGTGCAGTTGCGCGCGCAGAGCTGGCAGCGGACGAGGGCGCGCCTGTGCTCGGGCTTGGCGCCCGCGGGGAGCGAGCCCGGGGGGTGGCAGGCCGCGCACGAGGCCGACTCGGTCGAGACCCAGTAGCGCGCGCGGGGCGCCTCCCGGATCAGCTCGGCGAGCGGATCGCCCGCGGCCAGGGCCGCCGCCGGCTCGAGCAGGAAGCGGGGCAGCCAGCGCGGCGCGCCGACCAGGGCGCTCAGGCCCAGCAGGGCTCCGCAGCCCGCGCAGGTCTTCAGGAAGCCACGGCGTGTGGACGATGGGTGCGGCATCGGGTTCGACTCGAGGAAAGCGTAGCGCAGAGGCCCCCCCGGGTCCATGGGACGCGAGGAGGATGCGAGGCGCCGCTACGTCGCCGCCAGCACGCTCGGATAGCGGGCCAGGAACGCGATCGCGTGCTGCAGCTCGCGCAGGTCGAGCACCTCGCCGATCTTGTGCGCGTTCTGCATGATCCCCGGGCCGAAGCCGAACATCGCCGGGTGCCGGTACTCGCCGGCCGTGACCCAGCGCTTGTGCGCCGGCACGTCGAGCGCCGTCTCGCTGAGCGGCGTGGGCCAGCCCACGCCGTCGGTCGAGAAGACCCAGCGGTCCAGGCGCGGCTCGCGGCGGAGCGAGCCGCCCTCCTCGAGGCGCGGGCTCACGTGGGGGGTCACGACGTCGCGGTAGGTGGCGAGCGCCGCGCGGAGCGCGGGATGGTCCTCGGGCGTCTGCCAGCTCAGGTAGACCTGCGGATTCCCCGGCACGTAGCCGCGCCAGGTCGGCTGCGCGTAGACGGGCACCGAGATCCCGACCGTGAGCCCCGCCGCCCGCGCCCGGCGCACGGTCTCCAGCGCCTCCACGTCGCGCAGCGCCTGCGCGGGATCCTCGCCGGTGGTGAGGCGGCGGTCGAAGCGCAAGGTGAAGCGCTCCGGCACCGAGCAGTCGCTCGGGGTCTCGAGCACCGCCCAGGTGGCGGTGCGCGAGCCGGGCCCGAGCAGGGGATCCTCCCGGAAGCCCTCGCGCCGCTCGTGCTGCGCGGCCGCCTCGGCGAGGATCGCGCCGCCGTGCTCGAGCGGGTTCAGGCCCTCGCGGGGGATGGAGCCGTGGCAGGAGCGGCCGGTGACCTGCACCTCGATGATCATGCGGCCGCGCTGGCCGCGGCGGAGGCTCAGCGCGCCGTTCTTCGTGTCGCCGGTCATCTCGGTGAGGATCACCACGTCGGGGATCATCGGCGCGGGCGCCCCGGGCAGGACGCGGCGCACGAGGTAGAGCGGCCCGCCGCCTTCGTTGTCCTCCTCCGCGACCGTGATCTGGCCGCGCAGGATCACGCCGCGCAGCGCGCCCTCGGGGAGCAGCCCGGCGAGGATGCGCGAGGCGACGATCTGCGCGACCACGCCGCCGAGCTGATCGGCGGCCCCGCGGCCGAACACGAGGTGCTCCCACTCGTCGTCGGGCGGGAGCCAGCCCAGCTCGCGACGCAGGAAGCTCCGATCGACGCGCGCCGCGTCCACCAGCCCGAGGAAGGGGTCGAGGCCGCCGGTCTTCTCGCGCCACTGCGGGCGCAGGGGCTTGACCGTGTCGGCGTGGCCGTCCAGGTAGAGGACGCGCTTGTGCCCGCGCGGCAGGCGGTCGTCGGGGTCCTCGAGCACCCAGGTGAGGTTGCCGTAGGCGTCGTAGCCCACGTCGTCGGGGTGGGTGACGGCGCCGCACGCGACGATCGCCCGCCGCAGGTACTCCAGGCGCGGACCTTCGTGGTTGCTCGTGCCGCAGAGCGGGTCGCCGCCCTGCTCGGGCGGCCGCTCGACCACGTCCGCGGGCAGGCGGATCGCCTCGCGGAGGAGCGAGGCGGCCAGGGGTAGATCACGCGCGGCGGCCGCCGCGATCTTCGCGTCGAGCGCGCCGCGCGTGGATCCTTCGCTCACCGCCCGAGGGCTTCCAGCCGGGGGGCCAGGTCGGGGACCTTGGCCACCGCCAGGAGCGCCATGATGGCGTACATCTTGTACTGCGCCTGGCGGGCGACGTTCACCGAGTGCCTGCGCATCACCCCGTGCGACACCTCGGCGCCGATGTCCGCGGGCAGCGGGTGCATGTAGAGCGCGTCGCCGCCCTTCGTCAGCCCCATGCGGCGCTCGTCGCAGATCCAGTCCTGGTGGCTCGCGTTCCGCGCCAGCGCCTGCTTCTCGATCTCGGCGAGGCGGTTCTTGTCCTTGGCGCGGTTGGCCTCGACCCGCTCGACCATGAGGTCGTAGGGGCCCCAGCTCTTGGGATAGACGATGTCGGCGCCCTGGAAGGCTTCGTCCATCGAGTTCACGATGCGGAAGGAGCCACCGGCCGCCTTGGCGCTGGCCGTGGCGAACTCCATCGTGTCGGGCATCAGATGGTAGCCCTCGGGGAAGGCCAGCACCACGTCGCCGCCGAAGCGGGTGAAGAGCATGGCGCAGCCCTGCGCCACGGAGAGGGGCTTCGCGTAGGAGGGCGAGTAGGCCCAGGAGATCGCGATCTTCTTGCCCTGGAAGCCGCCGGGGAAGCACTCGCGCATCCACATGAGGTCGGCCAGGGTCTGGGTCGGGTGGTCGATGTCGCACTGCAGGTTCACGACCGGCACCTTGCGCGGGTTCCGGGTCGCGGCCAGGTACTCGTCGATGCCCTGCTTCACGTCGCGCATGAAGCGGTTGCCCTCGCCGATGATCATGTCGTGCCGCACGCCCAGCGCGTGCGAGTTCATGCCCAGCATGGCGCCCGTCTCGACCGCCGTCTCGCCGTGGGAGACCTGCGTGGAGCCGCCGTCCACGATCACCGGGCTCAGCCCGAGGCGCGCGCAGGCTCCCGCCCAGGCGGACTTCGTGCGCGTGGACTGGTCGAAGAAGAGCGCCCAGCCCAGCTCGTCGCGGAAGAGGGCGGTCGTCTTGCCGGCGAAGTCCAGGGCCGCGAAGCGCTGGATCACCGCCATCAGGGTCTCGAGCTCGGGCGTGGTCCAGTCGCGGGTCAGCAGCATGCTGCGGCCGAACAGGCCCTGGAGCGCGGCGCGCTCGGGGACCGGCGGCAGGGCGGTCACGGGGGTCATGCTCACTCCTTCTCTGGAAGGTGCGCGCGCCGCCGCCCTCCGGGGAGGGCCGGCGCCGCGGGTCACGCGGCCCGCCGCGCGCGCGGGCAGGGCCGCGGGCGCTTCGGGGACCGTGGTCTCGAGGGATCGGCCGGCCATCGTAACCCGCTCTCCGGCAGCGCGTCCACCCCGCCGCGCTCGTTTGCCCGAGGTCCCGCCCGTCGGGTATCG
>JAWOLC010000123.1:0-3407 GCA_033853925.1 Candidatus Eiseniibacteriota bacterium
ATGTGGCTACTTCTTCTTCCCCGTCGGGGCCTTCGCGGGGGCTGCCGCGGCGGCCTTGCCCAGCTTGGGTGGAGGCGCGCCCCAGTCCGACTTGGCGACCTGCTGCCCGGTCCGGAAGGTGTAGGCCACGTTCTTTCCCCAGTAGAACCAGGTCTCGTACTTCTGGCCCTCGGCCTCCCAGTAGCGAAGCTCCTCCGGAGCGCCTTGCGCCGCCAGGACCTTCGCCGCGTCGCTGTTCGCGGGAGCCTTCTTCGCCGCATCCGCCGCGTTGTCCGCCGTCGTCCCGCTCTTCAGCGCGATGTAGACCACCATCTCCTCGTAGGACTTGGGCTGGTTGTCGGCCCGCGCGTACACGCCGCCGAGCTGGCGGTGCAGGTTCATGTCCTTGGGCTTCGTGTTCACGGCCCGGTGCAGGGCGTCCGCCGCCTCGTCGAACTTCTTCTCCTCGGCCAGGGTCGAGCCCAGGGCCGAGAGGGCGTCGCTGTCGTCCGGCTTGACCTTGAGGAACTCCCGCCACTGCGTCTCGGCGAGCGGGTACTCGGTCGCGTTCTGATAGGCCAGCGCGGAGTTGAAGAGCAGGTCGGGAGCGCTGCCCCTGATCTGAGCGGCCTTGGCGTACTCGTCGCCGGCCAGCTTGTAGTCGGCCTTGGCCGAGTCGCCCTTCAGGCTCATCGCCCACTTGAAGTAGGCGTCCGCCAGGCCGAGGTGCACGTCGGGATCCGTGGGGCTCGCCTTCGCCAGGTCCGTGTAGAAGCCGATGGCCTGATCGAAGTTCTTCTCGTCGATCAGCTTGCCGGCGTAGCTCTTCCGCACCAGCGCCAGCGAATTCGTGAGGTCGGAGTCGCCCGGAGCGGCCTGCAGGCCGGCGCGCAAGACCTTCTCGGCGCCCACGAGGTCGCCCTCGAGGGCGAGCACCGTGCCCAGGTTCCGGACCGTGCGCGGGTCGCCGGGCTTGAGCTGCGCGGCGCGATCCAGGGCCAGGTGGGCGGCGTCGTACTTCTTCTGCGCCTCCGCCTTGAGCGCCTTCTCCGCATCGTCGGCGGGCTCCTTGGTGTAGTCGGGCCACGCCGTCTGGCCGGCCTGGATGTCGGCGATGCCCGCGTTGAAGTAGTTCGTCCAGTAGTGGTCGCGGTTGGCCTGGGCCCAGTCGGCCTTCTTCACGTCACCCTTGGCCTTCAGGCCGGCGATGGCCTTCTCGAAGGCCTGTCCCGCCGGGCCGGCGCTGTCCAGCTCCGCGTAGGCCCAGCCCAGGTAGCCCAGGGCCTCCAGGTCCTCGGGATCCTCGCTCGCGCAGGCCGTGAGCCGATCCACCGCCTTGAGCATCTCCCGCGAGTAGTCCTCGAGGTTGCCCTTCTCCTTGTCGCGCATGCCCTGGACGACGTACTGGATGCCACCCGCGCAGTTCGGATTGCGCGCCTCGGCCGTGCCGGTCAGCAGCAGCCCCAGCGCGGCCAGACCGACACCGATCGCGCTCACACGATGCTTCACTTTCTCCTCCTCAGGATGTGCCGCCCATGCGGCCTTGCGCTCGATCCGCGTGCTGCACGGGCCCATCGCGGTCGCGGGGACCACGCGGCTCGGCCCGCGCGCAGGGCCTCAGGTCAGGCGATTCCCGTTCACCGTCAGGCCGAAGGAGGTCCCGAGGAACAGGGCCGCCTTCCGGCACGCGAGCATCCGCGTCATGAAGATCTCGAAGTACTCCATGACCTGCGAGATCTTGGTGTCGATGGTGAGCTCCAGGGTGATCTCCTTCCTGGACTCGTCCACGTTCAGGAAGCTCTTCTCCACCGCGTAGTTCACGCGGTCGTGCACGTCGAACTTGATCATGTCCGGGTTGCGGACGCGGGTGCGGTGCACGTCGCTCTTGTCGCCCAGGATCACGGCCGCCGAGACGGGGCTGATGGCGCAGCCGTCGGTCTCGTGGTGGTTCCCGATGGCGCCCATGACCTGCACGATCTCGTGGTCCGGCATGCCCATGTCGGTGAGGATGCGCATGGCCATGACCGCGCCGGTCTGGGCGTGCTGCTCCCGGTTCACGGCGTTGCCGATGTCGTGCAGGTAGCCGGCGATGGCCGCCAGCTCGGCGTCGCGCTCGGGGTGGCCGAGGCGCTTGAGCGTGTTGTAGGCGATGTGCGCCACCAGGCCGACGTGCCGCTCGCCGTGCTCGGTGTAGCCGATGATCTCCAGCGCGTGGTCGGCGCTGCGGATGAACGCCTTCACCCGGGCGTTGTCCCGGACCGCCTCGAAGGTGACGACGCGGGCGCCCGTCCCGGGGCCCTCGGCCCCCGGGGCGCCCTCGGTCGTGGAGGGACTCGTCCGGTGGTTGTTGACGTTGTTGCGGTGGCTCATGTGATGGTCTTCTCGTGCGGGAAGGATGCCAGCCCAAGCGGCCGGGAGCAGGTTGACGAGCCAAGGGACTCTAGGGGCGCAACCGCAAGCCCGTCAAGGCGGATAGCCGCGCGGCCCCGGCCGGCCGGTACCCTCGCCGCGACCCCCAAGTGGCATACGCGACACAGGGCTGTGGCATTCCCGGGACAGCCCTGTCAGGTCCGGCACAACCCACCCAGAGGGTTCCCGGGAGGCCCCTAGAGCACCTCGACCGGGTCCACATCGGCCATGACCCGCACGCCCTTGAGCCTCGCCGCGCCGGCCTCGCCCAGGGCCAGTTCCGCCACCTCCCGCAGCCGGCCGGCGTGGGCGGACTTGAGCAGCAGGTGCCAGCGGTGCTGGCCCTTGAGCCGGGCCAGCGCCTGCGGCGCCGGGCCGAGCACCTCGACCGAGCGGGAGGCAGCCGGGGACTCCACGGCGTCGCGCACCCGGCCGGCCGCCTCCTCGACCCGGGCCTCGTCGGCCCCCGAGAACAGCACGGTGGCGAGCCGGGTGAAGGGCGGGTAGCCGGCCTCGCGCCGCTGCCGCAGCTCGTGGTCCAGGAACATGCGCTCGTCGTGGAGCGCGGCGGCGGCCACGGCGGGGTGCTCGGGGGTGCAGGTCTGCACGAACACCTCGCCCGCCACGGGGCCGCGCCCCGCGCGCCCCGCGACCTGCACCAGCAGCTGGAAGGTGCGCTCGGCCGCGCGGAAGTCGGGCAGGTGGAGCGCGACGTCGGCGTCCAGCACCCCCACCAGCGTGACCCGCGGGAAGTCGAGCCCCTTGGCGATCATCTGCGTGCCCAGCAGCACGTCGGCCTCGCCCCGGGCGAAGGCCGAGAGCACCTCGTGCGGGCCGCGCGCGCGCGCCACGTCCGTGTCGAGGCGCAGCAGCCGCGCCCCGGGGAAGGCGACCGCCAGCTCGCGCTCGGCGCGCTGGGTGCCCGCGCCGGCGAAGCGCAGCATGGGGGCCTGGCAGGCCGGGCAGCGCGCCGAGGCGGGCTGGACGTGGTCGCAGTAGTGGCAGCGCCACACGTTGGG
>JAWOLC010000124.1:0-14382 GCA_033853925.1 Candidatus Eiseniibacteriota bacterium
AAGAGCGGCAAGGCGCGCCGGATCGAGCTTCCGCCGAGCCTCCTCCGCGAGGTCAAGTCGCGCGTCGGGCTCCTGGTGCCCTACAGCGAGACGAACCCCGGCGGCTTCTCCCGCCTCGTGCGCCGGCTCTCGGGGATCAAGGAGTTCCACCCGCACCGTTGCAGGCACACCTACGCGATGCGCTGGCTCGCCAGAGGTGGTAGCCTGTCCGCCCTTCAGGAACTCCTCGGGCACGCGGACCTGAGCACTACGACGCGCTACGCGAAGGTCACACAGAGTCTCGTCAGGGCTGAGGCAAGACGGGTCTTCGAGAAGCTCGAAGGGGCCTGATCGAGCGGTCGCCTGTACCACATCCTGTACCACGGCGACCATCGCGGATCACGTAACTCATTGTGGCCCCGTAGCTCAGACGGATAGAGCAGCGGTTTCCTAAACCGCGTGTCGCGTGTTCGACTCACGCCGGGGCCACCAGCTTGCGCCGTCTCGCCGGACTGCGATGTCGCCGCTCGCTGGCCGGCGCGTCGGCTCAGGGTTGCTTGCGGACCCCGGGAATGTTCACGGGGCCGAAGTGCACGATCATCCGGCTCGCCCGCCCATCCCTTTCGTCGCTGAACTCGATGCGCACGTCGTCGCGGGCCGGCAGCACGAACAAGGCGCCCTCGATCCATTCCAGTCCGGTCTCGGCGACGCGGGGTCCGCTGAACGTGAGCACGCCGTTCTCGCTGATGGCGACCCTGTAGTCGCCCATACCCGCGACGGCATACGTGCCTTCATACTTCCGTAGGACCTCGAGCGCCGGGAGCGTGGTGGGTGTGTAGGGCGCCCGAATGGCCTTCTCGGCCTCCGCGCGGAGCGGCTCTTCAGCAGGAAGCGCGAGCACCTGCCGGTACCAGGTCAGCGCCTCGTCGCGTCGGCCGGTCAGATCACAGACCTGGCCGAGCTGTAGCATGGCGGTAGCCGCCGCGGGATCGTAAACCGGGTCCACTCGACAGGCCTCCGCGACGACGCGGAAGGCTCGCTCGGCCTCCTCGAGGTGGCCCTGCTGGCGCTCGCAGATGCCGAGTTCCACCCGGCAGCGGGCGGCGTCGGGATCGCTCCGGAGGCAGGAATCCAGAGACGCCGTCGCCTCGGCGAGACGGCCGAGGCTGCGCAGCCGCTGGCAGTGCACGAGGACGGCGAGATTCTTGAAGTCACCGGTCCAGCGCAGCAGCCGGTACTGAGGATCGAGCAGCACGGCTCGCGGTGCCGCGGAGACCGTGAAGCTGAACGGGGTTTCGCGCTCCGACACCGCGATCCGCTCGACCTGGCGGCTCTGTGGCAGAACGGCCACGACCTCCACCGTCACGTGATACAGATCCCGCTTCTGCGCGATCGTACCGCGCACGACGTAGCGGCCGGCTCGAGCGACTACCGTATCCTTCAGCGCCAGCTCCGGCGCGCCGGAACGGTAGACCCACTCGTCGAAGAAGCGCCCCAGCTTCCTCCCGCTGGCGCGCTCCCACTCGGCCTCGAGGTCACGCAGGCTCATCGTCTTCGAGGCGAAGCGCGCGATCGCGCCGCGCAGGCCCGCCTGGAACGCGCGGTCGCCGATCTCCTCGCGCAGCATGTCGAAGACGAAGTAGCCCTTCGTGTCGGCCAGATCGTGCAGGAGCGAGCCCTCCGCGGCGCCGACGCGCGTCACGCCCAGGGGCAGGTCCCTGCCGGGCACGAGGGCGAACTCGCGGAAGTACTCCTGGGCGCACTGCGAATAGCCGAGCAGGCCGTACGAGAGGAAGCGGCGCATGGCTGGCTCGCCCTCGAGCGCGCGCACGGTGAGAGCGGCGGAGACCTGCGCCAGTCCTTCCTCGACCAGCACGCTGCTCGAGGGCACCAGGTTCCCCCACCAGCTGTGCCCCATCTCGTGCGCCACCAGCGGCAGAGGGAAGTGGTCGGCCGGCAGACCGCCCTCGGTGAACAACGACATGCCCTGCTCGCTGCTGCCCCCGAGGGATCCAGCCGCGACGCGCGGGATCTCGACGATGCGGAAGCCGTCGTACGGATAGAGGCCGTAGTAGGCGCGCAGGAAGCGCAGCACTCGCGCGGTCTGCGCGAGATAGAGGTCCGCCTTCTGCTCGCCCCCCTGGAGGAAGTAGACCCCCAGGGGAATGCCGTCCACGATCCGTTCGCGGTGCGCGTATCGCGCCGCGGCGAAGGAGAACTTCACGGGGCTCGTGACCGAGAAGACGCGGCGCTCGAGCGCGCCCTCGCGCCGCTCGTCCACGAGGCGGCCGCTCGCCGTGACGCTCAGCGCGGCGGGGACGGTAAGCGCGATCCGGCCGCGCGACTTGCCACCCGGACCCTGCAGGTTCGGATACCAGCTCGTCACCCAGCTCGCGAAGGAGCCTGCGGGGGCGATGGAGACCTGGGAGTAGCCCTGCTCCTGGCTCTCGTTGAACAGCCTCCCGCCGAAGCGCAGCCGCAGGCGCAGGGAGTCTCGCGGGACGAGAGGAGAGGGAAGCGGCACGAGCAGGACATCGGCGAGGCGCACCACGGGCACACTCCCGCCGTGCCCGTCGTCGGCCGATTCGACCGCCAGCCCGCGATTGAGCCCGATCACCAGCTCGTCCGCACCGGGGAGCCGGGCCTCGATCTCCAGGACCGCCGTTCCCCGCATGGTGCCCGAGTCGGGATCGAGAGCCACGGCGAGATCGGTGAAGCGCGTGTGCGCATACGGGCGAGACTCGTCGGCGACGATCTTCCACCCGCCGGGCAGGCGGGCGAGGGTCATCGTGTACCAGTCGACCCGCGCCTGCAGGCGACCGTTCTCCCGGTAGGTGACCTGCCGGTACACGGCCGCCTCGGACCTGCCGGCACGCTCTTCGACGCCACCCACCCGGGTCGTGCACGCGAGGCTGTCGAGGCCGAAGAGGTCGGTGAACTCCTGGCGCTTCTCGGCGGTCGCCGCCGTATCGGGAAGGGCGAACAACGCCATCGCCGCGGCGAGGTCGCGCGCGTTCGTGGCGGCCTCGAGCCGCCGCACCACGGCCTCGACTTCCGGCCGGGAGGCGGGAGGAGGCGCGCCGCGCGCCGCGCCCGGCGAGAAGAGGGCCAGCGTGAGCATCACGACGGTCACCAGCAGGCGCGGCTCGCGGATACTCGGCGGTCGAATCACGAACAGCCTCCTCGTGCGTCTCCAGAAGCGCGTTCCGTCAGGGATCACCTCGGCTGCCAGCCGAGCGTCGAGCCGACCGCGTCGAGGTCGCGGGGCTCGAAGACGAAGCGGGCCTCGTGCGCGCGCGGGTCGCGACGGGCCCGCTCCGAGAGCTCGCCCCACACCCGGGGGGAAAAGAGAACCGGCCCCGGCGTGCGACGCGCGGCCAGCCACCGCTCCGGCTTGCGCACCAGCCGGGGGCGGAGGTCGAAGCGCTCGGGCGGCAGGAGCCGCGAGAGATCGGCCTGGATGTTGTGCAGCATCGCCTCATCCCGCTCGCACAGCTCGACCGCGACTCTGCGGCGGCCGCGCGTCAGACGCAGGAGACGCTCGCCGAGGGCGGGATCGGGCCGGATCGCCATGAAGTGGAGGTCCGCGACCCGCTCGCTCCACCGGGTGCGCACCTCGTTGAAGTGGAAGTAGGTGGCGATGATGGGGTGTCCTCCGGGCGGCTGCGCCCGGTCGGTCGGCCATGGCGTCGCGGCGACCCGCCAGCGGGCCATGAGCTGCTCCGCGAGGTCCGCGCTCTGCGTCGCACTGCACTCCGCGACGAAGGCGGTGGCGTCGCCCCGCGTGGGCGCGGGGGAGAGGCGGCCCTCGAGCAGCGCCATCAGCTCCGCGACACCGAGACCGTGCCGCTCGCGGGCCTCGACCACGAGCCGCTCGACGAACGAGTCGAGACGGGAGCGCCCTCGCCGCGCCCCGGGCCTCGCGCCCGCGCCGGGCAGGACCACGGTGCCGAGGGCCACGCGGGTCTCCACCACGCCGGCTCGCGCCAGCTCGGTGTAGGCGCGGCGCACGGTGTGGAGATTGGCGCCCCAGAGGGCGGCCGCCTGGCGCAGCGGGGGGAGGGCGCGGCCCGGAGCGAGCGCCCCGGTCGCGATGCGGTAGCGGATCGCCTCGGCGATCTGGTGGTAGAGGGGCACGGGGCTGTCGTGGTCCAGGCGCAACTTCATGGGCGTATGTTATAGAACAATAGAACATAGGGCAAGGAACACGGCCGACCGACGAGCCCGCTCGCGGGCCCTCGAGGGACGCGTCCTCGGCTCGAAGCCGACCGAGCGTGCCGGGAGTCCGGGGTCCTGGCATCGCGTCGTGGAGACTCCGTCCGGAGGACGCAGGGGCCGACGCGCGGCACGCATCTCACTCCGCGAGAGCCGCGACCGGCACGGGAGCTTCGTCGCCTCCGTTCGCTGCGGCTCGAGCGCCGGACCGGGAGCGACTGGCTCGGCTAAGCGCCTTCGCTCGGAACCTCCTCACGCTCCGCGTCGATCCTCCGCGGAGCGGCCGACTCCAGGTCCGCGGACGCGCGCCCCTTGGCGCGATCGGCGGATCCGTCGGAGGCATTCGGAAATGAGACTGGAGACGAGAGCGAAATCACAGCGTGCGCGGATTGCGCAGGCGTAACCTCGAGGTGGCTACGACGAGAACAAGCCGGGGGCCGCGGCCGCAGCCTACGCCGCGAGGACGCGCGGGCGGGGCCGGCGTCTCCATTCCGCCACAGTCACGCACCAAAGGAGCCCCAGCATGCGCAAGACTGTCATCGCTCTCCTCGCCCTCGGCCTCCTCGCCGCGACCTCGGTCTGGGCGGCCAATCCCGTGCGCATCAGCCAGGTCTACGGCGGCGGCGGCAACTCCGGCGCCTACTACCGCTACGACTACGTCGAGCTGTTCAACAGCTCCAGCGAGCCGATCAACATCGAGGGCTGGGCGATCCTCTACGCCACGTCGTCCGGTAGCACGTTCGGCGGCCCGTCGAACTCCTACGTCCGCTGCCCCGTCGGAGCCACGATCCCCGCCTGCGGCTACTACCTCTTCCAGTGCGCCTCGGGAGCCAATACGAGCGCCCTGCCTCTGCCGGTGACCCCGGACGTGGTCGGGAACATCGCCATGCAGGCGAGCTCGTGCAAGATCGGCCTCGTCAGCAGTGGAACGTCGGGCAGCTGTGCCACCAGCTTCATCGACCTCGTGGCCACCGGGTCCTCGAGCGCCTGTTGGGAGGGCACCGGCCCGACGGGGGCCATGAGCAACACCACCGCCGCCGTGCGCAAGCTCGGCGGCATGACGGACACCGACAACAACGTGGGCGACTTCACCATCACCACCTGCAACCAGGTGCTGCCCATCCACAACTCGGCCAGCGCGACGAATCCCAGCTGCTCCGTGGTTCCGACGATCCCGGAGAGCTGGGGGAAGATCAAGCTTCTGTACCGGTAGCTCACGCGAGGGAGACCACGCGAAGGTCGGCCAACTCGACGGCCCGGTTCGCCGCCGGGCCGTCGCGGCTGACTCGAGCGGCTTCGTCCACCGAGGCCCAGGACCAGCGGGGCGGTCGTGCTGCGCGTCGGCACCTCTCTCCTCGCGCAGACGACTCGCCAGGATCCCCAGCCGGGGAGAGGTGACACGATGCGCCGCAGCCTGCCGATGCTCCTCCAAGTCTCTCTGCTCGCAGCCTGCGGCCTCGCCCCCCTCCGGATGGCCCAGGCGGTCATCCCCAACGGCAGGCTCCAGATCATCCATCTCGACGTGAAGCAGGGGGACGGCGCCGTCCTCATCTCCCCGCTGGGCCAGGTGGTCATGATCGACGACGGGGTGAACAACAACCCCACACCTGCCTGCGCCGTAAAGGTCCCCGACCAGCTCGTGGCCCTCGGCGTGACGCACGTGGACCACCACTTCTCCAGCCACTACCACTCCGATCACATCGGCCTCTTCGCCAGCAACCTCTTCGGCCCGGGCGGGATCGCGACGCTGGACTACGGCTGGGATCGCGCCGGCTCCTACAACACGGGCGTCTACACCAGCTACGTCGGCGCGATCGGCGACCGGCGTCGCACCCTCGTCAAAGGTCAGGTCATCACGCTCGACTCGTTGTCGGCGCATCCGGTCACGATCACGTGCGTGGACCTGGCGGGCGCCGGAACCGGGACGGGGGACGAGAACTCGTTGAGCCTGGTGCTCAAGGTGAGCTATGGCGAGTTCGACGAGGTGTTCGGCGGAGATCTGCAGGGCAGCGGCCCCGACGTCGAGAGCATCGTCGGGCCGGAGGTCGGCCCCGTCGAGGTGTACAAGGTGCACCACCACGGCTCCGCGACGAGCAGCAACGTCAATTGGCTGAACGCGACGCAGCCCAAGATCGGCGTGATCTCGGTTGGCAATCCCAACGGCTATGGTCACCCGAGAGTGGAGGCGCTCACCCGTCTCCACGCCGCGGGCGTGCACACGTACTGGACCGAGGCGGGTTCGGGCGCGCCCCCGGATCCCCTGTGGGACAAGGTGTCGAACAACCAGGTCGTCATCTCGGCGACCTGGGAGCCCGGTGGCGTGGACACGGTCCGCGGCACCGGCTTCGCCGACACCTTCACGAACTCGGGCAGCGCCGACCTGACGGCGCCCGTGGTCTCGGTCGCCGCGCCGAACGGGGGAGAGGATTGGAAGGCGGGGTCCTCGCATCTGGTCACCTGGACGGCCACGGACAACGTGGGCGTCACCAGCGTGGACCTCGCCTATTCCACGAACGGCGGAGCGAGCTTCCCGAACGAGATCGCGGCGGGAATCGAGAACACGGGCTCCCATCCCTGGATCGTGCCGAACGCGCCGGGCAGCGCCGTGCGAGTGCGAGCCACGGCGCACGACGCCGCGGGGAACCTGGGCGCCGACTCCAGCGCCGCGAACTTCGCCATCTCCACCTGGACGATCACGGCCAGCGGCGGCCCGGGCGGGAGCGTGGTGCCGAGCGGCGCGGTGCCCGTCGTGGAAGGCGGCAGCCAGCATTTCTCCATCGCCCCGGCGGCCGGCAACCGGGTCGCGACGCTCACGGTGGACGGCGACCCGGTGACGCCCGATACGACCTACACCTTCGAGGCCGTCACGGCCGACCACGTTCTGGCGGCCGCGTTCGAGGATGCGACGACACCCGTGGTCCACGTCACGTCTCCGGCGGGTGGCGAGCGCTGGAACCTGGGCAGTGTCCAGTCCGTCACCTGGACCGCCGCCGACGACGCGGGTGTGGACTCGATCAACGTGGACTACTCCGTCGCAGGCCCGGACGGCCCCTGGCTGCCCGTGGCGCACGGCCTGGCCAACTCCGGTTCGGTCCCCTGGACGCTGCCCGGCTCGACCTCGGACAGCGCCCTCGTCCGGGTGACCGCCTTCGACCCGGCGCTGAACCAGGGATGGGACGCGAGCGACAGCCTGTTCCACATCGTGGATCCGAACGCGGCGGTGGACGGGGAAGGCCCGGCGGTGCTGGCCCTGTCCAGGCCGCAGCCGAACCCTGGACCCGGAGCCACGGTGCTGCGGTTCTCGCTGCCGGCGGCGGGGCGCGCGCGGCTCGAGATCATGGACCTCGCGGGGCGGCGGTTGTGGCGGCAGGAGGCCCAGCTCGGAGCCGGCGCTCACGCGGTGCGCTGGAACGGCTGCATCGCCTCGGGGGAACGGGCAGGGGCCGGACTCTACTTCGTGCGGCTCGTGACGCCGTGGGGCACCCGCACTCAGCGCCTCGCGCTGCTGCGCTAGCGCGAGACGGCCTCGGCGCGAGGCGGGAGAGATCCTTCCCGCGCCGCCGCGCCAGGCCGCACAGCGCCTCGGGGCCAGCCTTCGACGCGCGACCGCCGGCCCGCTCGCCTACCCCCTGAACCTCGCGAAGTAGAAGGTATAGAAGCCCAGCCAGAACGCCGCGAGCAGTGCCAGCCCCGCGACGCGGCGGCGCCGGACGATCCACCGCTGGATGCCGGCCACGATCACGGGCGCGAGGAAGAAGCGCACCCCGCGCGCGGGAATCGAGACGAGCAGGAATGCCAGCCAGCTCGCGTGGCGCGCGCCCCAGTCGACCGCGTAGATCTTGTAGGGCACGCCGCCGATCGGTCCCAGGACAACGGCCGCCGCCCCGTGCGCGTCCACCTGCGCCCGCACCCGGGCGATCAGCTCCGGCGAGATGGCCGGCACCGCGTCGAGCAGTCGCAGGGCCGCGCCCGGCGCCTGGACGCCGAGCACCAGCATGACCAGGCCACCCGCGAGCGCGCCCACGAGCGACCACGCCGCCGCGACCAGCGCCAGGCGCAGCCCCAGGAGTGCGAGGAACGTCAGCCACACGTCGGGCACGATGAAGAAGAGCGTGGCTTCGGCGAAGCCCCACGCGCAGGCGACGGCGTCGGCGGTCCGCCCCCTCACGACGGCCGACCCCGGTCCCGGAGCGCCTCGACCGCCGCCCGCACCGCGCCCAGCATCTCCGCCCGCGATCCGCTCAGTCGCAGGGGCGCGCCGATCCGCACCTCGCAGAAGAAGGGCACGGGCAGGAACTCGCCCTTGGGGAGGGCCCGCCCCATGTTGATCAGGTACGCGGGCACGATCGGCACGTGGGGAAGCTGCTCGGCGAGGCAGGCGACCCCCGGCTTGAACGGCGCCATCTCCCGGCCTCGGCCGCGCGTGCCCTCGGGGAAGAGCAGGAGCGACTCGCCGCGCTCGAGCGCCTGCCGCATCCGCCGAAGGGGATGATCCTCGGCCTGGATGCCGGTGCGGTGGATGGGCAGGACGTTGAAGAGCGTCCGGGAGAGGAACGAGATCGTGCGCGTGCGCTCGAAGTAGTCGGCGGCCGCGCAGGGCCGGATGCGACGAAGCCTCGCGATGGGGAAGAGGTCGAGCAGGGCCGCGGTGTCGAGGTGGCTCGAGTGGTTGGCGACCAAGATGAACGGATCGCGCTCGGGCAGGTGCTCGCGTCCGTAGACGCGCAGCCCGATGAAGAGCTTCAGGAACGGGCGGAGGAAGAGCAGCGCGAACGCCGCCTGGGCCAGGTGCCGCAGGCTAGTGGTAGTGGAAGTAGCGGACATAGTGGAAGAACACCGGAGCCGCGTAGCAGAGCGAGTCGACGCGGTCCAGCATGCCGCCGTGGCCGGGGATCAGCGCGCCGAAGTCCTTCACGCGGAAGTCCCGCTTGACCGCCGACATCACGCCGCCGCCGCAGAAGCCGAGCACGGTGACGAGCAGGGTGACGCC
Source organism: Candidatus Eiseniibacteriota bacterium (assembly GCA_033853925.1). GTDB lineage: Bacteria > Eisenbacteria > RBG-16-71-46 > RBG-16-71-46 > RBG-16-71-46 > JANXPZ01. Next base: position 9,185 of record JAWOLC010000124.1, read on the forward strand.
GAGCGTCTCCGCGAGCGAGAAGGGAGTCAGGAAGCGCACGGCCAGGCTGAGGAGCGCGGTCGTCGCGATGCCGCCGAGGAATCCCTCCCAGGTCTTGTGCGGGCTCACCGTGGGCAGGATCTTGTGCCGGCCCACGAGCTTGCCCCACACGTACTGGAGCACGTCGCTCATCTCGGTCACGAACACCACGAACAGGACCAGGCTGCGGCCGTTCGCCGGCGAGCCCGCCACCGCGGGCATGGTGAGCAGGTAGCCGAGGTGGCTCAGGCCGAAGACGAAAGCCATGAGCCCCCATTGGATCTGGGCGGCCGAGGCGACGAAGCCCGACGTGAGCCCGATCAGCATGAGCTGAAGGGGCAGCAGCAGGAACATGTAGACGGGGATAAAGATGATGAACATTCCGTACCACTGGATCGCGGCCCAGTAGTACTGCACGGGCACGGCGAGGAAGCTCCACAGCAGCGCGCGGTGGTCGGCTCGTCGCGTGGGGAGGAGCGTCACGTACTCCTTGAGCGCCCAGAAGCTGAGCAAGCCGAAGAAGACGAGGGAGAGCCGTTGGTCCACGGCGATCGCCGCGAAGAAGACCGCGGCCATGATCCACCACGAGCGCACGCGCGCCGCCAGCTCGGCGAATCCGGGCCGCGCGCTCCGGCGCCGCAGGAGCCTCACCGTGATCGTGGCGACGACCAGCAGCACCACGATGATGGCGGCCATGCGCACGACCGGCGAGAGAGCCGACCAGCCGGGGAAGCCGGCGCTCATGGCCGAACGACCTCCCGGAGGTCGGCGAAGGCGGCGCGCAGGCGATTCGCCATCGTCACGAGCGTGAGCAGCGCGGTGATCCAGAGGACGATCGGCCACCAGGCGAGGATTCGCGGGAGGAACGCCGTGACCAGGCCCAGTGCGCCCACGACGAGGGCGCGGTCGCTCTTGCCCATCGGTCCTTCGAGGTGGCGCCGGGCCCCCAGGGCCTGCCCCAGAACGCCGGCGAACTCCGTGAGCGCGGCTCCCAGGCAGAAGACCGCGACGGGCCAGACGAGCCCCGGGGCGAGGAGCGCCAGCGGCAGGTAGAGCGCCAGATCGGAGAGCACGTCCCCGAGCTCGTTCAGCGCCGCGCCGAGCGAGGTCTGCATCCCGTGCTCGCGCGCCGCCATGCCGTCCATGGCGTTGAGCGCCATGCGCAGGAGCAGCCAGACGGGCAGGCTCAGGAGAAGGAGGGGCCGCGGCCGCGCGAAGCACAGCCCGCCGCCCACCGCCAGCGAGCCGAGCAGCGCCGCGAGCGTCAGGTGGTTCGGCCTGACCCCGCGCTCCACGCACGCGTCGACCAGGGGGCGGAGCAGCCCCTGGAAGCGCGGCTTGAGATCGTAGACGGAAGGCATGTGAGGCGGTCGCCACCTTCGTGCATCGGACGCCGAAACGCATGGACGCCGAGGCGCTCACCTGCACCCGGCTCGAGTGTGCCAGCGGGGGCGATCAGGCGCAATCCCCGCGGCCGAGGCCGGGGGCGGCATCTCCCGCGACCCGGGTGCGCCCGCGACCCGCGCCTCGCCGAGATCTGTCCTGCTCCCGGGACAGGAGGCTAGCTCCAGCGCCGGAAGAAGAGCGACTGCTTGGCCACCGGCTCCGTGCGCGCTTCGAGCGCCGTGAGCTGAGCCTCGCTGAGCGGCGTGAAGGCGCGGGCCAGCGCCACGTTCTCCTCGAGCTGGGCGAGCGAGTCGCAGCCGATCACGACCGTGCTCACGGGCAGGGAGAGCACGTAGTAGAGCGCCTCTCTCATGCTGATCGTCCCCGGCTTCGCCGGCCGCTCGATCTCGCGCTGCCGCTCGAGCGGCGGCGGCGTCCACGAGGCGAGGAGGCGGCCGCGCGCCGGGATCTTCATGCCGATGATGCCCATCTGCTTCTCGACCGCAAGTGGCAGCAGCCGGGCGGAGAAGCTCAGGTGATGGGGATCGGCGGCGTTGAGGGCGAGCAGGATCGTGTCGAAATCGAAGCGGGCGAGGGCGGCGATGAGCACGTCGGGATCCGTGTGGCCGGTGACGCCGAGGAAGCGCACCATCTTCTCGTCGCGGGCCTTCCGCAGCGCCTCGATGGCGCCCCCCGGCCCGAAGATCTGCTCCACCTCCTCCGGGCGCGAGACGCGGTGGAGCTGCCACAGGTCCAGGTGGTCGGTGTTCAGGAGGCGGAGGGACTCCTCGAGCAGGCGGAGGGAGCCGTCCCTCGTCCGGTCGTGCGTCTTCGAGGTGAGGAACGCTTCGCCGCGCCGGCGCTTCATCACCTGTCCGATGTAGCGCTGGCTCCAGCGCCGCGACCCGCCGTAGGCCGCAGCCGAGTCCACGTAGTTCACGCCGAGGTCGAGCGCGCGCTCGATGATCGGCACGGCCACCGCTTCGTTGTCGGGGCGCTCGATGGCCGCCTGCCCGCCGAGGCTGAAGAGGGCCACGCGGTAGCCGGTCCGTCCCAGGTTGCGCGTGGGCATGGCCGTGGGCGTGACCGGGTTCGCCGGCAGAGGCGGCAGCGCGGCGCGCGCCGGCCGGGGAAGGCCACCCGTCAGGAGCCCCGCCCCGAACGCGCCACCCAGCCGCAGGAAGTCGCGCCGATCCAGAGCCGGCTTGGGCTCGTCCATCATGCCTCCGCAACCATCCCGGGCCATTCATGACCCCGCTGCGGCGGACGCAGTCCGACCCTGATCACGGCGTCGCGCGGCACGAGCCTGGAAACGGTCCCGCTCGCAGACCTCGCCGGCGGCGACCGCCGACGAGACGCAGACCTTACCAAGTCCCCGGCCTCCTGGGCAGGACCAAGTTGGGGGACGAGCGGCCACGGCTCCGGCGGGTTTGCCCCTCGCGCGCCCGCCGAGGTCGCCGGGGGCGGAGAGTCAGGCTGGGCCGGCTGCGTCAGCCACGGCGTGCCGACTTCAGCACCCAGATGACCCAAGGCGCGATGCGCGTCTCGTTGACCCACGCGCAGGCCTCGTCGGCGCGGCCCAGGGGACGATGGACCGCCACCACGTCCAGCCCCGACTCCGCATAGATCTCCCGATACGATTCGTCGCTCCAGAGGACGTCCACCACCGGCCGCCGGTCCTCGATGGCCGTGTTGACGATGAGCACCGTGTCGCCGCTCCGGGCTCGCCGGTTGTCCGGGAAGTCCTTCGTCGAGAACGACGCCCATTCGTGGACGTAGATCTCGGGCGAGGAGACCAGGTTGACCATCCGCCCGGCGGGCTTCAGCAGCCCCGCGATGGCCCGCAGGCAGCGCGCCTTCTCTTCGCGCGTCGGAATGTTGTCGAAGGTGAAGGCCGACAGGACGAGGTCCCAGCTCGCGCCGCCGAGCCTCGCGAGATCGCCGTCTCCGATCCGGCGATAGTCGCCTCCGGGATCGAGCGCGCGGGCGTTGGCGAGCATCTCCTCCGCGATGTCCACGCCCACGGCGGCGAAGCCGTGGCGGCGGAGGAAGCGCGTCGAGCGGCCGGCGCCGCAGCCGAAGTCGACGGCGGCCCGCCCGGCGACGTGCTCGCGGAACAGCGCGGGTAGATCGCGGAAGGCGAGTTGGTAGGTGCCGGGGAAATCCAGTCGGGCATAGGCGTCCGCGCGCCGGGCGTCCTCGTAGCAATTGAAGCCGGACATGGCCGATCTCCTCGTTCGTTGGTCGCGTTCGCCGGGACCGGCCGTGTGGGAGGCGGCGCCGGCCCGGCGGGGGTCGAAGTCAGCATGGACCCGCCGCCGCCCGCCGCGGAGCACCGATTCCCCGAATTCCCGCCCGACCGATTCCGCGGCTCGGCCCACCTTTGGGCGGCCGAAAATTGGTATGCTCGCAATCCACGCGAATTGGCTCGCGACGAGGCACCAATTCGCGGCTATGCTCGGGCCAGCCGAGGGAGGAGGCCGCCATGCTGCTCATCGACATCGACCGCGCGAGCACCGTCCCCGCCTACCAGCAGATCGTGGACCAGGTCGTGCGCCTCGTCGAGGACGGCGCGCTCGCGGCCGGTGACCGGCTGCCGGCGACGCGGGCGCTCGCCGAGCCGCTCGGGGTCCACCGCTCCACCGTGATCCGGGCCTACGCCGAGCTGTGGGCGCTCGGCTATCTCGAGAGCCGGCCGGGCTCCTACTCGACCGTGCGGCAGCGCGCCCGGCCCCCGGCGACCCGTGCCCCGGAGGGGGGCACGCCGGCGCCGCAGCCGCTGATCGACTGGGAGCGGGCCGCCACGTCCGCGAGCCGGCGGGCGCACGCGGACATCCGCGACCAGGAGCGGACGCGGATCGCGCCCGCCGGCGTCATCGACCTGGCGCGTCTGGCGGCGGATTCCCGACTCGCGCCGCAGGACGAGATCCGGAGCTGCCTGCGCTCGGCGCTGGCCCGACAGGGAGCCGAGATCCTCGACTACGGCGACGCGCGGGGCTGCCTGGCGCTGCGCGAGGCCATCTCCCGCCGGATGCGCGCCCACGGCGTGTCCGTCTCGCCCGACGAGGTGCTGGTCACGAACGGCGCGCAGCAGGGCATCGACCTCGTGCTGCGCCTGCTCGCGCGGGCCGGCGACGCGGTCGCGGTCGAATCTCCGACCTACAGCATGGCCCTCGGGCTCTTCCGCCTCCACGGGGCGGCGCTGCGCGAGATCCCCATGCGCGCGGACGGCATGGACCTCGACCGCTTGGAGCGGTCGCTCGCGCGCGGCCGGCCAGCCTTCGTCTACACCGTGCCCAACTTCCACAACCCGACGGGCGTCACGACCGGTCAGTCGCATCGGGAGCGGCTGCTGGCCCTCTGCGAGAGGCGGCGCGTTCCCATCGTGGAGGACGGCTTCGAGGAGGAGATGAAGTACTTCGGCCGAGTCGTTCTGCCGATCAAATCGATGGACGAGGGTCAGCTCGTCATCTACTGCGGAACGTTCTCGAAGGTCCTGTTTGCCGGCGCGCGGATCGGCTGGGTGGCTGCGGCCCGGGAGTGCGTGGAGCGGCTGGCGGCCCTCCGGCGCTACGCCGAGATCGCCCCGAGCACGATCCTGCAAGCCGCCCTCCACGACTTCTGTGAGCGCGGCTACTACGACCGACACGTCAGCCGCATGCACCGGATCTTCCGCCGGCGCATGCAGGTTGCCCTGCGCGCGCTCCGGCGTCACGTCGACCCGGCCTGGGCGGAGTGGCAGGAGCCTGGGGGCGGCTATCTCATCTGGCTCAGGCTCAAGCCGCCGCGGCGGC
>JAWOLC010000125.1:0-31581 GCA_033853925.1 Candidatus Eiseniibacteriota bacterium
GCGCTGTCCGCCGCGCTGGCGCGGGACTCGGGCAGCGATGGATGAATCCCGGCTCCGGCTTGCCGCCATCGCTAACGGTGGGGCCGACCCTCGCGCATCAGATATGCTCGCCGCGCCGCTGCGCGAGGCGCTTGCAGACCCATCCTGGGCGCGGCGCCTGGGCCCCGGCGATGCGGCGGACTTGCTTGTTCCGCTCGCAGCCCTCGTCGAGGCGCTGCGCCTCGCGGCGCACGGAGCCGGCGCGCCGGCGCCTGAGCGCTCCGAGTCCGCCACTCCTGACCGCCTCCTCACGCCGGAGGAGGTGGCCGCGCAGCTCGGCCGATCCGTAGACTGGATATACCGGCAGGCGAAGAAGGAGGGGTGGAAGGCGTTTACCCGCCGCTTGGGGCGCCGAACGCTCCGGTTCTCAGCGGTGGGCCTGGCCCGCCACTTGGCGCGTCCGAGAGGCTGAAGCCGCGGCTCTCGTCGCCATGGCTCCACGACGCCTCCTCACGCTACCGTTGGAAGTTCGAGGCAACTGACCCTGCCCCTATGGGGCCCCGAGGTGGCTGTGGGCGCGGGCAGCGATGGAGGAGCAGGGCTTGGGCGACATCTTGGCTTAGGGGCTTCCGGGGCACGCTTGACGGCCCAGTCGCAGGAGAAGGGGGGCGCGATGAGGAGCTACGGTCTCGGCCGGATCTTCCGGCAGAAGGGATCGAAGGTCTGGTGGATCCAGTACTCGTACCGGGGCAAGCAGCACCGTGAGTCCTCGGGCTCGCGGAGGGAGCAGGTCGCACGGAACCTCCTGAAGGCACGGCTCGGGGAGATGGGCAGCGGCCGGTTCATAGGCCCCGCGGCCGAGCGCGTCACTCTTGGGGACCTCGAGCGGATGGTCCTGCAGGACTATCAGGTGAAAGCGCGGCGGAGCACGCCACCCCTGGCGCGGCTGCGCGAACACTTCGGCGCGGAGGCAAAGGCACTCGACATCACGCCCGATCGCGTGACGGCTTACGTGGTCGCGCGTCTCGAGGCGAAGGCGGCGCCCCAAACGGTGAGGAACGAAGTCGCGGCACTCGGGCGCGGCTTCACGCTCGCGTACCGCGCAGGGCTGCTGCCATACCGGCCGCACTTCGAGGCGCCACGCGTGAACAACGCGCGCACGGGCTTCTTCACGGACGCCGAGGTGAAGGGGCTACTGCCGCTCCTGCCCGAGTACCTGCGCCCGTTCATCGAGGCCGCGTACATTACGGGCTGGCGTCGCGGAGAGCTGCGCTCGCTGCGCTGGGCGCAGGTGGACTGGGAGTCCGGCACGATCCGCCTTGAGCGCGGCACGACGAAGTCCGGCGAGCCGCGCTCCTTCCCGTTTGCCGAGCATCCCAGGCTGGCAGAACTGCTCGAGGAACGGCAGGAAGCAACGCGCGCATTCGAGCGCGAAAGTAGCAGCGTGTGCCCATGGGTCTTTCACCGCGCCGGCCACCAGGTCGCGTGGTACTACGAGGCGTGGGCGGCGGCGTGCCGCAAGGCGGGCATGCCGGGGCGCTTGGTCCACGACTTCCGCCGCTCCGCGGTGAGGAACCTCGTCCGCGCGGGCGTCTCGGAGCAGGTGGCGATGACGCTCACGGGCCACAAGACGCGAGCCATCTTCGACCGCTACCACATCGTGTCCTCGACCGATCAGGTGGAGGCGGTGCGCAAGCTCGCTGCGCTGCACGGCGTGGCGACGCCTCCGGCACCGCGCAGGGCGGTGAGACTGCGCGCCGGATGGGCGGGCGCGCGCGCAAGAAGGGCATAGAAAGGGCATGGTGGGGGTGTGCGGCGGCGGCTAAGGGCTTGCAGCGCAACGCGAGAGTTGGCGTCCCCAACGGGATTCGAACCCGTGTTGCCGCCGTGAAAGGGCGGTGTCCTAGGCCTCTAGACGATGGGGACGCGGCCGCCGGTGCGGACTCGCGCGGGCGGCACACCTTAGATGGGGCCGTGCGCCATCCGCAAGTGGGTTGTCGGGACTCGCAGACGGCGCGGGGGGGCGAGGTGCGACCCTACGACGAGACCCTGTCGGAGGCGCGGAACACGCGAACAATCGGGCCGGGCGACCGCGCGGCGAGCACTCCCCGCGCCGTGAGATCGCTCCCAATGGACGCGCGGCGTCAGCGGCGATGGCCGGCGTCAGCGGCGATGGTCCGCCTCAAAGGCGACGGCCGACGGCCTCGCTCTCAGCGAGCCGGTGCCGGCGCGCGCGTGCGCGCGACGATCCGCGCTTCGTCCACGAGCCCGCGCGCGATCAGGTCGCTGGCCTGGCGCACGGCGGCGCCGCGGGTCGCGAATTCCCCGATCATCACGGCGTACATCGTGACGCCGTTCTGCGGCACGGGGGCGAGGCGCCCGGACAGGCCGCTGGCCCCGGTCACGCGCGCCAGCTCCGCCTCGGCGCGGCTGCGGTCGAGGTAGGTGCCCACCGAGATGCCGAAGCGGCGCACCAGCGGCTGCGTCGTGGCCGCAGCGCGTGGCCGTGCGCTCTGTGCAGGCTTGGTCGCTGAGGGCGGACGAAGCACCGGCGCCGCCGGCGCAACGGCTGGGGGCTCGGGAGCTGAGACCAGCCCGGATGGCTCGCTTCGCGCAGCCGTCGAGTCCGTGATCGGGGTCGGTCCGGCCTGCTCACGACCTGGCTCGGCGATCGGCGCGGGCGCTGGCACCCCGGCCATGGCGCCGGCGCGCTGCGGCACGCTGGGCTGCGCCTCGACGGCCGGCTTTCGCCCCACGAGCTTTCCGAGAGGACTGAAGCGGACCAGCATGATCGCCACCATCACCACGACCACGACCGCGGCAATACCCGCGAGCCACTTGAGGCCCGCACCCGACGGGCGGGCGGCCTCGGCCTCGCGCATCTTCTCCGCGAGACGCGGGGGCAGTGTGCGCGTGCGGGGCCCCGCGTTCTCCCGGGACTCCGGCGTCCACGTTGGCGGTCGCCAATCGCTCGCCTCTCCTACAGGCTCCGGCGCCCGCGCCGGCTCGAGCGCGCTCTCGGCTGCGTAACGCGTGCGTGGCGCGGCGGTGGCCGGCTCGGATGGGCGAGCGGGCGTCGCGGGAGGCTCGGCCTGAGCGGGGGCGGGCGGAGGGGTGACCGGCGTGCCGGCATGGGGCGGCTCGTGCGGCGCGGTCGTCGGAGCGCTGGGAGCGGCTGGCTCTTCGGGCGCAGGCTGCGAGAGCGATGCGAGCCACGCCTGCCAGCGTTCCGCCTCGCTCGCGCGATCGGGCTCTGGGGGCGCCGACTTCTCGGCGCTCGGCAGCGGCGCGGCCTCGGTGCGAGCCGCGGCCGCCTGCTCCGCCGGCAGCGGGGGGGTCTCGGTGCGAGCCGGGGCGGGCTGCTCCGGGGGATGCGGTGGAGCCTCGGTGCGAGCCGCGGCAGGCTGCTCCGCCGGCAGCGGCGGCGCCATCGGCGACGGTGCGGCCTCCGGCTCGCCGGGCGCCGGTACCGGCTCCCCGCCCCACTCGCGAGTCGGCGGCGCGATCTCGTGTGTCGGAGGCTCCACCATCGGCCGGGGAATGGGCTCAGCGGGCGATGGGGGCCGCGGCTCCGCCGGGTGTGCAGCCGCGGTCTCGATCGCGCGCTCGGGTGGACGGACGGAGGACGCGGGCACGGCGGGCGCCGGCGCGGCCCAAGCCGCGGGCGGCGGAAGCCTGGGGTCGACCTCGGCCGCGGGCAGCACGCTCTGGAAGGCGGTCTCCCGCGCCGCGGAGCGCACGTGCTCGGGGCGCACCCTGCTGGATTCGTCCACGAAGGCGTCGAGCAGGGCCTGCGCGCAGATCTGGTTGATCTCGCGCGGAATGCCGTTCGTCACCGTGTGCACCTCGACGCAGGCATCGTGCGGGAACACCTCGGGGGCGTAGCCGCCGGCGACGTGGATGCGGTGGTGGATGTAGCGCTCCGTGTCCTCGAGGTTCAGGGGACGCAGGCGGTAGTGCACGCCGATCCGCTGGCGGAGCTGCCTCAGCTCCGGGCGCGAGAGCTTGGCCTCCAGCTCGGGCTGCCCGACCAGGAACACCTGCAGGAGCTTCTCGCCGTCGTGCTCGAGGTTGGAGAGCAGCCGGATCTCCTCGAGCAGCTCGCGCTCCAGGTTCTGGGCCTCGTCGAGCAGGAGGATGGCCCGCTCGCCGCGGGCGCGCAGCGCCAGCAGGTGGCGCTCGAGCTGGGCCATCGCCTGGGGCTTCGAGACGGGCGCATCGAGGGCGACGCCGAAGCGCAGGCAGATCTCCTCGAGCAGCTCGGCGCGGGTCAGGGCGGAGTTCGTGATCAGGGCCACCGAGACCCGCGACTGCATCTCCGCGAGGGCCTCGAAGAGCGCCGTCGTCTTGCCGGTGCCGACCTCGCCGGTGATCAGCACGAAGGGTTCGAGGTTCTCGATGCCGTAGTGGAGGTGGGCGAGCGCTTCCTGGTGCTCGTGGCTGGGATAGACGAAGCGCGGCTGATGCCCCGAGGCGAAGGGGTTCTCTCGCAGTCCGAAGTGCTTCTCGAACATGGATCAGCCTCTCCGAGTCGCGGCGCCTGCGGAGGGAACCGCCCGTTCGGCGGTTATCGGCAAGACGGCCCTCGAGGTAGAAAGAACGCTCGATTCACTCCCGCTCCGCGGGCAGCAGGTCTTCCACGGTGAAGAGCGCCGTGAAGGGAAAGCCGCGCTGCTGGAAGATCTGTGCCGCGCCCTGACCACGGTCCACGACGGCGACGACCCGCGCGATCTCGGCTCGGTAGGACTGGGCCGCCTCCGCGGCCACCAGTGCGCTCTCGCCGCTCGTGATCACGTCGTCGAGGATGGCCACGCGCTTGTGGCCCGCGAGGTTGCCCTCCACCTGCCCGAGAGTGCCGTGATCCTTGGCGCCTCGGCGGACGAGGAAGCCCTCGAGCGGCTGGCCGACCTCGGCGCTATAGAGGAGCAGGCCGGCCACCAGCGGGTCGGCGCCCAGTGTGAGCCCGCCGATGGCGGTGACCCCGTCTTCCCGGATCGCCTCCCAGAACATCTGCGAGATCCAGCGCAGCCCCTGCGGGTGCAGGCTCGTCTTGCGCACGTCGATATAGTAGTTCGAGGTCGCGCCCGAGCTGAGCACGAACTCGCCGAAGCGCATCGAGCGATCGAGCAGCATCTGGCGAAGGCGGTCGCGGTCGGTGGGTTCCAAGGGCTCTCCCGGGTGACTGCGGATACGGGGTCGAAACGTCGAGAGCGAAGTTTGCCGTCGCTCCCCGCGCTCGTCAAGCGTGGCGCCCGCGCTGCGCTGCCGGCGAGACGCCCGCTCTCGATGACGCCCGAGACGCACGCGCGTCCCCGGGACCGTGCGCCTCGCTGCATGGGCGAGGTCGGGAGGCGGGGCGCGTCGGCGCGGCGCCGGGCGAGGCGACCGGCGCGCGCGGCGGCGGCGGAGTCGGGCGCGCGATGCCGGGGCTTGACCCCGCAGTGACCTCGTTCCTAGACTTGAACGGTGAATCGGCCGGGATCGTGCGCGCGTTCCGCGGCCGTGATTCGTTTCGGGGGCCGTTTGCCTCGTTTGCTCGCCGTTCTCCTGCTCCTCAGCTCGCTGTCGCCCTCCCTGGGGGCGGCGAGCGACGGCGCGCCCCGAGTCGGGCGCCGGCCGGGGCGGGTGGGCGCGACGTACGTCGGCGACCGCATCGTCGTGCGCCTCGCGGCGCCGGCGGCCGCCCGCGCCTGGATGCTGCGGGCGCCGCTCGTCGCGGGCGCGGTTCCGCGCCTCGGCGTCCCGGCGGTGGACGCGGCCGCCGCGGCACTGGGCGCGCGGCTCGAGCCCGAGTTCCGCGGCGAGGTGCCGCCTCCGGCGGGCTCTCCCGACCCCGACTTCACCGCCTTCTACGTCGTGCGGCTCCCCGCCGGCACGGACCTCGAGGGGGCGCTCGGCCGCTTCCGCGCCTTGGGCGAAGTGCGCAGCGCCGATCCGGTCGCGGCCCTGCCGGTCTCGGTCGTGCCGAACGATTCGCTGTGGAGCCTGTCCTGGTGGCACGAGCAGGCCAGCGGCTGCGACATTCATGCGCCCGAGGCCTGGGACGTGACCACGGGCGACACCACGATCGTGGTCGCCATCGTGGACACGGGCGTGCTTCCCTACCACCCCGATCTCGGCGGCAGCACCGCCGGCTCCGCCGGGCAGATCTGGATCAACTGGCGCGAGAAGAACGGGCAGAGCGGGGTGGACGACGACGGCAACGGCTTCGTGGACGACGTGTGGGGCTGGGATTTCGTGAACGTGGACGCCACGGAGGGGAGCTGGGCCCTGCCCCGCGAAGACTGGCGGGACGCCGACAACGACCCCAACGACTACGCGGGCCACGGCACGATGGTGGCGGGGGTCGTGGGCGCGATCGGCGACAACGGCATCGGCGTGGCCGGGACGGCCTGGCACGTGCGCCTCATGCCCCTCAGGATCGGCCTCGCCGAGTACGGCGCCGCCGACGGGGTCGTGTTCATGGACTTCGCCGCGCAGGCCATCCGCTACGCGACGCGCATGGGCGCCAACATCATCAATTGCTCGTTCGCCAGCGACACGTCGGGCGCCGACCTGCGTGCCGCGCTGGATGCCGCCACCCGGGCCGGGGTGGTCGTGGTGGCCGCCGCGGGCAACGACGGCAGCCCGAACTACATCGGCTCCCGCGAGGACGTGATCGACGTGGCCGCCACGGACGCGAGCGACCACGTGGCCACCTTCTCGAACCTGGGGCCGAGCGTGGACCTGGCCGCCCCCGGGGTCGGCATCCTCTCCACGCGCGTGCGTCCGACTCCCGTCTCGGACGACAGTCTGGGATTCCGGCAGCCGGACTACACCCCGTACGGAATGGACGGCACGTCGTTCTCGGCGCCGCTCGTGGCCGGGACGGTGGCCCTGCTGGAGGCGCGGCAGAAGGCGCTCGGTCTGCGGCCGCTCTCGCCCATGGGGGCGAAGCTGCGCTTGCGCGAAACCGCCGACGACATCTCGGCGCACAACCTGGTCGGCGGCTACGGCACGGGGCGCCTGAACGCCTACCGCGCCCTCAGCGATCGCGTCGGCTCCACGGCCTGGGCCGCGGGTGGCGCGGTGATCGGGCCGGCGGTGCCCATCCCGCTCGAAGGTCCGGCGCGCAAGCTCGCCTACGTGACGAGCGACGCCCGGCTGCTCATCCAGGACTGGCTCACCGGGGACACCCTCGCCCTCACGCCGCTGCCCGGCGTGCCGGCGCGCCAGTTGGCCGCGGCCGATCTGGGTGGGGGCCATGGCATCGGCCTCTTCGTGGGGACGCTGGACGGAGCGCTGGCCGGCTTCGACACCTCGGGCGTGCCGCTCGCGGGCTTCCCCGTGACGACCGGTGGAACCGCCGCCGCCCTGGGGGGCGGACCCGCCTTGGGCGATCTCGACGGTGACGGCGTGCTCGAGATCGTCTGCGGCGCCGACGATGGCCGCCTGTGGGCCTGGCGCGCGAGCGGCTCGGTGCAGCCGGGGTTCCCGGTGATGACGAGCGCCGCCGGCATCGGTGCGCCGGTGGCGCTCACCGATCTGGATGGAGCGCCCGGGGTGGAGGCGATCGCGGCCACGCGCGACGGCAAGGTCTTCGCGGTGCGCGGGAACGGTGCCATTCTCGCCGGCTGGCCCGCGACCGTGGGCGGCTCGCCCTATGCTCCGGTCGTCGCCCGCTTCGCCCGGGACACCGTCGTGCTCGTGGCCACCGGCACGCAGCTCGTCGGCCTGCGTCCCGGCGGGAGCGAGCGCTCGCGCTGGGCGCTCGGCGGCAGCGCCGCCGGCGACCCTGCCCTCGGTGACCTGAACGGCGACGGCACCGACGAGGTCGTGATCCCCGTGACCTCGCCCAACGAGGTGGTGGTGCTGGATTCCGCGGGCGTCGCGCCTCCGGGGCTGGGCTGGCCCTACCGGCTGGGGGCGGCGCCGGCGGGGCCGCCCGTGCTGGGCCATCTGCGGGGTGGCGGCCCGCCGGGGGTGGTGCTCATGCAGGCGGGCGGGCTCGTGGCGCTGGACGGCGAGGCGACGGCGCTCGCGGCGCTGCCCAAGCCCGGCGGCGCGGGCACGACGCCCGTGCTCGCGGATCTGCGCGGAGACGGCGCGACGAGGGTGGCCGCGGGCTCGGGCGCCTGCGCCTCGCTCTACGTCTACGATCTGGGCCCCGGGAGCGCGGCGGCAACCCCGCAGGCCTGGCCCACGCCGCGCGGAAACTGCGCTCGCACGGGGAGCCACCTCTACCTATCGCCCGACGCTCTGCCGCCCGCCGCCGTCGCGGACCTGGAGGTGCAGCGGCTGACGCCGGATTCGCTGCGCCTGGCGTGGAGTGCGCCCGGCGGCGACGGCCTGGTGGGGAAGGCCGCGTCCTACGACGTGCGCTTCACGACCTTCCGGCCCGAGATCGGCAGCGCCAGCCAGGGGACGCGCGTCGCGGGCGTCCCGGTCCCCGACTGGGCGGGCGCGAGCCAGAGCGTGACCCTCCGAGCCCCCGCGCCGGGGGTCACCTGCTGGTACTGGCTGCGGGCGCGCGACGAGGCGGGCAACACGAGCCAGTGCTCGAACGTGTTCCGGCTGCTGATGCCGCTGGGGCTGACGCGCCCGGCCGAGCCGGCGCTCGTCTCGAGGCAGCAGCCCTCGCGGCTGCCGGTGGTGCTGGAGTGGAGCGGAGCGGGGGCCACGAGCATCCGGCTCTACGACGTGCTCGGGCGGCGCGTGCGCACCCTGCGCCTCGCGCCGGGGGCCCGCGGCGAGGCGCAATGGAACGGCCGGGACGAGAACGGAGTCCTCGTCCCGGCCGGATTGTACTTCGCGCGCCTGACTGGTGGCTCCTTCCACGCTCAAACGCGCGTCGTGCTCCTTCCCTGAAGCACGGGGTCCAGCGTTACGGGTTCCTCGGCTTCGGCAGCGAGGTGGGATCGCCGGGCTCCACCGGGCCGCCCATCGTCTGCAGCGTGACCAGCGCCACCTGCGACCACTCGCTGCGCTTGCCGGACGGCGTCACGGCGCGCACGCGGTAGTAGCCGACGGTGGTCCGCCCGATGTCCGGCAGCGCGAAGGTCGTGGTCTGCGCGTCCGTCTCGCCGATGACGACGTACGCGTTGTCGCGATCGGGGTCGGGCGAGTACTGGAGCACTTCGTAGCCCGACACGTTCGGCGAGGTGCTGGGCGCCCACTGCAGGAGGGCTCCGCTCAGGTCGCCGTCGGGGGCTCCCAGCACCTGGCTCGGAGCCGCGGGTGAGGTCTCGTCCAGCGGGGTGACGCCCGTGGGGGTCGAGTTCTTGCTGCAGCCCGAGAGGAGCGCGGCGAGCATGAGCACCGCGAGCGTGGAAATAGCGAGCCGAAGAGACTTCACGACCTGGCCTCCTTGCGTGACGACGTTGGTGCTGTCAGGGGGATGCGTACCCGGGCTGGACCCGGCTGCCTGCCACGACGGCCATGGTCGCAAGCAATCGCGGTGCCAAGCGGGCTGACGGCGGGCCCAGCCGCAAGATGGCGGCGCCGCGCAGATGGGCCGCCGGACTCGCGAATGCAAAGCTCCCTGCGCCCGCGAGCCGAGCGTGCAGGCTGCAATGCGCCGCGGAACGATCGGGGCGGCACGCCGCGCGCGGCTCCACGACCGGGCGCAACGCCTCCGGGCCTCGTCGGCGGGGCAGTCGGCGAGGCCCCGCTCGGCGCTCGCGCTCGCGAGCGATTCGTGGTCAAGTAGGGGCATGGGTCCAGCCCGGGCAGGGAAGCCGGTGGGCGCCGCGCGGGGTCGCGCGCGGGTCCTCCTCGCGGCGCTCGCGCTCTGGCCGCTCGCGGCGGCCACTCACGCGGTGCCCGCGCCGCAGTACTGGCCGCCGCTCGAGCGCCCACCGCTCGATCCCCCGCTGCGGCTCTCGGCCACCTTCGGCGAGTACCGCATCGGGCACTTCCACGCGGGCCTCGACTTCTCGACCGGCGAGACGATCGGGCGCGTGGTCTACGCGTCGCTCTCGGGCCACGTGGTGCGGGTGCGAGCCTCGGGGATCGGCTACGGACGCTCGCTCTACGTGCAGGCCGCGGACGGGCGCCTGCTCGTGTACGGACACCTCGATGCCTTCGCCGAGCCGCTGGCCTCGTTCGTGGACAGCGTGCAGGCGGCGACCGGCCAATACGAGCAGGACCTGTGGCCCGAGGCGGGCCGCTTCGGCGTGCGTGCGGGGCAGCGCCTGGGCTGGAGCGGCCGGAGCGGCACGGACTCGCCGCACCTGCACTTCGAGATCCGCCGCGGCGACATGGCCTACAACCCGCTGCTCGCGGGCGTGAGCGTCGAGGACACGGTCCCGCCGCTGATCCGGAGCGTGACGCTCTATCCCCGCAGCCCCGAGTCGCGCGTCGACGGCGGCGTGGCTCCGATCACGCGGCGGGCGGGGGGAGCGGCGGACACCTTCGCGTTGCGCGGCGGAGCGGGACTGCTCGTCGAGGCGTTGGACGCGCGCGCCAGCGGAGAGCGCAGCATGGCGCCCTGGCGGGTGCGGGCCACGGAGGGAGGGGATTGGGAGGAGTGCCGCTTCGACAGCGTCTCGTGGGCGGAGGGGATGTCGGAGGTGGACTACGTGTACGATCGCGGGCTCCGCGCGCCAGCGGCGCCGAAGAGCGTGCTCGTCTGGCCGGCGGAGGGCGTCCTCTCCCGGGTGCAGAGGGAAGGTCCGGCCGGCGCGTTCCGGCGCGAGGTCGGCTCGGTGCCGATCAGCGGCTCGGCCAGTGCGGAGACCCGGCGGATCCAGGTGGAAGCCGAAGACGTGGCGGGGAACCGGGCCGAGGCCCGCGTGTCGATCCTGCCCGTCCCGATGGAGGCCGGGCCCGTCGCGCGCGAGGATTCGGCCTACCTGGCGGCGCTGGATCCGACCTGGCCCGAGGCCAGCCGGCGGCGGCTCGCGGCTTCGCCCTGGCGCGGAGATCGAGACTCGAGCCGCGTTCGCCTGGGCCGCTTCACCTGGAACTGGACCGGCGGCGGCTTCGGCGAGGAGCCCGTCGTCCGCGGGGTCCTGCGGGAGCGCCCGCGGCGCTCGGGCGAGCTGAGCGGGGCGAGCGAGGTGCTCTCGCTGCACCCGGTGCTCCTGCCGTTGCGCTCGCCCTTCCGGCTCGCCGTCGACGAGCCGCGCGCCGACGAGCGCCTCGCTCTCTACCGCGACACGGGCGACGGCTGGACGTGGATCGGCGCCGACCACGACTCGACGACGCGCACGCTGAGCGCCGAGACGCGGAGCTTCGGCCGCTTCGCCCTGTTCCGCGACGCGGTCGCGCCGCGCATCGAACCGCTGACTCCGCCGCGCGCGGTGGCGGAGGGACCGTATCCGCGCTGGGCGCTCGAAGCGCGCCTCGCGGAGAAGGGGAGCGGCGTGCTCGCCCGCGAGAGCTACTTCGTCGTGGACGGCCGGCGCGTGCCCAGCGAGTGGGACGCGGTCGCCGAGACGCTGCGCTGGCGTCCGCTGCGCACGCCGGCGAGCGGCCGGCACGAGTACGAAGTCGTCGCCACCGATCGCGCGGGCAACCAGCGCCGCCGCCGGGGAAGCTTTGTGCTAGATTGACGGCCACGCCACGATCGAGCGCCCGGGCGCTCCACGCTTGGCCTTCATCCGGGGCGCGCCATGAAGCTCGCCGACTTCGTCCACCTGCACAACCACAGCGACTACTCCCTGCTCGACGGGGCCACGACGATCGAGGCCATGGTCGAGAAGGCCGCGCGCATGCACATGCCGGCGCTGGCGCTGACGGACCACGGCGCCATGTTCGGGGCGGTGGACTTCTACCAGCAGGCGAGCAAGGCCGGCGTCAAGCCGATCATCGGCATGGAAGCCTACGTGACGCGCGGCAAGCGCCAGGACCGCGCCCGCGAGGCGCTTCACCATCTCGTGCTGCTCGCGCGCGACGAGGCCGGCTTCCACAACCTGATGCGGCTGGCTTCGCTCGCCTTCCTGGAAGGCTTCTACTACAAGCCGCGCGTGGACCACGAGGTCCTGGCGCAGCACGCCGCCGGGCTGCTCGCGCTCTCCGCCTGCCCGCAGGGCGAGGTCGCGGCCGACCTGCTGGCGGACGACGAGGAAGGGGCGGCCCGCACCGCCGTGTTCTATCGCGAGGTGTTCGGCCCGGAGAACTACTTCCTCGAGATCATGAACCACGGGATCGAGATCGAGGACAAGATCCGAGAGCGCCTGCGCGGGCTCTCGGCGCGGACCGGCATCCCGCTCGTGGCCACGAACGACAACCACTATCTCGAGCGCGACCACACCGAGGCGCAGGAGGTCCTGCTCTGCATCCAGACGGGCAAGACGATGCAGGATCCGAAGCGGATGCAGGCCCTCGGCAACCTCCACTTCCGCAGCCCCGCGGAGATGCGGGAGGCCTTCGCTGACTTCCCCGAGGCCGTCAAGAACACGCTGGCCGTGGCGGAGCGCTGCAACCTGCGGCTGAGCTTCGGGCGGCCGCTGCTGCCGGCCTTCCCGCTGCCGGCGGGGGAGACGAGCCCCGAGGACTACCTGCGCCGGCTTGCCTGGTCCGAGCTGGGCACGCGCTACCGGGAGATCGGCGAGGAGGTGCGCCAGCGCTTCGCCTACGAGCTGGACGTCATCTGCCGCATGGGCTTCGCCTCGTACTTCCTCATCGTCCGCGACTTCATCGCCTTCGCGCGCAGCCGCGGCATCGGCGTGGGCCCCGGGCGTGGCTCCGTGGCCGGCTCGCTGGTGGCGTACGCGCTGCGCATCACCGGCATCGACCCCCTGGAGCATGGGCTGATCTTCGAGCGCTTCCTGAATCCGGAGCGCGTCACCATGCCCGACATCGACATCGACTTCGACGACCTGCGCCGCGGCGAGGTCATCGAGTACGTCAAGGAGAAGTACGGCGAGGCGAACGTCACGCAGATCATCACCTTCGGGACGATGGGCGCGAAGGGCGTGGTGCGCGACGTGGGCCGCGCCCTGGGGCTGGCCTTCGCCGACGTGGATCGGGTGGCGCGGCTCGTGCCCGACGGGCTGGGGATGACGCTGGAGCGCGCGCTCGAGCTGTCTCCCGACCTCAAGCGGTTGCCCCAGCGCGGCGAGCCCTACGCCAGCCTGCTCCGCAACGCCCGCGTGCTCGAGGGCATCGCCCGCCACGCTTCCACGCACGCGGCGGGCGTGCTCATCACCCCGGGGCCGCTGCTCGACCACGTGCCGCTCTACCGCCAGCGCGACGGCTCGACGACCACGCAGTGGGACATGAAGTCGGTGGAGAAGGTCGGCCTCCTCAAGATGGACTTCCTCGGCCTGCGCACGCTCTCCGTGCTCGAGGAGGCCGTACGGCTCGTGGCCGCGAAGACCGGGGAGCGGCCCGACCTCTCGCGGCTGCCCATGGACGACGAGGCGGCCTACGCGATCTTCCAGCGCGCCGAGACCGTGGCCATCTTCCAGTTCGAGTCCACGGGGATGCGCGACTACCTGCGCCAGCTCAAGCCCACGGTGTTCGAGGACCTGGTGGCGATGAACGCCCTCTACCGTCCCGGCCCGATGGAGAACATCCCCTACTTCATCGACTGCAAGCACGGGCGGCAGGTCGTGCGCTACGAGCATCCGGCGCTCGAGCCCATCCTGAAGCGGACGTACGGCGTGTTCACCTATCAGGAGCAGGTGATGGAGGCGGCGCACAAGCTCGCCGGGTTCTCGCTGGCGCAGGCCGACGAGCTGCGCCGGGCGATGGGGAAGAAGCTGGCCGAGGAGATGGAGGCGAAGCGCAAGGCCTTCCTCGAGGGCTGCGCCCGCAACCGCATCGCGCCCGTCAAGGCCGAGCGCATCTTCCAGACGATGGAGAAGTTCGCGGGCTACGGGTTCAACGCCAGCCACTCGGCGGCGTACGCCATGATCGCCTACCAGTGCGCGTGGCTGAAGGCCCACCATCCCGCCGAGTTCATGGCCGCGACGATGACCAGCGAGATGTCCGACTCGAGCCGCATCGTCACGCTGATCGCCGAGTGTCGCCGGCTGGGGCTGGAGATCCTGCCCCCGGACGTGAACGGCTCGGAGTGGCGGTTCACGCTGGAGGAGGGCCGCGTGCGGGTCGGCCTCGGCGCGGTGCGCAACGTCGGCCAGGCGGCGGTCGAGGGGCTGGTGGCGGCGCGGGCCGCGGCGGGAGGCGGACCGTTCCGGGACCTCTTCGACCTGGCGCGCCGCGTGGACTCGCGGACGCTCAACCGCCGCGTGCTCGAGAGCCTGGTGGCCGCCGGGGCCTGCGACGCGCTGGGACCGGAGCGGGGGCGCATGCACGCCGGCGCCGGCCGCGTGCTCGAGCAGGCCGCCGCCCTGCAGCGCGAGGCCGAGCGCGGGCAGTCCTCGCTCTTCGGCGAGGACGGCCGGGGCGGGGGAGGGGTGATCGCGCCGCCGCTGCCCGCGGCGGAGGCGTGGACGAGCCGCGACCGCAGCGCCCGCGAGAAGGAGGTGCTGGGGTTCTACTTCTCCGGGCATCCGCTCGAGCCGCTGCGCGGCCAGATCGAGCGGCTGGCGACGCACGCGGTGAGCGACCTGCCCCACCTGCCCGACGGGACGGAGGTGCGCGTCGGGGGCCTGATCGGCGAGGTCCGCACGATCAACACCCGCGCCGGGAAGCTGATGGCGGTCGTCCTGCTCGAGGACCTGACGGGCCGCATCGAGTGCACGCTGTTCCCCGACGTCTACGAAGGGGCGCGGCCGTGGCTGGCGACGGACGAGATCGTGGTGGTGGCGGGGAAGGTGGAGACGCGCGACGAGCGCGGCGCCAAGCTCCTGGCGGGCGAGCTGCGGCGGCTGGAGGAGGCGCGAGCCGCCTGGGCGCCGTGCCTGCACGTCGAGGTGCGGGCCGACCAGCTCTCCGTCGAGTGGCTCGAGGGCGTGGACGAGGTGCTCTCGTCCTTCCCGGGCGACTCCGAAGTCTATCTGCACATCGTCATGCCCGACTTCTCGCGCAAGGCGAGCCGCTCGCGGCGCTATCGCGTCGCCGAGGACAGCGCGGTGGTGGAGACCCTGCGGCAGCGCTTCCCCGGCGTCCGGGCATTCTGGGGAAAGGGGGCGTCGTGACCACCTGGTTGGAGTTCGAGAAGCCGGTGCTCGAGCTGGAGCAGAAGATCCAGGAGCTCAAGGACCGCACCCGCGAGAGCGGGCTCGACGCGAGCGAGGAGCTGGCCGACCTGGAGCGCAAGGCGGACGTGCTGCGGCGCGAGATCTACGCGGGGCTGACCGCGTATCAGCGGGTGCAGCTCGCCAAGCATCCCAAGCGGCCCTTCAGCCTGGACTACATCCAGGCCTGCTTCACCGACTGGACCGAACTCTCCGGCGACCGGCACTTCGCCGATGATCCGGCCATCGTGACGGGGCTCGCCTTCCTCGACGCTCGCCCGGTGATGATCGTGGGCCAGCAGAAGGGGCGCGACACCAAGGAGAACCTCTTCCGGCGCTTCGGCATGTCGAACCCCGAGGGGTACCGCAAGGCGCTGCGCGTGATGCGCGTGGCCGAGCGCTTCGGCGTGCCCGTGGTCACCCTGGTGGACACGCCCGGCGCCTACCCCGGGCTGGGGGCCGAGGAGCGGGGGCAGGCGGAGGCCATCGCGGTGAACCTGCGCGAGATGGCCCGCCTGCGGGTGCCCATCGTCACCGTCGTGATCGGCGAGGGCGGCTCCGGCGGAGCGCTCGGGATCGCCGTCGCCGACGTCGTGCTCATGTTCGAGAACTCGATCTACTCGGTGATCTCGCCGGAGGGCTGCGCGGCCATCCTCTGGCGCGACCGGGCTCGGGCCCCCGAGGCCGCCGAGGCCCTGAAGCTGACCGCCACGGACCTGGCCCGGCTCGAGGTCGTGGACCAGGTCCTGCCCGAGCCGGTGGGGGGCGCGCATCGCAATCCGGCCGCCGCCGCCGTGACCCTCAAGGCCGCGCTCGCCGAGCGGTTGGACGCGCTGGCGACGCTGACCGCGGCTGAGCTCGTCGAACGCCGGCTCGGCAAGTACCGGCGCATGGGCGTCTACCGGGAAGAGCCGGAATGAGACGCGCGGGCGCATCCGGAGCGCACCTTTCGTGGACCGCGGGTTGACGTTCCGAAAACGCGGTTGCTAGACTCATGGAGGTCCACGAGTCGGTCTAGCCCGGGGAATCGCCCACGCTTCTCGCTACGCATTGAAGGCTCACACGCCGATGGCCCCGGAAGTTCGTACCGGAGCCGTCGCCAACACCTCAACGCGAACGATCGAGGAGTCCGATGCCCCTCAGTCCCGAGCTGCTCAGCATCCTGGCCTGCCCCGCCTGCAAGGGCGACCTCGTGTACGAGGAAGCGGCCCAGCGCCTGGTCTGCAACGCCTGCCGACTTCGGTACCGCATCGTCGATGACATTCCCGTGATGCTCGTCGACGAGGCCGAGAAGTTCTGACGGGTCCGGCCGTCCCGCGCCTCGTGCTCGCTTCCCACGGCGTCCTCCGCTCGCCCCTCCTCGTCCTGCCGGCCCTGCTGCTGAGCCTCGCGGTCGGGTCCGCGGCGGCTCGTCCCCCGGGCGTCTCGCTCGCGACGGGCGGCGCGGGGCAGATCCGGATCGCCGTGAACGTCCCGCCGGCGAGCCTGACGACGCTGACGGACTCGACCGGCGTGACCCACGGGACGCGCCTCTCGCTGGAGGGCTACGACCGCGGCGTCGATCCGGATGCGCCCTGGGTGCCCGGATGCGTGGTCGCGTTGGCCGTGCCTCCCCTGGGCGACGTGCGGGTGAGCGCCTCGGCGAGCGAGCCCCAGGTGCGGGAGGGCGTGGACCTGGTCGCGGGGTCGGGGCTTCCGTCCCGCGCGGCGGCCCCGGGCGCGCGACCCGGCGTGCGCGCCCGGTTGCTCGAGGTGGGCTGGATGCGCAACCAGCGCATCGCCCGGGTCGCCCTGTTCCCGGCCGACTACGATGCCGCCGCCCGGCGCCTCACGCTCTACTCCCACCTCGACGTGGACGTGCTGGTGCAGCCGAGCGCAGACCTGGGGCCGCCGGCCGAGAGCCCGGATCCGTTCGAGGGCGTGTACCGCGGCGCGCTGCTCAATTACGAGCAGGGCCGGGCCTGGCGACGGCCCGCCACCCGCCGGCTGGTGCCGCGCGCGGCGGCCGGTCCGACGCTCCCGACCGCGGCGTTCGCGGAGGCCGTGCCGGAGACGAGCGTCTACGCCGGACGCATGTGGGTCAAGATCGCCGTGCAGAAGTGCGGGTTCTACAAGGTGGACTTCGGGAAGCTCCGCACCCTCGCGCTCTTCGACCAGGACACCACCACGGCCTCGGACGACCTCCGGCTCTTCCACTGGCCGGGCGTGCCCGTTCTGCCCGTGGACTCCTACTGCGATTCCTGCGACTACCGCGAGGTCGCGATCGGCGTCGTGGATCACGACGACGGCACGGGCCGGCGAGTGTTCGGCCGGAACACCGACTACTTCTACTTCTACGCCATGGGGGCGAGCGACTGGGCCAGCCTGTACGACCCGTCCCGGCCGGACACGGTCTACGTCGACCATCCCTACGAGACGAAGAACTACTACTACCTCACCCGGTCCACGGTGACCCTGCCCGTGGGCGGGACCCCGGCGCGCATCGGCCTCCGCTCCGGCGCCATCACGGACCCCGGCCTGCCGACCCCCGCCACCTTCCCGGCGCGGGCCCATTTCGAGCAGGAACTCGAGTACTTCCCCAACGCCACGCCGCTCTATGGCAGCAACGACCGCAACCTGCCGTGGGTGAAATGGTTCTGGCGCAGCATCACCCAGGGCGGGACCTTCACGGTGACCATGGACCTGCCGGGAGCGGACACCACGCAGGCGCTGCGCCTGCGCGCTCTGATCTGGGGTCTCAGCCACAACGTGGCGAACACGGCTCTGAACATCTATCCCACCATCCCCGACCACTACCTGAACGTGAGCTTCAACGGCACGGCCCTGCCGAAGCGCATCTTCAACGATCTCCTGGCGCAGGTCTACGACACGCAATTCAGCGGCGCCTCGGGACCGCGGACGAGCGGGAACGTGTTCACCATGAGCCTGGACAACATGACCGACCCGGGGAATCCGCAGCGCCTGGACCAGGTCGGCCTGGCCTGGATCGATCTCTACTATCCGCGCACCTTCCAGCCGGTCAACGACGAGCTGGCCTTCGACACTCCGGCCGGGGGAAACGGCGACGTCGTCTACCGCGTCGGTCCCTTCACGCGGCTGAAGCCGCCGCGGATCTTCGACGTCACCCGAGCCTTGTCGCCCGTGGAGGTCACCGACGCCGTCTTCGACACGATCGCCGGGCAGGGCTGGGTCCGCTTCCACGCGCTCGAGACCGAGGAGCGCCACTATCGCGTCCTGCCGGACAGCCTGATCACGGTGCCCGCGCAGAGCCTCGCCGACGCGCCCGGCACCAGCCTGGAGAACCTGCGCTCGCCGGCGGAGCAAGCCGATTACATCGTCGTCTACTACGACGGGTTCCAATCGGCCGCCGATCAGCTCGTGAGCTGGCGCCGCGATCATCTGCCGCTCGCCGAGACGGCGCCGCCCTACGCGACCAAGGCCGTGCCCATCTCGGCCCTCTACGACCAGTTCTCGGGCGGGCGCACGGACCCGGCGGCGATCCGCAACTTCCTGCGCGCCGCCTACTACAACTGGAACGGAGGCGGCAGCCCGCGCCGTCCCACGTACGTGACGCTGCTCGGCGGGGCCTCCTACGACTTCAAGAACATCCTGGGCCGGGCGGCGAGCGGGCAACCGGGCGCCCTCGTCCCCTCCTACGAGGACAACTTCGACGGCAGCGTGGACCGCCAGTACGCCACGGACGACTGGCTGCTCAACGTGGACAACGCGGCCGTGGTGATCCCCGACTTCCTGGGCGGCCGGCTGCCGATGAGCGACCTGGCGACCGCCGAGGCCGTGGTGAGCAGCAAGGTCGTCGGCTACGAGCAGTCGCCGGCCCTGGGCGAGTGGCGGAACAAGGTCATGCTCGTGGCCGACGACAACATGCAGGGCCCCCTGCCGGACCCGCTGAACTGGGACCACCTGGAGTACACCTCGATCCTGGACGAGAGCTACACGCCCCAGCAGCTCGACCGGGCCTACGTCTACCTGAACAAGTACCCGACGACCTCCTTCTATTCGAAGCCCGAGGCCAAGGCCGACATCGTGAAGAACCTCGACGACGGCGTGGCGCTCATGAACTACGTGGGGCACGGAAGCCCGTTCCAGCTCGCGGACGAGCGCGTCTTGATCGACACCGACGTCGGGGCGCTGAGCAGCACCCCGCGGTTCAGCGTGATCGTGTCGGCGTCCTGCGACGTGGGCAAGTTCGACGACCCCACCGTGCCGAGCCTGGGCCAGCAGCTCGTGGACAACTCGGTCGGCGGCGCGGCGGCGGTCGTCTCGGCCACCGAGCTGGCGTTCAGCGATGCGAACTACCAGCTGAATCGGACGATCTTCCAGGAGCTGTTCCGGCGGGACTCGGTCGACTGCCACTTCCACCTGCCCGTGGCCGCGGCGCTGCTCGCGACCAAGCAGGGCAGCACGAACAACCAGAAGTACCAGCTCATGGGGGACGCGGCGATCGGGATCTCGCTGCCCCGGCTGTGGGTCGAGATGACCGTGGACTCGGCGGGCCAGGCCGTGGGCCCGGTGCGGCGGGGGCAGACGCTCGACTTCAGGGGACGGGTGCTCACCTGCCCCGGGGGCGAGCCGGTGCCCCTGGACGGAGTGGCCTCCCTTCTCATCGAGGACTCCCAGGAGGTGGACTCGATCGGCGGCTTCACCTATCGGTACAAGGCCGGAGCCATCTACCGAGGCGACGTCGGGGTGACGAACGGCGAGCTGCACGGCCAGTTCACCGTGCCCCTCGAGGCGCGTGACGGCCCCCTGGGGCGCGTGCGCGCCTACGTGCAGGGCCGAGCCCCGGGCGAGGCGGTGGACACGGACGGCTCGGGCTCGCTGGCCGCCCTGATCGCGCCGGGGGTCGCGCCCGCGGGCGACGACGCCGGCCCGCGGATCACGCTCTCCTTCGTGGGCGGCTCGACCACGGTGCGCCCCGATGCCACGCTGAAGATCGATCTCTCCGATCCCAGCGGCATCCTGACGACGGACCACATCCCTCAGAACGGCATCGTCGTGACGCTGGACGGCAACTCCGCCACGCGAGAGGACGTCACCGAGTCGTTTCGCTACGCCGCCGATTCGCACGAGTCGGGCATGGCGTCGTACCAGCTCCCCAAGGTGGCGTTGGGTGCCCATCGGCTCACCGTCTCGGCGGCCGACAACCTGGCCGCCGGGCTGAGCGCCAGTGCGCATCGCTCGAGCGCGTCGCTCGACTTCACGGTCGTGAACGAGCCGGAGCTGCGGATCGCGCACGCGTACCTCTTCCCGAATCCGACCGAATCGGGCTCGGGGCGGGGCGGCGGCATGTTCGTGGTGGACGCCCCCGGCGACTCGGTGAACCTGCTGTTGCGCATCTACACGAACTCCGGCAGGCTCATCCGGACCCTGAAGGTCTTCGGGGGCCAGGGGCAGCTCCAGGTGCCGTGGGACGGCCTGGACGACGAGGGGCAGGCGCTGGCGAACGGGGTCTACTTCTTCTACGTCCACGTGAATCCGCGGGACGCGGACGGTACGAGCAGTCCGAGGCAGAAGGCCGACGCCGACGGGCGTTTCGTCATCGTGAACAGGAGATAGGTGGCGTGAGGGCGGCTATCCGCCGGCCGGCCAAGCGGTTCGGCGCGAGAAGCAGCGGGCGGGGAGGGGGAGGAGCCGGCCTACTCTTCAAGGAAACGTGGAGCAGGCCAACGGGGTCCGGTGTAGTATCTTTGATCGTTTGCAGGGGGATCGTCGTCCGCACGGAGGTAAACCAGATCATGCGTCTTCTTGTCACCGCTTTCGTCTTCGTCGCCGGGCTCATGCTTGCCGCGACGGCTTTCGCGCAGGGAACCGGGCGTTCCCTCGATATCCAGCCCGGCGGCAGGGAAAACGGAATGGGGGGCGCCGGCGTCGCCTTGGGTGAGGAGCCGACGGGCATGACCTGGTGGAACCCCGCGGCCCTCGGCTTCGTCAAGCGTCCGGGAGTGCAGCTCACCAGCGCCAAGCTGGTCCCCGGTCTGGCGGACGACGTGTCCTACAACCAGCTCGGCTACGTCCACCCGATGGAGGGTTGGGGCGGCCTGGCGATCTCGCTCGCCTTCCTCTCCTACGGCAGCAGCACCCAGGTGAGCGACCAGGGCGTGGAGCTCGGCACTTTCGACTCCTACGAGGCCTCGTCGGGGATCTCGTACGGGACTCAGCTCCTGCCCAACTTCGCGATCGGGGCGAGCGTCAAGTACATCCACATCCAGCTCGCGCCCTCGAACCTCCAGGGCACGGCCTCCGCGTTCGCCTTCGATCTGGGCGCCCTGTACCGCCTCGAGGCGGCCCGGCTGCGCTTCGGGACGAATCTCCAGAACCTGGGCCCGAGCGTGGTCTTCATCAACGAAGACCAGGCGAGCCCGCTGAGCCGCAACCTGAAGGTCGGGGCCGCCTGGGAGGTGCTCCCGCCGGGGATGCTGGGCATCACGCTGGCGTCCGACTACAACCAGTCGCTGGTGACCAGCGACTTCCAGGTGTGGAACTCTGGTGGTGAGGTGCGCTTCGGCTCGCTGACCAGTGGCGGCGAGGAGAAGATCGGCATTGCCGGCCGCATGGGTTGGTACTCCGATCCCCTCGGAGACATCAAGGGGCTCACGTACGGAGTCGGCTTCGTGTGGTCCAAGTTCTCGCTGGACTACGGCAGCATTCCCCAGGCCAAGGATTCCGGTCTGCCGAACGTCAACAAGATCAGCCTCGGCTGGCGCTTCTAGCAGTTCGCGCTTGAGGTCTGAGAACCGCGCCGTGCTGGGCCGCGCCGCCACCGCACTGCTCGCGACCTTCCTGCTCTCGGGAACCCTCGTGCCCGCCGGCGTGGGCGCGACCCTGCAGGTCCGTCGCGTGGCCCGCCCCGAGGCCGTCGCGCGCCTCCACCGCAAGGGGCTGCCGGTCCCCGCGGTGGCCAGCGCCGAGGACATCCGCGTCCAGCAGGAGCGCGCGCGCCGCTGGCGGTCGTTCCACGATGTGCTGAGCGCGCCGGGCACGGACTGGTCGCTGCGCGCCCAGCGCCGGGCCGGCTGGCGCCCGGCACCGGAGCGGGCGCGCGGCCCGCACGCGGCCATGGCGCTCGCGCCCGCCGAGACGCCCCCCGAGACGCTGAAGGTCGCCTTCATCCTCGTGGACTTCCGCAGCGATCGCGGCGGCAGTGCCTCCACGGGCGACGGCCATTTCGACCTGTCGGGCCCCGATCCCAACAACATCCCCATCGATCCGCCGCCGCGCAATCACGCCTTCTTCGCCAGCCACCTCGAGGCCCTGTCGCGCTACTACGACGCCATGTCCTACGGGCGCGTCGTGGTGACCGGGGACGTCTGGCCGCGCGGCGACACCCCCGCCTACTCGCTCACCGACATGGCCGACTACGGGCCCTGGACGTTCAGCCAGGAGATCTACCGGGCCGCCGTGCACCTGTTCCGCGACATGTTCTTCGCCGCGGACACGCAGTCCGCCGCCCTCGGCGACCACATCCCCTGGCGCTCCTACGACCGGTTCGTGCTGATCCACGCCGGCAGCGACCTGCAGAGCGACGTGCGCCAGGACAGCAAGGAGGACATCCCCTCCTTCACGCTCACGGTCGGCGACACGGATCGCGTGGTCTTCCGCGACTCGACGATCTGTGACTCCACCGCCGATCCCGCGGACCCGCTGGCCAAGTACTGCCCGATCGACCGCGCCTCGATCATCCCGGAGACCATCAACCAGGACGGCTACTACGGGGCGATCAACGGGGTGCTCGCCCACGAGTCGGGGCACAACTTCTTCGGGCTCGCCGATCTCTACAACATCGAGACCGGGCTGCCGGTCGTGGGCTACTGGAGCCTGATGGACAGCGGCAACCTGGCGGGCTCCAAGTTCGTGTTCCAGGGAGACACGCTGTTCGCCACGGGCATGCTGCCGCCCAGCGTGGACCCCTGGCAGCGCTTCTTCGTCACGGACGCCCTGGCCTTCCCGGAGGTGGGGTACGCCGACACGACCGCCCTGGCCAACAGCGAGCGCAACCCGGACGTGCGACGCGTGACCCTGTCCAGCGACGAGTACCTGCTGCTCGAGAACCGCTACCTCGCGCCGGCCGACATCATCGAGCTGGATCAGGACAGCCTGACCCACGTGATCCTGGGGCCGAAGAACCCGGACCGCTTCGAGTACGACGCGCTGCTGCCGGGCACGGGCATCCTCGCCTGGCACATCGACGAGAGCGTGATCCCCTTCTCGACCTCCCTGCGGGTGAATGCCGACTACGGCTTCAACACGAACCCGGACCGCTACGGCATCTCCGTGCTCGAGGCGGACGGGCTCATGGACCTGGGCGACACCGGCTCGCCCTACCTCCTCGGGGCGCCCTTCGATCCCTGGTTCCTCGACAACAACCCGGTGCTCTCCGACACGACCTTCCCCGATCTCGTGCCGCACATCGGCACGCGGCCGCACAAGCAGCTCTCCTTCCTCGACGACCCCGGGCTGGTGATGCACCTGGCGGCGCGGCGCACGTGGGAGCTGCCCGGCTGGCCGGTGGCCGCGGACTTCCCGCCCGGCGGCCCGCTGCTCCTCGCGGTGGACGCGAACGGGGATCGCGACCTCGAGGTGTGCTGGGCCGGGGGCCACGACTCGCTCGAGGTGGAGCAGGGGGGCCGCACCGTGCGCGTGGCGGACCCCGACAGCGCGGCCCTCTTCGCGGTGCGCGCGGACGGGCTCGGCCTCGACAGCACGCGGGCGTTCGCCTTCGCGCATCTGGACCGCCGCCCGATGCCCGTGATGGCGGCGCTCCCGATCGGGGAGGCGTCGCTGCCGGGGTTCCCGGCCGTGGGCCCCGCCTATTTCGCGGCCACGACCTACGCGGCGGGCCCCGACACCAGCTCGCCGGGCGGGCGCGTGTGGCTCGTGGACCACCGCGGCCAGCCGCTGCCCGGATGGCCCGCGCCCCTGCCGGTGGTCGCGACGACTCCGCCGGTCATCGCCGGGCTCTATCCGAACGCCAGCGTGCTCGTGGGCTGCGCGGACGGCAGGGTGTACGCGATCGGCCTGGGCGGGGACGTCACGGCCCGCAGCGATCCCCCGCTCGGCGCGCCGATCTCGGGCCGGCTCGCGGTGGACGTGACCCCCGGGTACCAGGTCTGCGCCGCGGGCTCCGGCGGCGCCCAGAGCCTGCCGCTGCACGTGGGCGCCGCCAGCGCCGACGGCGAGGTGGCGATCATGGAGCTGCGGACGCAGAGCCCGGGCGTGGACTCGATCCTCGCGGTCTGTCCGCCGCGGCGGCTCGGCGGTCCCGGCTTCGCGCCCGACCTGCTGTGGATCCCCTTCGATGGCGCGGCCCCGCTGGTCGCGGGCAAGACCGCTCCGGCGGCGACGTGCGGCGTGGGGGTCCCCGCCCTCGTGGTGCACGAGGCCGACAAGCTCTGGGCCCTGTGCGCCGACGGCACGCCTCTCCCCGGCTGGGGGCATTCCTACGGCGACACGATCCTGGCGGGACTGGGCGCCGGCGATCCCGATGGGGACGGGCTGCCCAAGGTGCTCACGCAGACCGTCCATTCGGGGCTGGCCTTCGTGAATCGCACGGGGTACCCGTCGCCCGGCTGGCCGAAGCCGGGCACGGTGGAGTCGCTGCGCACCGACAGCCCGCCGCTCGCCCTGGATGTCGACGGCGACGGTCGCAGCGAGGTGGTGGGCATGAACGCCAGCGGCATCGTCGCCGCGATCCGCGCCGACGGGGGGACGCCGGACGGCTGGCCCCTGGCGACCGGCAGCGGCGCGACGGGCTCGCCCGTCGCCGCGGACCTGAACCGCGACGGCTCGCTGGACCTGGTCGCGCCGGATCGCTTCGGGCTGCTCTACGCGTACACGCTGCCGGTGGCGCTGCGCGACCTGGTGGCCAACTCGTGGACCATGCTCGGCGGCGATCCCGGCCGCTCCTCGGCTCTTCCCGTCTCCTCCACGCCGGCCGCGCCCGCGGCCTCGGCGGGCCCGCTGGCCAGTGGGTCGCTCATCGTCTATCCGAATCCGGCGCGCCGGCACCCGGTCTCCTTCGCCTTCCGGCTCACGGAGCCGGCGGAGGTGGAGTTCCGGATCCTCGACACCTCCGGGCACCAGGTCGCCTCGTTCTCGCGCTCCGGGCTGCAGGGCGAGAACGTGCAGATCTGGGAGCCCGGCCAGCTCCCGGCCGGCCTCTACCTCGCGCGCGTGCGCTTCCAGGGCGCGGGCACGGAGCACGTCGAGATCCTCCAGGTGGGGCTGCTGCGATGAGGTGCCGGATCCCGCGCGCGCCGATCCTGGCGGCGCTGGCGCTCGCCTTCGCGGTGGCGCCCGCCGCGGCGGTCGTCCCCGCGGGCCTGCACGGCTCGCCCCTCGCCCTGCCGCTCGTGACCGGTCACGAGAAGCCCGGCCTGGTGCTGGCGCAGCGGGCGATCGAGCGCTCGTGGGGCCCGTCGGAGGACACGACCTACGTCGAGGTCAACGTGCCGGAGTGGCGCTCCGAGGGGCTGGCGGCGGGGCTCTCGGCCGTGCTGCCCGGAGCGGGCCAGGCCTACGTCGGGGAGCGGAGCAGCCTGCTGTTCGGGCTCCTCGAGGTCGTGGGTTGGTGGGCGAACCGCTACTACGTGCACAAGGCGCAGGTGGCGCGCGACCAGGCCGCGCGCTTCGCCGGCAACCCGGCGGACTCCGCCAGCGCCTGGTCCTTCGCGCGCTGGAGCCAGGCCACGGGCGGGGACCCGTCCGCCCTGCAGGCCATGTGGGCGAACGACCCGGAGGCGTTCTACGAGACCATCGGCCGCAACTCGTCCTACCTCTCGGGCTGGGGCGGCAGCCCCATCGGCTCGCGCGACGCGTTTCTCGACATGCGCGGGCAGATGCGGGGTAAGTACCTTCGGGCCACCGAGGTGGCGTACGGGCTCTGGGCCAACCACCTGCTGGCGGCGCTGGACGCCCTGCGGGCCGCGCGCCTGCACAATGTGCCCTTGCAGGAGAACCTCCAGCTGAAGCTCAGGACGTCATGGCATCGCGGCAGCCCGGAGCTGCAGGCCGCCCTCGAGCGGAGGTTCTGATGAGTGCCTCCGGCTGGGTCGCCCTCATCGTCCTCGGGCTCGCGCTCTCCAGCGCGCCGGCGGTCGCGGCGCCTGCGACTCCGACGCTCGCAGCCGGCGTCGGGATGGCGGACTCCACCCTGGGCGCGTCCTCTCGGCCCGGTTCGGATTCCTCGGCCGGCGCCACGCCTGCCGCCCGCGCTTTCGCCCCGGCTTCTTTCCTGATCGAGCCTGCTTCGGGCGCGGGAGAGGCTCGGCTCGCCCCCTCGGCGGAGGCGAAGCGCGCCCCCGCCTCGCCGGCGCCGCCACCCCAGCTCGCGCTGAGCGCCGAGCGCGCGCGCATCCTGCTTCGCTCCCTCACCCTTCCCGGCTGGGGGCAGGCCACGCTGGGCCGGCCGCGCGCGGCGGCGGTCTTCGGGCTGGCGGAGGCGGCGATCTGGGGCGCCTTCACCGCCTTCCGCATTCAGGACGCGATCCGCCAGGACAACTACCTCCGCCTCGCGCGGATCTCCGCGGGCATCGATCTGCGGGGCCGAGACGAGGAGTGGCGGCGCATCGTGGGCGGGTTCGCCAGCAGCGACGACTACAACCGGCTGGTCGTGGCTCGCGATGCCGCCAACCTCTACTACAACGATCCTGCCGCGTACCGGGCGTACATCGAGGAGCACTCGCTGAGGGGCGCGGATGTCTGGCGCTGGGCGAGCCCCGAGGCGCTGGACCGCTATCGCAGCGAGCGCCAGTACGCCCAGCGCGCCGCTCAGCGCGCCAACACGGTCCTGGCCGTCGCCGTGGCGAACCGCATCGTGAGCGCGCTGCACGCGGCCCGTGTCGCGGGACGCGCGAAGGCGCCGGCCCATGCCTGGCGCGTGGAGGCCGTCCCCGTGTCCGGACTGGACCCGGCGGGCTTCCAGGTTCGGGTGCGCGCCCAGTTCTAGGGCTTCTCATGTCGCGACATCTCCTGCCTCTCGTCCTGCTCCTCCTGCTCGCCTGGCGCGCTGCCGGCGCGGCCGAGGCCGCAGCGGACGCGGACAGCGCCGGGGCCGGGGCCCGCGCGGACAGCGCGTTGGCCGGGCAGCCCGCAGGCGGGCCGGCGCCCGTGGCGGACTCGCTCCCCTTGCGCCTGCGCCCCACGCTCACGATCGGGGCCGCGCACGAGGATCGCGCCGCGCTGGGCGAGCCGAGCGGCGTCGCCTGCGACGCCTTCGGGCGCATCTACGTCACCGACGCCGAGCAGCATCGGCTCGTGCGCTTCGACGCGCAGGGCACGTGGCTCGGCGAGGCGGGGGCTCTCGGCAGCGATCCCGGCGATCTGCGCCGGCCAGCCGGAGCGGCGCCGGTGGGGTCCGCCGGGGTCGCCGTGCTGGACCGCGAGAATCGGCGCATCGTCCTCTACGACCTGTTCGGTCGTCTGGTGGGTGTGCTCGCCGATCTGGCTGCCCTGGAGGACGACCTCGGCCGCCTGGATCCCGTGGCGATCGCCGCCGACCGCGGCGGTGCGCTGTACGTCGTGGACGCCGACCGCGATCGCGTGCTCGTGCTGGACTTCTCCGGACGCTTCGTGCGCACGCTGGGCGGCTACGGCACGGCGGGCGGCTCGTTCCGCGGCCTGAGCGGCGTCGGCGCCGACCGGCGCGGGGGTCTCGTGACCACGGAGCGCGCCGGCGCGCGGGTCCAGCGGCTGGATGCAGGCGGCGAGCCGCTCGCCTCGTGGCCCCTCGCGGTCCAGCCCGGCCGCGGCGCGCTGCCGGTGGCCGTGGACGAGAGCGGACGGATCGCCGTCGCGGACGAGACCTCGGGCCGGCTGTGGCTCTTCTCTCCCAGCGGAGACCTGCTGGCCGCCCGAGACGACCTGGCGCGGCCGCGCGGCCTGGCCTTCGCGTCCGAAGGGAGCCTCCTCGTGGCCGAGGGGGGCGCCGGCCGCGTGCGCCGCTTCTCCATCGAATCCGCCAGGACGGCCGCACCTCCCGGGCGGTGAGCCGTGCGCACCTCCACGCTGTCGCTCGTCGCGCTGATGATCGGCGCGACCCTGGCTCCGTCGCGGCCGGCCGCGGCGGCCGCGGCGGCCCCGGCGCCGCGGGACACCGTGCTGGCCGACCCCGGCTGCGGCACGCTCGCGCTGGTCCAGCGCTCGGGCACCTTGGTCTACCAGCTTCCGCGCACGTTCCTGCGCGCGGGCAGCGATTCGCTCTGGACCCGCGAACGGAGCTGGCGCCGAGGCGCCGACTACCTGCTCGATCCCCTGCGCGGCGAGCTGCGGCTGCTGCACGCGCCCGTGCCGGGCGACACGCTGTGGATCTCGGCCTGCTGGCTGGTCGCCCCGCCGGCTCTCGACTGGGAGGTGCAGACCTATCGCGCGCCGGCCCCCGCGGCTCGCGACACCTCCGCGACCCGGGCGCCGGCGGGCCCGGCTCCGGCCGCCCACCCCGCCACCGGTCACAGCCCTTCCACCGCGCCCAGCGGCACCAACCTCTCGCTGAACGGGAACAAGACGATCGCCGTGGACTTCGGCTCGAGCCAGGACGCCTTCCTGCGGCAGTCGCTCGACCTCGCGGTGAGCGGCACGCTCGCCCCCGGGGTCCAGCTCACGGGCGTGCTCTCGGACCGCAACCTGCCGCTCACCTCGACGGGGAGCACGCAGGACCTGCAGGCGCTGGACCGCGTGCTCATCGAGGTCACCGCGCCCCAGGGAGGAGCCGCGCTGGGTGACGTGCCGCTGAGCCTGCAGCAGGGCGAGTTCGGGCGGCTCGACCGGCAGGTTCAGGGCGTGCGGGGCGAGTGGAGCGTGGGCGGCTTCCACGGCGTCGTGGCCGCGGCCAACTCGCAGGGCGAGTACTTCCGCATGCAGTTCTACGGGACCGAGGGGCTGCAGGGGCCCTACCAGCTCGTCGACCGCGACGGCAACGCCGGGATCTCGGTGGTCGCGGGCAGCGAGGTGGTGACGGTGGACGGCACGCGCCTGGCGCGTGGGGAAGCCGCCGACTACGCGATGGACTACGAGCGCGCGCGCATCACCTTCACGAATCGCCGGCCCATCGCCGCCACCTCTCGCATCACCGTGGACTACCAGTACACGCTGAACCGCTACCGCCGGAACCTGGCCGGAGCCTCGGGACGTTGGGACTCGGGGCGCTTCTTCCTCTACACGCAGGCGATGAGCGAGAGCGACGATCGCGGCCGGCCTTTGAACGTCACCTTGAGCCCGGCGGACCTGGCGGCGCTCGCGGCGGCGGGCGATTCCGCCGACGCGGCCGTGAGCCCGGGGGCCGCGGCCGGCCCGGGCGACTACGACACCGTGCGGGTGGCCACCGGGCAGGTGGCGTTCGCCTTCGCGGGCCCGGACTCGGGTCGCTTCAACGTGCAGTTCGCTCGGGTCACCGCGGGCCAGGGCGACTACCAGGACTCGCTGGTGGTGGCCGGACGCACGGCCTACCGCTGGGTGGGCGCGGGTCGCGGGGCGTTCCGCGTCGGGCGGGCGCTGCCCCTGGCGGAGGCCCACCAGCTCTGGTCGGTGGGCGGGGGCGTACGTGCGGGCGCGCTCAAGCTCGAGGTGGAGGGCGCCGCCTCGAAGTTCGACCCCAACACCTTCTCGAGCCTGGACGACAACCACCACACGGGCGGCGCCGGGCGCGCCCAGCTGGGATTGGAGGGAGGATTGCCGGGCCTCCTGGGCAAAGGAGGGCTGGCCCTGTCGGCGCGGGCGGTGAGCGACCGCTTCGCGCCCTTCACCCAGCTCGAGCAGCCGTTCGAGCAGGAGGACTGGGGGCTGCCGGTCGCCGGCGACCTCGAGCACGCGCGGCGCGTCGAGCTGACCGGCTTCCTCCGGCCGAGGATGGGCGGCGAGCTGCGCGTGCTCGCGGGGCGCCTCACCACGCCGGCGGCGTTCTCCTCGTGGCGCCGCGGCGTGAGCTGGCAGCGCGAGGGGGTCGTGGTCACGAGCGCGCGCTGGGAGCGCGCGGACGCCCGCCAGGAGGGCCTGCTCTTCGCCGACGGCGGGCGCGAGCGCATGACCGGCGAGCTGCGCCTGCGCCTGCCCTGGCTCGAGCCCGCCGTGCGGGGCGAGAGCGACGAGCGTCGCTTCCCCAGCGACACGGCGCGCACGGGCGATCGCTATCGCGAAGCCGGCGTCGAGCTGGGCAGCCCGGGCCGGCTGCGCTGGCACGCGCTCGCCGGGCTGAGCCTGCGCCGCGACGCCCGCCTCGAGTCCGGCTCGTTCGTGGATCAGTCCCAGGCGCGGACGATGCGGCTCTCGCTGGAGACGCCGGCGGCTGCCCGGCTCTCGGCGGCGGTGAACCTGCAGCGGCGTTTGATCGAGCCCCTGGCCGATCCCCACCGCGGCCGGAGCGACCTGGCGAGCGTGCGGCTGAAGGGCGAGGACGCTCCCCGCGGCCTGCGCGGCCACCTCGACGTGGAGATCACCAGCGAGGGCGAGAACGAGCAGGTGCGCCAGGTCGTCTACGTGGGCGGCGGCAAGGGAGGCTACGACGCGCTGGGCAACTACATCGGGGTCGGGGACTACGACGTGACCACCGTCGTGAGCCAGACGCTCGCCCCGGTGGCGCGGGCGGCGACGAGCGCGCACGCCGAGTGGCAGATTCCCGGGCAGGGCGCCTGGCGAGGGACGCGGGCCGGCTTCGACTTCGAGACCGATTCGCGGCGCCGCGGCGAGCTGCGCATGCTCGATCCCTTCCTCTCGCCGGGGGCGGCCCTGGGGGACGGCGACCTCTGGCAGGGCAGCGTGCTCCAGCGCCTCGAGGCCGAGCTGGCGCCCGACTCGCGCGTCGCGGCGCTGCGCCTGCGCGCCGAGCGGCGCGTGAGCGGCGACCGCTCCTGGGACAACTTCGCCCAGACGCTGGACGATCGCAGCCTGAGCGCGCGCTGGCGTACGCGTCCGACGCGGGTGCTGAGCACCGAGGTCGAGACGAGCGTGCGCCGCCGGGTCGCGGCGCAGACGCTCACCGGTACCGCGGGCTACGGGCGCACCCTGGTGGAGGAGTCGGCCGTCGGGCAGCTCGTCTACACGCCCGACGCCAAGCTCAAGGCCGTGGGAGCCCTCGAGGTCGTGCGCTCGCGGCCCGAGGGCCAGCTGGACTACACGCGCAGCGTGCGCCTGGGCCCCGATCTCGGCTACGCGCTGGGCAAGCGCGGGCGGGCGGAGCTGACCCTGCGGCGCGCCTTCGTCACCGGTCCACCGGCCGTGAACCTGCTGCCCACCTCGGACCCGGCCGGCGTGCCCCGCTGGGAGGCCAACGCGCGCGCCGACTACCGCGTGCACGAGACCACGACCGCGGGGGTGTCCCTGAACGTGAAGGACTGGGTGGATCGCTCGCCGCTCACCACGGGGCGAGCCGAGCTGAGGGCCTTCTTCTGATGCGCCGCTCTCGCCTCTTCCTGCTCGTGGGGCTCGCGCTCGCCGCCGTCGGCGCGCCGCCGGCGGCCGCGGCGCCCCGGCTCGACTACCGCGGCGCCGTGCTGTCGGCGCGCGAGGTCCAGGCCCTGGCGGCGCC
>JAWOLC010000126.1:0-4856 GCA_033853925.1 Candidatus Eiseniibacteriota bacterium
GGCGAGCTGGGTGCTGTACGACCTGGCCAACGTCATCTACTCCATGAACATCGCGTCCACGTTCTTCTCCCTCTGGGTGGTCAACGTGATGGGGGGCGTGGACAAGGACTTCGCCTGGGCCACCAGCGTGTCTCAGGCCCTCATCTTCGTCACGGCGCCGTTCCTGGGCGCGCTCACCGACCAGTCGGCGCGACGCGTGCCCTTCCTGGCCGTCTCGACGCTGATCTGCGTGGGCTTCACCGCGCTGCTGGGCACGTGGGGGCTGGCGCTGTCGCTCGTCTTCTTCGTGCTGGCGAACTTCGCCTACCAGGCCGGGATCCAGTTCTACGACGCGCTCCTGCCCGACGTCAGCACGCCGGAAAACGTCGGCCGGGTGGGCGGCGTGGGGATCGGCATGGGGTACGTGGGCTCGTTGAT
The DNA here is from genome assembly GCA_033853925.1 of Candidatus Eiseniibacteriota bacterium. Taxonomy (GTDB): domain Bacteria; phylum Eisenbacteria; class RBG-16-71-46; order RBG-16-71-46; family RBG-16-71-46; genus JANXPZ01. The sequence goes on from JAWOLC010000126.1 coordinate 418, forward strand.
CGGCGTCGCCATCGCCTTCACCATCCTGCACGGCGTCGAGCACTTCCCCCACGACGTACAGTCGGCGCGCTACACGCTCGTCTTCCGTATCACGGCCGCGCTCTTCCTGCTCTTCGCGCTGCCGGCGTTCTTCTTCATCCGCGAGCGCGTACGCCCGCGCCGGCACTTCAGCTGGGTGGCCATCCCGGCGGCCGTCCGTCAGGTGGCGGGGACGGTGAGGGAAGGGAAGCGCTTTCCCGGGCTGCTGCGGTTCCTCGTCGGCCGGGCCTGCTACACGGACGCGGTAAACACGGTCATCACCATGATGGGCGTGTACGTCACCAACGAAGTGGGCTTTACCGCCGCGCAGGTGATCTTCGTCATGATGACCGCGACCGCCTGCGCGGCCATCGGGGCCATCTTCTTCTGGGGGCGCGTGGTGGACCGGATCGGGCCCAAGCGCGCGCTGAACATTGTGCTGGGACTCTGGACCGTGGTCTTCGTCTGGGTGGCGCTCGTGGGGTACCTCCACCTCACCGGCCTCGTCTTCTGGCCGGCGGCGTGCCTGGCGGGGATCGCGCTGGGCGGGACCTGGGTGGCCGACCGGCCGTACATGCTCCGGCTGACCCCGCCCGAGCGGGTGGGGGAGTTCTACGGCCTCTACGGCATGGTCGGTCGCTTCTCCGCGATCACCGGGCCCTTCATCTGGGGGCTGGTGGTCGACGTGCTGCACCTCGGACGACCGGCGGCCGTGCTGACCTTGCTGGTGGGCGTCGTCCTCGCCTACATCATCCTCCGCCCCGTTTCGGACGCGCCCCGGGTATGGACTCCCGAGGACAACGGGCGCCTGCCGGCGCCGGCCTCATGATCGTCGTCCTGCTCGTCGCCTGCGTCGTCCTGCTCGCCGCCGCCGTGGTCTTCATGGCGCTCGCCCTGGCGGCCGAGCGACGCCGTGCCCACGGCTACGCGGATGCCGCCCGGGCGCGGACGGCCGCCGCGCCCGGGCCGACGGCCGGGCCCGTCGCCCCGGCGGCGCTCGGCGGCGGCTTCGGCCGCGATACCGAGCTGCGGCACCTGCTCGGGCTGCTCAGCCACGAGCTGCGCAGCCCGCTCGGGGCGATCGTCGGCTACCAGGAGCTGCTCACGGACGGGCTGCTGGGGCCGCTCCCCGACAAGGCGATGGACGCCATCCGCCGGATCGGCACCTCCGGTGGCCAGCTCCGCCACCTGATCGACGGCCTCACCGACCTGCTCATCCCCGAGCACGACGTCACGCTCGACCTGCAACAGGTGGACAGCGCCGAGCTCGCCGGGGTGGCGGCCGAGAGCGCCCGGGCGCTGGCCGCCGGGCGCTCGGTCCGGCTCCAGGTGGCGCTGGGCGAGGCGCTGCCCGCCTTCGTGACCGACGCCGGCCGCCTGGGCGCCGCGCTCGACCTGGCCATCGGCGCCGCCGTCCGCGCCTCGCCCGGCGCCACCCTGACGCTGAGCTTCGCCGGGGAGGACGGGGCGCTCGTGGTGCGGGTGGACGGCACGGCGCTCGACCCGGCGCGCGATGGCCCCCTCCTCGGGGATGATGCCGGCACCCCCGCCGGCACCCTGGAGGAGAGCGGTATCCGGAGCGGCGCCGGGCTGCGCCTGGCGATGGCGGCGCGCATCGCCGAGATCCTGGGCGGGGAGCTGACGCTGCAGGGGCGCGCGCCCGCCTCGCTGCGCCTGCGGATCCCCCCGACTCCGATTGACGCGTCGGCGCCCCGGTCCTAGCATTGTGAATGTCCTCACGAGCGAGCCGAAACCCCGACGCGGCGCGCACTTCCCTTTCCCGTTCCGCCGGCATGCCGTGAACCGCAAGGTCCCCGAGTCCACCGTCGGTCGCCTGTCCCTCTACCTGCGCCTGCTGAGCGAGCTGGAGCGCCAGGGCACCGCCTCCAGCGACGAGCTCGCCCGCCGCTCCGCCGCGACGGGGGCCCAGGTCCGCAAGGACCTCTCGTTCTTCGGGACCTTCGGCAAGCGCGGGCGCGGGGGCGGCGCGTGAGCACCGCGTCGCGCGTGCGGGTCACGTCCGAGATCGGATCGCTGCGCTCGGTGCTCTGCCATCGACCCGGCGCGGAGCTGCTCGCCGTCACGCCCAGCACGCGTGAGGACTTCCTCTACGACGACATCATCGACCTGGACCGCGCGCGCAGCGAGCACGATCGCTTCACGGCCATCCTCGCCCGTTTCGCCCGCGTCCTGCGCGTGCGTGAGCTGCTGGCCGAGATCGCCGACCTGCCCGAGGTGCGCACCTTCCTGATCGAGCGGGTGATGGACGTCGCCCGCTCGGAGCCCCTGGGCCGGCAGCTCCTCGACCTCCCCGCCGGCGAGCTGGTCGACATGCTCATCGAGGGGCGCGAGGTCGAGGCCGGGCCCCTCCAGCAGCTCCTCAACGTCGAGAGCTACGAGCTGCCGCCGCTGCCGAATCTCTTCTTCACCCGCGACGCCGCGATGGTCGTGGGCGAGGGCGTCATCATCGGATCCATGAAGTTCACGGTCCGGTGGACGGAGGAGATCCTGATGAAGGCGCTCTTCACCTATCACCCCGCGTTGGCCAATCGCGGCATCATCTACGACGGCAGCGAAGAGCGGCGCGCCGGCTACACCCTCGAGGGCGGCGACGTCCACGTGCTCCGCCCCGACGTGGTGCTGCTGGGCATGTCCGAGCGCTCCAGTCCGGGCGCCTTCGACATCATCGCCGAGAGCCTGGTGCAACAGGTGGGGGTCCGCGACATCCTGGTGGCCGTGCTCCCGACCGACCGGGCCATGATCCACCTGGACATGATCTTCACCATGATCGACCGGGAGCACTGCGTCGTCTATCCGCCCAGCTTCGTCGGCCCGACGCGCGTGCCGATCCTGCACTACCACGCGGGGCGCAAGGGCGTGCGCGAGATGCCCAACCTCTTCGCCGGCCTGCGCGAAGTGGGGCTGGCGCTCTCGCCGGTCTTCTGCGGCGGCCCCCGGCGGACCCTCCAGGAGCGGGAGCAGTGGTCGAGCGGGTGCAATTTCGTGGCGGTGCGACCCGGCGTCATCCTGGGTTACTCCCGCAACCGTGAGACCTACAGCGAGCTGGAGCGCGAGGCCGGCTACCGCACCGTCGGCGCCGAGGAGTTCCTCGCCGCGGGGCGCGAGCCGGCCGAGGAGGAGAAGCTGGCGATCTGCTTCGAGGGCTCGGAGCTCGTGCGCGGCGGCGGCGGCGGCCGCTGCATGACCATGCCCCTGGTGCGCGAGGACGTCGCGTGACCGCCCGCGCCGACCAGCTCGAGCTGCCCGGGCTCATCATCTCGCCCGCCGAGCCGGGGTCCGGCCGCCCCCGCCGCTTGACGCTCGCCCCCGCCGCCCCCGTGCTCCCTGCGCCGGCCGGGTCCCGGGCGCTGGTCGCCGCGCCGCCGGCGCTGGTCCGGGAGCGGCTCGCGCCCCCGCCGGCCGCGGCCGCCGCGCCTGGCGCGCGCGTGAGACCTGTCGCCCTCGCCGCGCCCGGGGCGGCGGACGCCTTCGCGCCGGACGGAGGGCCCGCGCTGCGCGCGCTGGAGTACGTCGTGGTGGACACCGAGACCACCGGCGGCAGCGCCCTGCGCGGCCACCGCGTGACCGAGGTCGCGGCCGTGCGCATGGCGTACGACGGGACCGTGCTCGAGGAGTTCTCCTCGCTCGTGAACCCGGAGCGGCCGATCCCCGCCTTCATCTCGTCGCTGACCAACATCACCTGGGAGATGGTGCGCGACGCGCCTCGCTTCGAGGAGATCGCGCCCGCCGTGGCGCGCATCCTGGAAGGGGGCGTGTTCGTGGCTCACAACGCTGCCTTCGACTGGCGCTTCCTCTCCTGGGAGCTCGAGCGCGCCACGGGCGTCCCGCTCCAGGCGCCCGTGCTCTGCACCGTCCGCCTCGCCCGCAAGGTCGTGCCCGAGGTCGCCTCCCGCTCGCTGGACGCGCTCTGCTACTTCTTCAACCTCCAGAACGAGGCCCGCCATCGCGCCTACGGCGATGCCCGCGTCACCGCGGCCCTGCTCGGCCGCCTCTTCGCGCGCGTCGAGGAGCGCGAGATCGTGACCTGGGGCGCGCTGGAGAAGCTGGTCGGCCGCCGCAAACCCCGGGCGCCTCGCCGCCGCCATGCGATGCCCTCGTCCATGGACCCCACGGAGATTCCCGCGCAATGACCGCCGTCGACCTTCCCCTGCACCGCACCCGCCGCCTCGGCCGCTTCACCCTGCACGCCCTCGAGGGCGGCCTGCAGCGGCTGGATGGCGGCGCCATGTTCGGCGTCGTACCCAAGCCGCTTTGGGAGAAGCGCATCCCCGCCGACGAGCGCAACCGCATCCCGCTCGCCATGCGCTGCCTGCTGGTGGAGACGCCCGATGCGCTCGTGCTCATCGACAACGGCGCCGGTAACAAGGAGGACGCGAAGTTCTGTAGCATCTACGGCATCG
>JAWOLC010000127.1:0-5632 GCA_033853925.1 Candidatus Eiseniibacteriota bacterium
GCGCCACGAGCAGCGCCCCGGCCAGCAACCCGACGGTCAGCAACGGTGCGTTTCGCATGGTCTCCCAGCGTGGGCCAAGGGTGCTGCGGCTGTGGCAAGCCATGTGCCGTGCGGCGACCGGCGGCGCGACACTCCTACGGTTGAGAACGCTACTTAGAGCCAGGCGCCCCCGCAATGGATTCGTTCTTCTTAGCTTCAAGATTGGCGGAAGCTTGACGGGATCGGGGTGCCGCGTGCGGAGCGCCATTGCGGCCCTTGCGGACTGCCCCTTCCAAATGCCGGGCATTCCGCCCGCCTCGGCGGATCTCGAGGCGAGCCGCGGTCGCGAAGAACCGCAAGGAGGAACGACACTCGCGGTCTGGACGAAGCGCCCTGTTGCTCGCCGCTGCTCGGGGGTCCCTCGCGCCATTCCTCTCCCGCAGTGCGCCTGTCGGCGGTGCAGCAAGACTTCCGTCGCGCGCCGTGCGGGATCCGAGCGTCCTGCCCGTGCCGGTCCGGCGCCCAGGCTTCGCAACGAAGCCCGCCCCACGCCGGACCCCGCGGTGAGGGGCAATACTCGTGGCCGGGACGTGATCGGTCCCGGTGACCGATCAAGTCTATCACGGACCGCGACCGCTCGAACCCCTGCCGCCGGAGACGATTCGTGCCCGCCGCGCATCCACTTCCCGGGCGCCCGGTCCCGCCTCGCTGCGCGCTCACGGTCGCCTCGGGCCTCGCCGCGCGAGCGAGGGTCCGGGGCCTGACGCCGAATTTGCGACCCGCCCTACGACGGCAGGGGTGGGACCGGAATCGGGCTCAAGGGGCGACTCATCCATACGAAGTGGGACCGGCGCTGCAACGAGCCCCGCAAACGACGGGGCAGGGAGAATGGCGGCGGTGTCCAGGCGCGGTGGTCCGATCAAGCGCCTTCGACGAGCTCCCGGCCAGGCGGCGGTAGCGAGGCGGCTCGGGGCACGGCCCGCGAGGCGGACAGGTGACCGGGCGAGTCGGAGCGCGAGAGGGAGATGCGATGACAGGGCGTGAACGGCGCGGCTTTGCCGCGATGAGCCGCGACAAGCAGCGGGAGATAGCTCGGCGCGGAGGCCGCGCTGCCCACCAGAAGGGGACCGCGCACGAGTTCAACGCCGACGAGGCACGGGCAGCGGGGCGCAAGGGCGGAGTGGCCGTGAGCAGGAACCGCGACCACATGTCGCGGATCGGCCGGGCCGGTGGACTCAGCTCGCGGGCCGGCCGGCGCAACGTGACGCCGCCTCCACAGAGCGACGTCCACGATCAGCCGCCGGGCGAGCAGGAATCCACTCAGCCGCACGCCCGCTAGCCGGCCTCGGTCGAGGCCGTCGCGGCGCCGGGTCGGTGAGCGCGAAGGAGACGACGCGCGAAGCGTGCTCGTCGGTCTCCCGCCGGGTCCGCGCCCCGGGAGGTGACTTGGATAGCGTGCCGATTCGTAGGAGACTGCCCGCAGCGGGGGACGCCCGGCGCCGCACCGAGACCTGCGAGCCTCCGACCGGTGCGGACGAGCAACAGACTCCAGCCATGCCTTCTCCCCGTTCTTCGCCTGCGCCGCGAGCGGTGTTGGCCGCCGCGGCCCGCCGGGGCGCTCGGCCATGAGCGGGCCCGTGCGCATCCTCTTCGTCGAGGACTCGCGCGAGGACGTGGAGCTGATCCTCCACGAGCTGCGCGGCGGCGGCTTCGACCCCGACTACGCGATCGTCGACACGGCGGAAGCCATGCGCCAGAGCCTGGCCCAGGGCGCGTGGGACATCGTCATCGCCGACCACTCCATGCCGAAGTTCGACGCGCCGGAGGCACTCGCCGTCCTGAAGGAGAGCGCCCACGATCTGCCCTTCATCGTGGTCTCGGGCCACATCGGTGAGGACGTGGCCGTGGCCTGCATGAAGGCGGGGGCCAACGACTACCTGACGAAGGACAAGCTCGCGCGCCTGGTGCCGGCGGTGGAGCGCGAGCTGCGCGAGGCCGAGCAGCGCCGTCAGCGGCGGGAGGCGGTGCAGGCCCTGCGCGCGACGGAGGAGCGCTACCGCCTGCTCGTGGACAACGCCGCCGACGTGATCACGATCGTCGACACCCGGGGCGTGATCACCTTCGCGAGCCCCTCGATGTCGCGGGTCCTGGGATACCCGCCCAGCGAGGTCGTGGGTCGGCGCTGGCTGGAGATGGTGCACGCCGACGACGTCAAGGCCGTCTCCGCCGGGATGGACGAGGCGCTGCTGCGGGGCGCGACGCCGCTCATCACCGGCCTGCGCTTCCGGCACCGCGAGGGTGGCTGGCGCGTCCTGGAGGGCAGCGTCGCCCGCCTCGTCGAGCCCGGCGGCGCCGTCGCCCTGGTGGCGACGGCGCGGGACATCAGCGAGCGCGTTCAGCTCGAGGCGCAGCTCCACCAGGCGCAGAAGATGGAGGCGGTGGGGCGGCTGGCGGGCGGCGTGGCCCACGACTTCAACAACCTGCTGACGGTGATCCTCGGCTACAGCAACCTGCTCCTCGACCAGCTCGCCGAGAACCATCTGCTCTTCCAGGAAGTGGACGAGATCAAGCGCGCGGCCGATCGCGCGGCCTCGCTCACCCAGAAGCTCCTGGCCTTCAGCCGGAAGCAGGTGCTGAGCCTGCGCCCCGTGGACCTCAACTCGGTCATCGAGGGCATGGCGGACATGCTGCGTCGCCTGATCGGCGAGGACGTGGATCTCGCCCTGAAGCTCGAGGCGGGACTCGGCCGCACGCGCGTGGACCCGGGGCAGATCGAGCAGGTCATCATGAACCTGGCGGTGAACGCGCGGGACGCCATGCCGCAGGGCGGCCGCCTGACGATCCAGACCGCCCAGGCGGAGCTGGACAACGCTTATGCCCGCCGGCGGGCCGTGCAGCCCGGGGCCTACGTCATGCTGGCCGTGAGCGACACGGGCGTGGGCATGGATGCGGCCACGCAGGCGCGCCTCTTCGAGCCCTTCTTCACCACCAAGGAGCCGGGCAAGGGCACCGGGCTCGGACTCTCGACCGTGTACGGCATCGTGCGGCAGTGCGGCGGGAACATCTTCGTCTACAGCGAGCCGGGCCACGGCAGCAGCTTCAAGATCTACCTGCCCCGCGTGGAGGAGGAGGGCGAGGCGAGGCCCGGGAGGAAGCTGGCCCCGGGAGAGGCCCACGGCGACGAGAGCATCGTGCTGGTGGAGGACGAGCCGCTCGTGCGCAATCTCGTGAGCGAGGTGCTGCGCCAGAACGGCTACCAGGTGATGGAGTTCGCCAACGGCCGGGAGGCGCTCGGCCGGCTGCGGCACGTCCGCGGCCCCGTCCACGCGCTGGTCACCGACGTGGTGATGCCGGGCATGAGCGGGATCGAGCTGGCGCGGCAGCTCGCCGAGGGGCGGCCGGGCATGCGCATCCTCTACTTGTCGGGCTATACCGACGACCTGGTGGAGCGCCAGGGAGTGCTGCAGCCCGGACGTGCCTTCCTGCAGAAGCCCTTCACGCCCGACACGCTGCTGCGCAAGGTGCGCGAGCTGCTCGACGCCTCGGCTCCCGCCCCCGACGACCACTCCGCGGCGTCGGGCAGGCTGGGGGCCTGAGCGGCGCCGCACGCGACGCGGCCTCACGCTCGCCGCTCCCTCGGCCGCCGGCCCCGCCGGCCTGCTCCTCCCATTTCCCCGGTCCTTGTGGCACAGTCGGCGTGCCATGACGAAGCCCGAGCCGGCACGTGCCCGCGCGCTCTTCACCGCGGCCCTGGCGCGCCTGCCCGTGCCCCCGGAGTCGTGGCGTCACCTGCTGGCGGTGGATGTGCCCCGCCAGCGGCTCGTGCTCCTGGACCACGAGGGGAACGGGCTCGCCGAGTACCCGGTCTCCACGGCGGCGGCGGGCGTCGGCGGCCGGGAAGGCTCTCTCCAGACGCCACCCGGGCTCCACCGCGTGCAGGCGAAGATCGGCGCGGACCAGCCCGTGGGCGCCGTGTTCTCGAGCCGAGTGCCCACGGGCGAGGTGTGGCGAGGCGAGCCACGCGCCGACGACCTGATCCTGACGCGCATCCTCACGCTCGCGGGGCTCGAGGACCAGGTCAACCGCGGCCCGGGCTGCGATTCCCTCGAGCGCTACATCTACCTGCACGGCACGAACCACCCCGAGGAGCTGGGCGAGCCGGCGTCGCACGGCTGCGTGCGGCTGGACAATCTCGACGTGATCGAGCTGTTCGAGCGGGTGCAGGAGGGCGATCTCGTGGCCGTGCTCGAGGACGTGCCCCTGCCCGACTGGCGGGTCGGCCGCTTCCACTACGCGGGCCTGGGCGGGAGCGGGATGAGCGCGCTCGCGCAGTTCCAGGTGATGCGCGGCGGCCAGGCGAGCGGCAGCGATCGTGCCTTCGACCGCGGCGAGCGCCCCGGCTCGCGGGCCCAGCTCGAGCGGCTCGGCATCCGCGTCCTGCCCCAGGACGGCAGCGGGGTGGAGGGGGCGGCGGCCGTCGTGGTCTCCACCGCCGTCGAGCGCGAGGTGCCCGACTTCGCCGCGGCCCGCCGGCTGGGCGTGCCGCTCGCGCACCGCTCGGAGCTGCTCGCCCGCTTCGTCGCCGATCACCGCACGATCGCCGTCACCGGCACGAGCGGCAAGTCCACGGTCGTGGCCATGGTCTTCGAGATCCTCGCCGGCACCGGCCGCGATCCTTCCGTCATCACGGGCGGTGACCTCGTGCTCCTGCAGCGCCGCGGGCTGTGGGGAAACGCCTGGGCCGGGCGCTCGGACCTGCTGGTCGTGGAGGCCGACGAGAGCGACGGCTCGGTCGCGCGCTACGAGCCGGAGGTCGGGGTCGTGGTGAACCTGCAGCGGGATCACAAGGAGATGGACGAGGTGGCGGCCCTGTTCGAGGCCTTTCGCCGCCGCACCCGGCGGTCGGTCGTGGTGGGCGAGGGCGAGCGCCTGGCGGCGCTGGCCGCGAGGGCGACCGTGTTCGGCTTCGGCCCCGGGGCGACGGTGCGGGCGCGCGACGTGGCGCTCGCGCCCGATGGCGCGGCCTTCACCGTGGAGGCGACGCGTCTCGCCCTGCCCGTGCCCGGCCTCCACAACGTCGAGAACGCCCTGGCGGCCATCGCCGCCTGTCGAGCCGTCGGCGTGGCGCTCGCCGAGATGGCCGCGCCGCTCGCGCGCTTCCAGGGCGTGGGCCGCCGCTTCCAGTCCCTGGGGCTCGCGCGCGGAGTCGAGGTCGTGGACGACTTCGCCCACAACCCGGCCAAGGTGGAGGCGGCGCTGGCGACCGCCCACGCGCGCGGCCGCCGCGTGCTCGCGATCTACCAGCCCCACGGCTACGGCCCGACCCGCTTCCTGCGCGAGGCGTTCGTGCACAGCTTCGCGGCCGCGCTGGCGCCCGAGGACCGGCTGTGGATGCTCGAGGTGTTCTACGCCGGCGGCACCGCGCAACGCGACTTCTCGGCCGCCGACATCGCCGCCGAGATCGCCGCCCGCGGGCGCGCCGCCGAGTTCGCGCGCTCGCGCGAGTGGCTGGTCGAGCGCGTGGCCGAGACGGCGCGCAGCGGCGACCTGGTGCTGGTGATGGGCGCCCGCGACCCCTCGCTCACCGATCTCGCCCGCCAGGTCCTCGGCGCCCTCTCCGGGCGGGTGGCCGAGCCGTCCGCCCCGGGCCGCC
>JAWOLC010000128.1:0-12693 GCA_033853925.1 Candidatus Eiseniibacteriota bacterium
CCCCGGCGCGCGGCGGGCTCAAGTCGCGGAGGCCACGAGGGCGCGCACGCGCTCGACGGCGTTGGCCGCGTCGTAGCCGTACGCGTCGGCGCCGATCTCCCGCGCCCAGGCCTCGGACACGGGCGCGCCGCCCACGATCACCCGGACCCGCCCGGCGAGGTCGCCGGCCCGCACCCGCTCCACGACCTCCTTCATCACCGGCATCGTAGTCGTGAGCAGCGCGGAGAGCCCGATCACCGAGGCGCCGTGCTCCCGGGCCGCCGCGACGAAGCGCTCGGCCGCCACGTCGTTGCCCAGGTCGATGACATCGAAGCCGGCGCCCCTGAGCATGATGCCGACGAGATTCTTGCCGATGTCGTGCAGATCCCCGTGCACGGAGCCCAGCACGACGCGGCCGGCGGGCGGCAGCCCCTCGCGCGCCAGCAGCGGCTTCAGCAGGTCGAGGCCCCGGTACATGGCCCGCGCCGCGAGCAGCACGTCGGGCAGGAAGATCTCGCGCTTGCGGAACTTCTCCCCCACCACGTCCATGCCGGCGACGAGCCCGCGGTTCAGCACGTCGAGCGGCGCGACCCGATCCTCCAGGGCCCGGCGGACCAGGGCGCCGACCTGCTCGTCCTCGCCGCGCTCGAGGCCGGCGGCGATCTCTTCCAGGATGCTCATGCTGCCTCCCGACGCGGAGCGATCTAGTGCGAGAGGCCGGCCACGGCGGCGCCGGCCGGCCAGCGCCTCAGGCGCAATACGGTAGAGCGCGACGGTCGGCGTGCGCAACACGGGCAGGAAGCAGGCCCGCGGAGCGACGACGAGACGGTGGTGCCCGGAGCCCTCAGCGGGGCGGCCGCCCCGGCGCGAGGACGAGCGCCAGGCTCTCCTCCAGGCTCCGCGCGGTCACGCCGAGGCTGCGCAGGTCGGCGGCCGAGGCCTGAAAGGCCATGGCCTTCGCCCCCAGCACGTTCTCGGAGGACACCGGCAGGGGCACGTGCAGGCGCTCGGCCAGGCGAAGGACGACGAGCAGAGGCCCCGAGGGAATCGAGACCACTCGGGCGCGGACGCCGCAGCGCTCGCCCAGGATCCGCAGGAAGTCGCGCAGCGGACGGCCCTCGGGCTCGGCCACGACGAAGCGGCCGGAGCGGCCTTCGCCGACGGCCTTGAGGATCGCCGCGCACAGGTCGCCCACGTACACCGTCTGGATGATCTGCCCGCCCCCGTCGAACACGGGCGCGAAGCCCGTACGCCTGAGGGAGCCGAGCATGCGGTGGAAGAGGCCCTCGCCCTCGGCCGCCAGCACCAGTCCCGGGCGGATCACGAGATCGCGCGTGACATCGAGCGTCTGCTCGATGCGGAACTTGCTCCGGCCGTAGTAGGACTGGGCCTGTTCGTGGGCCGAGGTGGACGAGATGAAGACGAACTTGCCTCCTCCGCCGGCGCGCCACAGCTCGAGCAGACGGGCGGTGCCCTCCTCGTTCACCCGCCGCGCCTCCGCCAGCGTCGTGTGCCGGGTCATGTAGGCGCAATGGATCAGGGCGGCGGCGCCCCTCAGCCCCTCGGGGTCTATGCGATCGGGAAGATCGCAGTCGTACATCTCGATGCCCGGCTCGCGGAAGGGGTAGATGCCGCGGACGCGGTCCAGCCCGCGCACCTGCCACCCCGCCGCCCGGAAGTGGTCGCAGAGATGCCGCCCCACCATGCCGGTGGCTCCGGTGATGGCGACGCGCCCGGCCGGGCGGTCCGTCGTCGCGCTCATGAGCGCAGCCGGTCACGGAGGCCGGCGCCCACGCGTTGGGCGTTGGCCATCAGGGTGAAGGTGAGCCCCTTGGAGGGCAGCCGGGGGAACACGGCGCCGTCGGCGACGTAGACGGACCGCGTCCCGCGCAGCCTTCCCTCCGGCGTCGTCGTCAGCTCGCGCTCCTCGACGGACATGGGCAGCGTCCCCGCCTGGTGGGCGCTGGCCGCGTCGCCCGGGTGCGCGCGCCGGATGCACGCGCAGCCGAGGCGACGGAAGCTCGCGAGGATGGCGCGCTCGGCCTCGTCGCAGCTCCGGCGCTCGGCGGGCGACAGGGCGTAGCGGATCTCCAGCACGTCGGGCCCGCCGTCCGTGCCGTGGCGAAGGGCGCAGAACTTGGCGTCCGTCGGCTCGTCCGCGTGCTGGATCACGGCGATGGCGAAGCTGGCCATGAGCAGCCGGATGATCTCCATGCCCTCGCGGTGGGCCAGCGGCGCCTCGCGCACCAGCTTGAAGCCGAGCAGCGAGCGATAGGTGAAGAGGTGGCCGACGGTGGCCGACCCGGCCGGCCCGCGCGGGGACCAGGCGAAGCAGAGCTGCGCCAGGCTGTGCCGCGCCTCCACCGGGGCCTTCCCCAGGTGGCGGAGGTTCACCATCGGCGCATAGGTGTGCGGATTGCAGACGACGGGCACGCGCACGTCGTAGCGATCCAGCGAGCGCAGGACGATGCGCGCGCTGCCGAGCGTGCCCGCGGCGAGCACCAGGGCCCGCGCGCGATGGCGCTCCCGCTCGCCGTCCCGGCGCCGGGCCTCGACCTCGACGAGCCCCTCGGCCGACTCGCGGAAACGCTCCACGAGCAGGCCGTCCCGGTAGGCGAAGCCCGAGAAGCCGCGCAGCTCGTCCAGCGTCCACTGCGGGCGATAGACGCTGCGGCCGGCGTCGCTCCAGAACTCCATGTCGCGGTACGTGGTGGCCGCGCGTCCGCGCAGCTCCCGGGTGAGCAGGGCCAGCCGCGGATGACCGAGGTAGAAGCCGTGGCGCCCCGCCTGGGCGCGGCGGCGCTCGTACTCGGCGAGGACGCGGCGCGCGTTGTCGTCGAGGGCGGGCGGCGGCTGCATCGCCTCCAGCTCGCCGAAGAAGGGCAGCAGGTCGTCGCGCGCGCCGCTGATGCCGATGCGCGTGGCCACGGTCTCGTAGCAGGGGGCGAGATCGGCGTGCGTGATCGGGAAGCCCGCCAGGTCCGGCGCCGTGAAGGGCGGGCAGCCGGCGCCCCAGGTGGCGGCCAGCCCGCCGGCGCCGAGGCTCTCCAGCGGCGGAAAGGAATCGGTCAGCACCGGCGTCAGCCGCTCGGTGTCCCGCACCACGTGCTGGCGCGGCGGCGTGAGCTGCGCCCCGGGGCTCACCGTGCCGAAGGTGACGCCCTCGAGGCGGTCGCCGAGGAAGTAGCGGTCCTGCCGCGGATCGCTGCGCCGGATCTCGGCGAAGGAGCGGTCGGGAACGAGGGGCGCGTAGACCTCGTCGCGGTTGCCGAAGTCCAGCAGGCGCACGGCCAGCCCCGCCTCGGCCAGAGGATAGGCGGCGTTCACCCCTGCGGCTCCCGAGCCCACCACGAGCACGTCCACGGTCTCGCGCTCCGCGGCGCTTCCCGGGGTCATGGGCGGGTCGCCGCGCGCTCGGCCCGCGACGCTTCGCGGTCGAGCCTGCGGCCGCCGACGAGGAGGAAGTAGAGGACGAGGCCGGCGGCCGCCTCGAGCGCACCGCGGAGGCCCGCCCAGGCCAAGCGCGCGGCCAGGAACGGCAGGGGCAGCTCCGGCGGCGAGAAGCGGTCGGCCAGCGCCGGCTCGGTCTCGAGCAGCGCGAGGGTCAGCAGGACCTTCCGTCGCAGCCGCGAGTCCGGGGCGGCGAGCGCCGTGGCGGCGTCCAGGAGGGGCAAGGACCAGGCGTGGCGGCGAACCCAGTCGAGGAGGACGCGGTCCCGGGTGCCGGCGGGCTCGCGGAACAGCTCGCCGTCGGCCGCCCGGTAGCGCTCGAGCAGGCGCGGCGAGGGCGCGACGCCGGCGAGGTAGCGCACGATCCGCGCGCACTCGCCTGCCAGCGCCGCGCCGTCACCCGGGACCGCTGCCGCAGGAGCTTCCGGCGCGACGCCGCTCAATGCGGCCGGTCCTCGTCCATCAGGGGCTGGCGCAGGGCCTGCGCGCGAACCAGCCGGGTGAGCTGGTCGTCCACGCCGTGCAGCCGGACGAAGAGGTGGAAGCACACGAAGAAGAGGAAGAGGAGCGACAGGTAGGTGATCAGGTCCGTGCCCCGGCCGATGCCGACGAAGTTGGCCAGGCGCATGGTCAGATCGGGGTTCAGGATGAAGATGAGCCCCGTGCCGAAGAAGGCGAGCACGAAGAGCCGTCGGATCGCCGACCGCCGGGTGAGGATGACGAAGTAGAGCATCGCCAGGGCCGTGAGCAGGGCGAAGACGATCTTGAAGATCATCGGAAGAGCCTCCCTATGGTCAGGTCGTAGAGGATGTCCACCGCGCCGAGGCCGCTCTGGCCCTTGGCCTTCGAGTACTCGGTGTAGCGGATCACCACGGGCACCTCGGCGAAGGAGAGGCGGCTCTCCCTGATGCGGTGGAGCAGCTCGGAGGCGTGGGCCATGCGGTTCTGGGTGATCCGCAGGGCCGGCGCGACCTCGGCCCGGAACGCGCGCAGGCCGTTGTGGGCATCCGAGACCGGTAGCCCGGTGGTCCAGCGCGTGTACCACACCGCCGCCCGCAGCAGCAGCCGGCGGGCCCAGCTCATCCCGGTGGCCTCCCGGCCGAGGAAGCGCGACGCCAGCGCCACCTGCCTGCCCTCGCGGACGAGCACGTGCACGAGCCGCGGGATGTCCGCCTCGTCGTGCTGCCCGTCGGCGTCGAACGACACCAGGTAGCGGGCGCCCCGCGCCACGGCGAACTCGACGCCCGTCTGCAGGGCCGCGCCCTGCCCCAGGTTGAGCGTGTGGCGCAGGAGGCTGATCGGCAGACCGCGCAGCCGCTCGGCCGTGCCGTCCTCGGAGGCGTCGTCCACGACGACGACGTGCACCCGCAGGGCCAGCAGGCGCTCGACGACCTCGCGGATGACCCGCGCCTCGTTGTAGGCCGTGACGACCACGAACGTGCCGGCGGCCTCCTCGGGCAGGAAGTCCTGGCTCGCCACCGCCTTCGCCGCCGTCGTCTCGTTCAAGGTCGTGCCCAGGTCCTTCCTCTCGCAGGGATGATCCGCATCAGGCTACGCAGCGGGTGCGGCGAATGCAAGCCTCGGCGGCCGCGGAGGAGGCCGCGGCCCGCGCGCCCCGGCTCAGCCGGCGCGGAGCGTCGCCAGCCGCGTCCGGCAAGGGCGATCGCGGCACTCGGCGCAGAAGGTGTAGCTCGGCGGGAAGCGGTGGATCTCCGCGGGGCCCGCCACGAGCACGCCGGAGACCGACTTGAGCGGCTCCATCAGGAAGCTCGCGTTGAGCGTGACGCCGATCTCCTCGGGCGCGAGCGCGGCGAAGAGACGCCCCTGCCCGCTCACGTGCCAGCCGCAGTAGCCGGGGCTGTAGGCGAGGACGCGGGCGCTGCCCTGCCCTTCCCCCTCCAGCCGGTCGCGCAGGCGCGCGGCGAGGCGCTCGGAGAGACGGTCGGCCGCGGCCGAAGCCACCGAGTCCAGCATCACGGCCAGCGCCGGCTCGTTGCGGGCGAAGAGCTGGCGCAGGCGCGCGCCCGGGCCGCCGCCCACCGTGGCCACGAACAGGGCCAGGCGGACGGCACGCGGGAAGATCCGCGCCAGCGGCGTCTCGGCGGCGTTGCGCCCCTCGCCGCGATAGACCTCGGCGAAGGCCTCGGCCGAGAGGTCCGCCACGATCGCCCGCGGCTGGGCGGTCTCGCCGAAGTGCCGCAGCGCCTCGTCGAGCAGGGCCGCGACCCGCGGCGGCTCCACGCCCGCCGGGATTCCCTGCAGGGCGAGGGCCTCGTCCCGCGCCGGGACGCTCTCCTCCACGCTCCAGGCGACGCGCTCCCTCACGCGTGCGGCTCCGGCAGCGCCTCCATCCCGTGACGCTTCGCCTCGGCGCTCATCCGCCGCGTCAGCTCGGCCTTCGCGTCGTCCGCCAGGGAGGAAGGCCGCCAGGCCTCGAGCAGGCGCGCGACCTCGCGGCCGGCGCGCTGGCCCAGGGTGAGGCCGCCCTCCTCCAGCCAGCGCGCCTGGTTCGCGCGGTCGATCACCGGGCCGGGCAGGACGATCTCCTCGCGCAGGTGCCGGCGCGTGTGCCGGGCGATCAGCAGGTGCTTCTCGCGCAGCAGCTCCTCGAAGAGCGGCCGCGCCGGGAAGTCCTCGCGCGGCTCGATCCCGCGCGCGAGGCGCTGGCTCATGCCGCAGATCTCGTCGTCCACGACGAGCTTCTCGAGGCTCTGGCAGGACTCGAAGTCCAGCATGCCGGGGCCGGAGACGCTGTCGATGCCCGAGAGCGCGGCCAGCGTCGCGCCGATGCCCGTCTCCAGGCCGGCCTGCGCGTCGAGCGTCTTGGCGTCGCTCAGGGCGATGTACGCCTGCGTGGGGAGCCCGAGAGCGTGGCCGATCTCGCTGTAGGCGCAGTCCATCATCATCGTCTCGACGGCGCCCATGGGCGTGGTCTCGTAGCGGATGTCGAAAATGGCGGGCGAGCCGCCCCAGAGCACCGGCGCGCCCGGGCGGGTGAGCTGGCTGATCACCAGGCCGCTCAAGGTCTCGGCCGCGTGCTGGACGAGCGAGCCCACCAGGGTGACGGGCGACATGAAGCCCGCGAGCGGCATGGAGATGAACTCGACGGGAATGCTCCAGCGCGCGCAGTCCACGACGTTCTGGCTGGTCACGTCGCTCCACTTGAGCGGCGCCGTGGGGCAGCAGGAGAAGATCGTCAGCGGCTGCTCGCGCAGGGTGCGCTCGTCGCCGCGCACGACGAGCTGCAGGTCCTTCATGATCTCGAAGGCCGGGATCGTGAAGGCGCCGGTCACCACCGGCTTCTCCCCGTAGAGCAGGCTGAGGTAGAGCCGGTAGGAGTCCGAGATCAGGCTGGGGACGTCGGCGGGGACCAGGGCCGTGCTCTGCGCCGCCTGGTGCGGGAGCCCGGCCACGACCTTCGCGTAGCGCACGTAGTCGTCCGTGTCGGGCGGGCGGATCCGCCCCGTCGTCGAGTCCAGGACGTGGATCGCCGCCGAGCCCGGCGTGAAGTAGACGTTCCCGGCGCCGAAGTGGTGCGTCTCGCGGCCGCGCACGTCGTGCAAGCGGAACTCGCGCGGCGCCGAGGCCAGGGCCCGGTCCACCAGCGCCGCGCCGATGCAGGCGCGCGAGGTGGCGCGATCCACGCGCGCGCCGTGGGCGCCGAGCAGGTCGAGGACGCCGCCGTTGTGCACCTCGACCCCCAGCGAATCGAGGAGGTCGCGGGCCTCGCCGAGGATGCGCTGGATCAGCGCGTCGTCGAGCAGCCGGAGGGTGGGACGCATCGCAGGGCTCTCCTCTCGTGACGGGCGGGGTGGGCCGGCCGCCGCGGGCGCGGACGCGCGGCTCGCGGGGAAGATAGCACGCCGGCGTCCCCTCCCCGTTTCGCTACCTCCTCGACTCCTCCAGCAGCTCCACGAGGTGCCGCTTCCACAGCCTCGCCCAGGTGTGGGTGCCGTGGCCATGGGTCTCGAGGCTCGCGGGGATCAGCACGAAGCGGCCGCGCTTCACCCTGGCGATCTCGCGCTCGGCGATGCCCAGCTCCGGCGGATTGATGAAGTCGTCGGCCGAGTTCACGTGCACCAGCGGCGCCGTGATCGCGCCCAGCCCGGGCGCGGGATCGTAGTCGCGCGAGGCGTCCACCTGGTAGAGGAGGTCGTTGGCGTCCAGCTCGCGCAGGCGCGCGGCCGCGGCCCGCTCCACGAAGCGGTCGGCGGAGTCGCGCGTGCCGAAGCGAGCCTGCCAGTCGAGCGGGGCGCTGCCGGCAATGAGGAGCAGGTCCACGGCCGTGCGCAGGCCCGCCCGCGGCGGCGCGGCGTACTCGCCGCCCTTCCACTCCGGGTCCTCGCGGATCGCGTCCAGGATCATCCGCCGCCACACCCGGTTCCGGCCGGCGATCTCGACCGGCAGGCAGGCGAGCGGCATGAGCGCGTCCATGAAGTCGGGGTACGTCTCGCCCCAGAGCCAGGTGTGCATGCCGCCCATCGAGGTGCCCATCACGAGCCGCAGGTGGTTCACACCGAGGTGCTCGCTCACCAGCCGCTTCTGCGCGGCGACCATGTCGGCGTAGTCGTAGTGGGGGAAGCGCGCGCGCAGGCCGTCGCTGGGCTTGCTCGAGCGGCCGTGACCGATCCCGTCCGGCAGGATGACGTAGAAGCGCGTGGTGTCGAGCGGCGCGCCGGGTCCGTACAGCTCGCCCGCGAACTGCGGCGCCAGGAACTGCCGTCCCGAGCCCCCGGTCCCGTGCAGCACCAGCACGGCGTTGCCGACGCGGCCCCGCGCGTCGCGGGTCGGCCGGCCCAGGGTGAGGTAGTGGAGCCTCAGCTCGGGCAGCGTCTCGCCGGAGCGGAAGCGGAAGTCGTGGACGACGTAGTCGCCCTCGCGCGGCGGGGGCTGGGCGCCGGCCGGCGCGACGAGGAGCGAGAGCAGAGCGAGCGCCCACGAGGAGCGGGCGAGACGCGCGCGAGCCCGCCCGCGCGGCTCCCTTCCCGGCGACCTCATCGTCCCGTCCTCGGCAGCGGCGCGGTCAGCGGCTCGGGCATGTCGGCGATCACGTACAGCTCGACCGCCAGGGCCGCCACGTTCTTCCGCAGCTCGATCGGGTCCACCTTGTCGAGCATGTCGGCCGGCGAATGGTGCCAGTCGAAGTAGTGCTCGCCGGTCGTGCGGTGCCCGATGCCCGGGACGCCGCGGCGCATGAGGGGGCCGATGTCGGTCTCGCCGCCGCCCTCGCGCACGCGATCGGCCCCGAGCCCCGCGAGCAGCCGGGCCACCTCCCGCATCCGCGCCGCCGCCGCCGCCGTGCGCTCCACGTCCATGGAGTCGCCGCCGGCGCGGCGCACGTTGACGTCGAAGCCGACCACGCGCTCCACCCCGCCGTCGGACTCGATGGCCGCCACCTGGCGCGCCACGTCCGGGCCCAGCGACTCCGCGTAGGCGATGCCGCCGCGCGTGCCGTTCTCCTCGTTGAGCCAGAGCACGCAGCGCACGGTGCGCCGCGGCCTCAGGCCCAGCTCCTTCAGCAGCCGCACCGCCTCCAGGCTGATCACGCAGCCGCCGCCATCGTCCATCGCCCCCTGCCCCACGTCCCACGAGTCGAGGTGCCCGCCCACGACCACCACCTCGTCGGGCCGCTCGCGCCCGCGGATCTCCCCGATGACGTTGTGCGAGAGGGTGTCGGGCCGGGTGAGCGCGCTCATCACCAGGCGCACGCGCACGCGCTGCCCCCGGTCCAGCAGCCGGCGGATCATCTCCGCGTCCTCGAGGGTGATCGCGGCGGCGGGGATCCGGGGGAGGCTGTCCGCGTACGCGCTCATCACCCCGGTGTGGGGGGTGCGCAGGCTCACCGGGGTGACCGAGCGCAGGAGCATGGCCACGGCGCCGCGCGCCGCCGCTCGATTGGCGCCCAGGAAGCGGTAGCGGACGGCCTCGCCGTAGCGCGTGAAGGGCACGTCGTACAGAACGATGCGCCCGCGGACCGCCGCGTCCGGCAGGGAATCCAGCTCGGCGAAGCTGCCCACCGCCACCACCTCGGCGGTGACGCCCTCGGGCGGCGTGCCCACGCTGCCGCCCAGGCCCAGCATGAAGAGCGGCTCCGGCCCGGGCTCCACCATCTCGGCGCTCTCCGGCCCCCGCACCCAGTGGGGAACCATCACCGGCTGGAGCCGCACGCGCTCCAGGCCGTCCTCGCGCATCGCCGCGGCTCCCCACGCCACCGCCCGGTCCAGCGCGGCCGAGCCGGACAGGCGGTTGCCGATGCCGTCGCAGAGCTGCGAGAGCCGGAGGTAGGCGTGGTCGCTCGCCAGCGCCGCGCCGATCAGGCGCTCGGCCGCGGCGCGATACTGCGCGTCGAGGGGGACACGCGGCCCCGGGGCGCGCGCCTCCTGCGCCCCGCGGCCCTTCGCGGACGCGCGGGGCGTGGCCCGCGGCTCGCGCGCTCGCGCGGGGGCGAGCAGGCACGACCCCGCGAGCCCCGCGAGCGTCAACAGCGTCACGACCCGAAGCGCGCGCATCGCCCCTCCCCTAGCGGGTCTTCACCGGGTCGGGCGGGCGCGCGGGCAGGGCGGCCGGGTGCGTCGCCATCCGCCGGAGCACCTCCGCCACGCCCCGCTCGAGCTGCGGGTCGTGCCCCGCCGCGACCGAGACGGGATCGTTCTCCACCTCGATGTCGGGGTCCACGCCGTGCCCCTCGATCACCCACTTGCCGTCGGGCGAGGCAAGGCCGCTCTGCGGCACGAACGCCTGTCCCCCGTCGAGGAGCGGGCCGCGCCCCGCGATGCCCACGACGCCTCCCCAGGTGCGCTTGCCGATCAGCGGTCCCAGGCCGGCCTGGCGGAACATGTAGGGGAAGATGTCGCCGTCCGAGGCCGAGGTCTCGTTGATCAGGCAGACCATCGGCCCGGTGAACACGACCCCCGGGTAGGTGGCGGCGTCGTCCCGGGTGCGGCTGAAGTTCGTGCCGTAGAGGGTGCGCCGCAGCCGCTCGAGGATCTGCTGCGAGACGTTTCCCCCGCCGTTCGAGCGGACGTCCACGATCAGCCCGTCCATGCGGATCTGCGGGTAGAACCACTTGATGAACTCGGCGATCCCGCGCGGGCCCATGTCGGGGATGTGCAGGTAGCCGACGCGCCCGCCGCTCAGGCGCGCGACCCTCTCGCGGTTGCCCAGCACCCAGTCCAGGTAGATCAGGCTCGCCTCGGAGAAGATCGGGCGGTACGTGACCCGGCGCGCCCCGGCGAAGGTCGGGCGGTCGTTCAGGGTGAGGGTGATCGGGTCCTTCTTGTCCCGCAGCCGCTCGTAGATGCTCTCGTCGCCCTTCAGCTCCCGCCCGTCCACGGCCAGCACGTAGTCGCCCGCGCGCGCGTCCACGCCCACCTCGGTGAGCGGCGAGCGGTACTCCTCCTCCTCGTTCTGCCCTCGGTAGATCTTCTCGAGGCGGTAGCGCTTCGCCGCGGCGTCCACGGCGAAGCGGGCCCCCGGCAGGCCGACGGGGCGGCGGGGCGGGATCTCGTAGTCACCGCCCTCGATGTAGAGGTGCGAGTTGTTCAGCTCGGACACCATCTCACTCAGGACGTAGGTGAGGTCCCAGCGGTGCCCCACGTGGGGGAGAAGGCTCGCGTAGCGATCGTGCAGGGCCTGCCAGTCGTAGCCGTTCATGTTGCGGACGTAGAAGAAGTCGCGGTAGCGCCGCCACACCTCGGCGAAGATCTCGGCCCACTCCTGGGCGGGCACGCGATCCACGTAGAGGTCCTTGGTCGGAACGGTCTTCTTGTCCTTCACCTTCGGCTTGGCGTCGTAGAGGTTGTACTTCCCGCTCTCCGCCACCAGCACCTTGCTCCCGTCCGCGGAGAGCGCGTAGTCGCTCGCCCCCTCCGCGACGACGGACTCCTCGCGGTCCTTGAGCGAGTAGAGGACCAGGGTGGGCTTCACGTAGGACTCGCGGCCGTTGAAGGGCGCCCCCAGGCGCAGGTAGAGCAGGCTTCCGCGGGTCGCGCTCAGCGAGCGGTAGTTCTCGGCGCTCACGGGGACGCGGGTCACGCGCGCGGCCAGGCCGTCGAAGTCCACGCGGACCGGCGCGGCCCGGCCGGCCTTCCCGCCCCTCTCCCCCGTGGGCGGCCTCTCCCCGCCCGCCGATTCCGCGGCCCCGGGCTCCCGGGCCGGGCGCTCGGCGCCCACCTCGTCGCTCTTCGGCGGGAAGGGATTCTTCACGTCCCTGCGCAGGGCCAGGGCGAAGATCCCGGTGTTGCGGCTGGCGGCGTAGTTGTACTCCTTGCGCGAGATCTGTGGCGCGTAGTCGCGGTCGGAGAGGAAGTAGAGGTAGTTGCCCTCGAGATCCCAGGCGGGCTCGAAGCTGTTGAACAGCTCGCCGGTGACCTGACGCAGGGTGCCGTCGGCGGCGCTCCAGATCCGGATCGAGCGGAACGTGGAGGGATGGGAGAGCGAGAAGGCGAGGAAGCTCCCGTCCGGCGACCAGGCGTAGTCCCGTAGCTCACCGGCCCGGTCGCGCGCCACCTCGCGCAGGCTCTTGTCGGCCACGGTGACCACGTAGAGCTTGCCGTCCTTGTCGGAGAAGGCGATGCGCTTGCCGTCCGGCGACCAGACGGGCTCGTAGAGCATCGCCTTCAGTCCCGCCGTGAGCCGCCGCGCCGGGCTCATGCCGTCCTGGTCCACGAGCCAGACCTGGTCCTCGCCGTCGCGATCCGAGACGAAGGCGATCGTGCGCCCGTCCGGCGACCAGCTCGCCCACTTGTCGTGGGCGTCCGAGGAGTTCGTCAGGTTGCGCGTGGGCCCGTTCTCGATCGGCGCGCTGAACACGTCGCCGCGCGCCACGAACAGCGCCCGCTCGCCCCCGGGCGAGAGGGCGAAGCTCTCGATGAACTTCTCCGCCGAGTAGTGCGAGGGCCGGCTCGCCACGCCGTCGTCGGGGACGGAGATCGAGAGCTTCCTGTCGGCGCCGCTCGCCACGTCCAGCACGTGCAGCTCGCCGTCCAGCTCGTAGACGATGCGCGAGCCGTGGTCCGTGGAGGGCCAGCGCACGTCCCACGTGGTCGAGTGCGTCACCGGCTCCGTCGTCTTCGTAGCGAGGTCGTAGCAATAGAGGTTGAGCGTCCCGCTGCGGTCCGAGGCGAAGTAGATCCGGTCCCCGATCCACATGGGGTCGCGGTCCGTGCGCGGGTCGCGGGTGATGTTCTCCGCCTTCAGGGTGGCGAGGTCCACGATCCACAGGTCCTGGGCCCAGCCCCCCTCGTAGCGCTTCCAGGTGCGGAA
>JAWOLC010000129.1:0-43956 GCA_033853925.1 Candidatus Eiseniibacteriota bacterium
CTCTGCCCCCCCGTGGCGATGCAGCGCTTGATGTAGTCCACCCGCGGATCGCCGGGGAACTGGAAGACGATGACGTCCCCCGTGCGCGGCGGGCGCAGCCCCGGCAGGCGCGTGTGGGTGAAGGGGACCTTGGGCCCGTACTCGAGCTTGTTCACGAAGAGGAAGTCGCCCACGAGCAGCGTGGGCACCATGGACTCCGAGGGGATGCGGAACGCCTGGATGACGAAGCCGCGCAGCAGCATCGTCAGCACGAGGGCCCACACCGCCGCCTCGACGTACTCGCGGAGGAGGGAGCGCTTCTGCACCTCCATCGCCTAGCGCTCCACCCGGAGAACCGCCAGGAAGGCCTCCTGCGGGACCTCGACCGTGCCGATCTGCTTCATGCGCCGCTTCCCCTCCTTCTGCTTCTCGAGCAGCTTGCGCTTGCGGGTGATGTCGCCTCCGTAGCACTTGGCCGTGACGTTCTTGCGCAGCGCCCCCACCGTCTCGCGCGCGATGACCTTGTTCCCCAGGGCCGCCTGGATCGCCACCTGGAAGAGCTGCCGCGGGATCAGCTCCTTCAGCTTCCCGCACAGGTCCCGGCCCCAGTCGTAGGCCTTCTCACGATGCACGATCGCCGAGAGCGCGTCCACCCGGTCACCATTGAGCAGGATGTCCAGCTTCACCACGTCCCCCTCCCGCCACCCGTCGAACTCGTAGTCGAGCGACGCGTAGCCCCGCGAGACGCTCTTCAGCCGGTCGTAGAAGTCGAGCACGATCTCCGCCAAGGGCAGCCGGTAGGCGACGCGCGCGCGTCGCTCCTCCAGGTAGTCCAGGCTCACGAAGATTCCCCGCCGGTCCTGGCACAGCTTCATGATCGCGCCCAGGTATTCGGCCGGGGTCAGCATGTGCGAGAGGACGTACGGCTCCTCCACGGCCGCGATCTCGTTCGCGGGCGGCATCTGACTGGGGTTGTCCACCGTGACGAGGTCGCCGCTCTCGAGCAGAACATGGTACTCCACGCTCGGAGTGGTCGCGATGATCTCGAGCTGGTACTCGCGGCGCAGCCGCTCCTGCACGATCTCCATGTGGAGCAGGCCGAGGAAGCCGCAGCGGAAGCCGAAGCCGAGCGCCGCCGACGTCTCCGGCTCCCAGACCAGGGCGGCGTCGTTCAGCGCCAGCTTGGCCAGCGCCTCCTTGAGGCCCTCGTAGTCCTCGGACTCGATCGGGTAGAGGCCCGAGAAGACCATCGGCTTGATCTCGCGGAACCCGGGCAGCGGCGCGAGATCCGCCACGCCGTCCGCGCCCACGGTGTCTCCCACCTGCGCGTCGGCCACCGTCTTCACCCCCGCCACGACGTAGCCCACCTCGCCCGCGCCCAGCGTCGCCGCGGGCTCCAGCTTGAGGCGCAGCCGTCCGACCTCCGTGACCTCGTAGCTCTTGCCCGTGGAGAGGAAGCGGATCCCGTCCCCGGCCCGCACCTGTCCGTCCACCACCCGCACCAGCGCCACCACCCCGCGATACTGGTCGAAGCGGGAGTCGAAGATCAGCGCCCGGAGCGGCCCGTCGGGCCGCCCCGCCGGAGGCGGGATGTCGCGGATCGCCTGCTCCAGCAGCTCGGGCACCCCGAGGCCGGTCTTCGCGCTGATGCGGGCGACGTGCTCCGCCGCCAGACCCGTCGCATGCTCGATCTCGAGGGCCACGTCGTCGGGCCGCGCCGCCGCCAGATCCACCTTGTTGATGGCGGCGGTGAGGACCAGGCCCTGCTCGCGGGCCAGGAGGTAGTTCGAGAGGGTCTGGGCCTCGATGCCCTGCGAGGCGTCCACCACCAGGATCGCTCCTTCGCAGGCGGCCAGGCTGCGCGAGACCTCGTAGGTGAAGTCCACGTGCCCCGGCGTGTCGATCAGGTTCAGCTCGTAGGTGACGCCGTCGCGGGCCGTGTACTCCATGGCGATGGCGTGCGCCTTGATCGTGATCCCCCGCTCCCGCTCGAGGTCCATGTCGTCCAGGACCTGCGCCTTCATCTGCTGAGGGCTCAGGGTGTGCGTCAGCTCCAGCAGGCGGTCGGCCAGCGTGCTCTTGCCGTGATCGATGTGGGCGATGATGCAGAAGTTGCGGATGCGGGAGAGGCGGGGATCGCTCAAAAGGTCCACCGCAGGAAGAGCCGGGTCCGGCCCGAGGCGGGCTTGCCGCCCGGCAGCGCGGGGTCGTGCTGGAACTCGACCTTGAAGTTCTTGAAGTGCGCGTCCACGTAAGCATCCACCATGGCGTAGACGATGACCCCGCCGAGCAGCCAGAGCCGCGAGACCTGCCCATTGAGGAGCGAATTGTACGGGCCCACGAGCGAGTTGTACTTCGCCGACGCGCTGCCCTCGACCGCGTAGAGGAGCTGGTAGAGGCTGTCGGCAGCCTGGTACTCGGGGGTGCCGGGGGTGAGCAGGTTGCGGGCCGCCAGGGCCGCGTTCGCCGCGGCGAACGCCTGATTGTACGCCGCCTGGGCCGCGTTCACGCCGGGCTGCATCTCCCGCAGCCGATGCTCGTCCTGGAACGCGCGCACGCGCAGGTACCCGTCCGTGCCCCCGAGCAGCGCGGCCTTGAGCCAAGCGTGGTTCTGGAGCTGCCCCCAGCCAGGGAAGAGCAGCGACCGCATCATGACCCAGCGGGGCGCCGCGAGGAATCCCCGCGGCGCCGTCTCTGCGGTGTCGGGCGATGCCGTGCGCTCACGGATCCGCCCCCTCCGCCGCACCATCGTGTCCGCCGTTGCGGGGGCCGCCGGCGGCGGGGCCGCTCGGCCGGCCAGCGAGTCCGCGGCGACCGGGGCTCCGCCCGGCGGGGTCACGGCGCGGCCGAGGGTGTCGAGCGGAGCGCTCGCCGGGTGCGGCACGCTGTCGGCGACCGTGCTCGCCGGGCGGGCCAGGCTGTCCACCGGCGCGCCGGCGGCGCGAGCCGCGACGGCCGGGACAGCAGCCACAGCCAGAGCCAGGAGGAGCGCGAGACGCGCCGAGCCCGCGCGGGCTGGCGGGAACGCGTGGGAATCGAACCCACCTCGGGCGCTCTCAACGCCCAACCGCAGGATTTGAAGTCCCCGGGGACCACCAGATCCCATTCGTTCCCGCGTCAGCTCCAGCTCGCCGCGACTCGTACCCAGGCCGATCATCCGTACACTCTTACCAGAGAGCCGCTGCGCCCCGCCAATCGCGCCGCGCCCTCGCCGCGGCGGAGATCGCCGTCTCGACCGGCCTCGCGCCCGGGGCTCCCGCCGCGCCCGCCCGCGAGGCCGGAGGCGGCTCCCCGCTCAGGGGATCGCCAGCTCGATGGCCTTCGCGCCGCGCGCCGTGACCTCGCCCGCCACCACCGCCCAGACGCGCCGCCGGCGCAGGGCTGCCAGGAGCGCCGCCGCCCGGCGCGCCGGGCAGGCGACGAGCAGCCCGCCGGACGTCTGGGGATCGAAGAGGGCCATCAGCACCGGCTCGGGAGGCATCGCTCCCCCCACGGCCGGACCGAAGAAGTCCCGGTTTCGCCGCAAGCCCGCGGCCATCGCCCCATCCGCCACCAGCTCCAGCGCGCGCGGCAGGAACCAGCGCCGCTCGGGCCGCAGCCGCAGGGTGACTCCGCTCGCCTCCGCGAGCTGCACGCCGTGCCCCAGCAAGCCGAACCCCGTGACGTCCGTGGCCGCGTGCGCGCCGAACTCGACGGCGGCCTCCGCGGCGCGACGGTTCAGCGCCACCATCGTGCGGGTCAGCTTCCGGGTCAGGGGCGGATCGAGCCGCCCCTGCTTGAGAGCCGTCGCCAGGATGCCCGTCCCCAGCGGCTTCGTGAGGAGCAGCGCGTCGCCGGGCCGCGCCCCGGCGTTCGTGAGCAGATGCCGGCGGCGCACCACCCCCGTCACGCTGTAACCGAACTTCAGCTCGGGATCCGTCACCGAGTGCCCGCCGAGGATGCTCACGCCGGCATCCCGCATGCGGTCCAGCCCGCCGCGCAGGATCTCCGTCACCACCTCGGTGGGAAACTGCTTCTCCGGCAGACAGAGCACGGCCAGGGCGGTGAGGGGCTGCCCCCCCATGGCGTACACGTCCGAGAGCGAGTTGGCCGCGGCGATCTGCCCGTAGTCGTAGGGGTCGTCCACCACCGGGGTGAAGAAGTCCACGGTCTGCACGAGCG
Organism: Candidatus Eiseniibacteriota bacterium; assembly: GCA_033853925.1. GTDB lineage: Bacteria > Eisenbacteria > RBG-16-71-46 > RBG-16-71-46 > RBG-16-71-46 > JANXPZ01. Next base: position 4,141 of record JAWOLC010000129.1, read on the forward strand.
CCAGACCCGGGCGCAGGGCGAAGACGCCCGCGTCGTCCAGCGTGGACTGGTCCACGAGGACGCGCCGGTCTCGCGAGCGCGCCGGAAGTCCGCTCAGGGCTGCCTGCAGGTCCGCCGGACCCAATTTGGACGCTCAACCCGCGCAGGCCACTTGCGCGGTGAGCCGCACCTCGATCCGGCGCCGCTCGCTCACGCCCGTCCGTCCGCGCTCGGGGCTCAGAGGTCCCGTCCGGCGGCGACGGCCTCGATCTCGACGCGCGCGCCGCGGGGCAACCCCGCGACGGCCACCGTGCTGCGCGCCGGCGGCTCGCTCGAGAAGTGACGGCCGTAGACCTCGTTCATCGCGGCGAAGTCGGCCATGTCCGCCAGGTAGACGGTGGTCTTGACCACGTCGGCGAGGGTGAGCCCGGCCCCGTGCAGCACCGCCGCCAGATTCCGCAGCACCTGCTCGGTCTGCGCGGCGACGTCCCCCTCCGACAGCTTCCCGGTGCCGGGATCCAGCGCCACCTGGCCGGAGGCGAACACGAGACGGTTTCCGCCGTGCAGGCGCACGATCTGGGCCTGGCTGTAAGGCCCCAGCGCGGCCGGGGCGTCGGGAACGTTGAGCGGGCTCTTCATGGATTCCTCCGCCGCGCCCTCACTCCACGGTGACGCTCTTCGCCAGGTTCCGCGGCTGGTCCACGTCGCAGCCGCGCAGCACGGCGATGTGGTAGGCCAGGAGCTGGAGCGGAATCACGGAGAGCAGGGGCTGCAGCATGGGCAGGGTCTGGGGAACGTAGATCACGTGGTCGGCGTGGCGAGCCACTTCCGTGTCGCCGTCGGTGGCGATGGCCAGGATCGAGCCCTTGCGGGCGCGCACCTCCATCATGTTGCTCATCACCTTGTCGTACGCGCCGTCGCGGGTGCAGAGGAACACGACCGGCATGTGCTCGTCGATCAGCGCGATCGGGCCGTGCTTCATCTCCGCGGCCGGGTAGCCCTCCGCGTGGATGTACGAGATCTCCTTGAGCTTCAGGGCGCCCTCCAGGGCGACCGGGAACTGGGAGCCGCGGCCCAGGTAGAGGAAGTTGTTGTGATGGGAGTAGGCCTCGGCGATGGCTCGGACCGCGTCGTCGCGCTCGAGGAGGCGCTCCATCTTGCCGGGGATGGAGTCCAGCTCGCGCGCCATCTGGATGCCGGCCTCGGCGCCCAGGGCGCGCTGCCGCCCCAGCGCGAGCGTGAGCAGCGCCAGCACGGAGACCTGCCCCGTGAAGGCCTTGGTCGAGGCGACGCCGATCTCCGGTCCCGCATGGATGTACACGCCGCCGTCCGATTCGCGGGCGATGGTCGAGCCGACCACGTTCACGATCCCCAGGACGCGGGCGCCGCGCCGCTGGGCCTCGCGCATCGCCGCCAGCGTGTCGGCCGTCTCCCCGGACTGCGAGATCACGATCACGGTCGTGCCGTCGTCGACGATGGGATTCCGATAGCGGAATTCCGAGGCGTATTCCACCTCGACGGGGATGCGGGCGTTCTCCTCGATCATGTACTCGCCGATCAGGCCCGCGTGCCAGGAGGTGCCACAGCCGAGGACGATGAGGCGGCGGATCTCCCGCAGCTCCTCGTCCCCCAGGTTGAGGCCCTGGAGCCGTGACAGCCCCTCGCGGACGTCCAGCCGCCCGCGCATCGAGTTCCGCACGGACGCCGGCTGCTCGAAGATCTCCTTGAGCATGAAGTGGGAGAACCCGCCCTTCTCGATCTGGCTGAGGTCCCACTCCACCTCCTCGACCGCCTTGTCCACGCGCTCGGCCGTCACGGTCGAGGTGTGGAAGCCGTCGGGGGTGAGCACCGCCATCTCGCCGTCGTCCAGGTAGACCACCTGGCGCGTGTGGTTCACGATCGGCGCCACGTCGGAGGCCAGGAAGTACTCGCCGTCCCCCACGCCGACCACCAGCGGACTGCCCTTGCGGGCGCCGACGATCGTGCCCGGTTCGTCGGCGCACATCACGGCGATGCCGTACGTCCCTTCCACGTCCGCCAGGGCCTTGACGACGGCCTCCTCGAGCTTGAGGCCTCGCTGCCGGTGCTTCTCGACGAGATGGGCCAGGACCTCCGTGTCCGTCTCCGTGCGGAAGACGTGCCCCTCCGCCTGCAGCGCCGCCTTGAGCACCGCGTAGTTCTCGATGATGCCGTTGTGCACCAGGGCCAGCCGCCCGCAGGCGTCCGTGTGCGGGTGGGCGTTGGTGTCGTTGGGCTCGCCGTGCGTGGCCCAGCGCGTGTGCGCGATGCCCGTCGTGCCCGGCAGGCTCTCCGGCGTCAGCCGCCCCTCCAGCTCGCGGATCTTCCCGGCCGCCTTGATCACCCGGATCACGCCGTCGGACTGCACGGCCACGCCCGCCGAGTCGTAGCCCCGATACTCGAGGCGCTTGAGCCCCTCGACGAGGATGGGCAGGCAGGGCCGCCGGCCGACGTAGCCCACGATTCCGCACATGGAAGACCCCTCCCTACCGTCCTGGCCCGGACGCTCGTTCGCCCGCGGACCCGGCAGCGCCGGCCCGGCCACGAGCCTCCGCGGCGGAATTCTAGCCCTGCATCGCCGCCCGCGCCTCTTCGACCAGCTCGAGAGCCCGGGCCCGCGCCGGCGCTTCGGCGATGATGCGCACCACCGGCTCCGTTCCCGAGGGACGCACGTGAACCCACTCCTCGCCGCGCGCGAAGCGCAGTCCGTCCCTCTCGTCCACCTCGTGAGCGACGAAGCGCCGACGCAGCCCCGCCGCCGTGTCGTCCCAGCCTCCTCGCGGCAACGCCACCTTCTGCTTGACCATGTGCATCTCGGGGAGTTCGTCGGCCAGGGCGCGCAAGCTGCCGGGACCGCCCGCCAGCGCCTGGGCGATCAAGGCCACCGCCACGAGCCCGTCGCGGCCATAGTGCGCGGCCGGCAGGATCATTCCGCCGTTGCCCTCACCCCCGACCACCGCCCCCACCCGTCGCATCTCGGCCACCACGTGGGCTTCGCCCACCGCCGTGCGGCGCATGGGCACGCCCGCGCGCATGCAGACGACTTCGACTATACGGGAGGTGGAGAGGTTTGTCACCACCGGCCCGGGCTGCCGCGCCAGCACCACCCGCGCGCCCAGCGCCAGCGTGTACTCCTCTCCGAGGGGCACGCCGCGCGCGTCCACGAAGGCCGCGCGATCGGCGTCCGGATCCACGGCCACGCCGAAGTCGGCGGCGGCCGCGCGCACCGCCTCCGCCAGGCGACCCAGGTGCTCGGGCAGCGGCTCCAGCTCGCGCTGGAACTCGCCGTCGGGCACGCAGTCCACCTCCACCACCTTCGCCCCCAGGGCGTGCAGCAGCGGCGGGAGAGCCAGACCTCCGACGCTCGAGCAGCCGTCCACGGCCACCACGAGCGCCCGCGCCCGGATGGCAGCCAGCTCCAGGATCCCCAGGCCGAGCACGCGCTCCAGGTGCCACTCGAGCGCCTTGCCCTCGAGCCGCTCGCCACCCAGGTGGGCGGCGTCCGTCCACAGGCCTCCCTCGTCCTCCGCCGCCGCCCGCACGCGGGCTCCTTCCTCTGCGCCCAGGAACTCGCCCCGGGCCGAGAGGAACTTGAGCGCGTTCCAGGGCGCGGGATTGTGGCTCGCCGTGATGATGACGCCCCCTGCGGCGCCCAGCTTCTCGACGGCGATCTCGGTGGTGGGCGTGGTCGCCAGCCCCAGGTCCACGACGTCGCGCCCCGCGCCCTGGAGCCCCGCGGCGACGGCGTGCAGCAGGAGCGGGCCCGAGCGGCGCGCGTCGCGGCCGACCACGACGGGACCCGGAGCGAGAGAGCGAGCGAAGGCCGCGGCGAACCGACTGGCCACGACCGGGGTCAGCGAGTCGCCGACGATACCGCGCACGCCGGCCACGCTGATCATGAGCGGTGTGGTCACGATCCTCCCCCCCTCCCCTCGGGGTCCGGCTGCGGGCGGCCCGGCCGCCGATCGGCACGGAACGGCTCGCGCCGCGCCTCGGACGCGGGCGATGCAGGCCGCCGGGGACTCGCGGCGCGCGCAAGCATGGAGCCGGTGAACGGATTCGAACCGTTGACCGCTCGATTACGAATCGAGTGCTCTACCAGCTGAGCTACACCGGCTCTGGCATCCGGCCGGCCACGCGGCAGTGGTCCGCGCAGCCGACGGGCAAACGGATGGTGCGACCCCCCAGAATCGAACTGGGGACACCGTGATTTTCAGTCACGTGCTCTACCAACTGAGCTAGGGTCGCACCCGTGTCGCAAACTCAGGGCGGGCAGCGTACTACGGCCGTAGCCTCACGTGCAAGCCATCGCCCGAAATCGCCCGTTGCTGGTTCTGTGGTAGGGAATGCGCTCCGGCCACCCACTCCAGCGAGGAACTTTGTTGCTGGGAATGAGTGGCCGGATGCAGAACCGCGCGAGAATCCTAGGAAATTTGCCGGTTGCTGGGATTAGTCACCTGCTCCCACGGCCTCGGAGCCGCGATCCATGCCCATTTGCTGCGTCACCGCGAGCTTTGCCACGGCTGCCCGCTGGTCGGCGTCGTTCACGATGTGGTAGCGGCGGTAGATCGCCTCGGTCCTGTGCCCGGTGATGGTCATGGCCACCTTGCGGGGGATGCCGGAGGCCTCCAGATCGCGCACGGTCGAACGCTTGAGGTCGTAGACGAGGGTCCCCGGCACGCCCGCCTTCTTGCACGCCGCCTTCCAGCACTTGCGGAACGAGGGGATGCCCGTCGTGCGCGGCTTGCCCCCCAGACGCCGAACCGTGCCATCCTTTCTAATTGTCTCCACCACGGGGGTCCACAGTTGGTCGGGCCATTCCGGCGCCCCGTCCCGGCCGGTGCGGAAGAACACGAAGCAGTCGGGTCGCGCCACGCCGTAGCGCAGCGCCCGCTTGCGCTGGTCTTGGAAGAGCGCCAGCAACCGGGGATGCGACCCGATGGGCCACTCCTTGGCCTCACGGTTCTTGACGTGCTCGGCCTCCACGCGGACCACGCCGCGCTTGAAGTCGATGTCGCGCCAGCGGAGCCCGTTGACTTCGGCCGGACGCCAGCCCATAAGCGCTAGCGCCGTCGCCAGCGGTCGCACATCGTCCGGCAGGAGCGCCAGCACCCGCTCGCGCTGCTCGGGCTCCAGAAAGCCTGTCCGGGCGTTGTCGCTGACGTCGGGCAGCTTCACGTCCGGGCGCGGGATGCCACGCAGCCTCAGCGCCAGCCGCAGGAGCGTCATCTCGTACCGCACCGTCGCCTTGCTCGCACGCGCTGGTGGTCCCATGCGCGAGGCCATGTAACGCTCGCAGTCCACGGCGGTGATGTCCGTGGCGATCTTGTCGCCGAACGCGGCCCTCAGGTGGTTGACCCGATCCTGCATCGACGCCACTGCCCGATGCCCGTTGATGCGGTAGCGGTTCTCCAGCGCCTCCGCCAGATCGTCGAAGGTGACCGGCGCGTCGTGACGCACCATCTTCTTGGGCTCCTTCTGCCAGTCCTTCATGATCGCCAGCGCCTCGCGCTTGTCACCGGTCTTCGTGGAGCGGCGGAACCAGCGCCCATCCTCCGTGCCCGTGACGTACCAGACGCCGTCCCGCTCCACGAGCCTCCACGGCCCTGCCGCCCGGCTCATCGCTTGCCCCCTCTCCGGTGCACCTCGATGTAATCGCGGACGATCTGGCGTACGACCTCCGTCATGCTCAGGTGCTGGTCGATGGCCAAGTGCCGCAGCGCGTCGTGGTCCTCCTCGCTCAAAGTCACGGTCGTGGTCCTCATCCCCTGCCGCGATTTGACCCGGAACTGGCGGGCCCGCTGCCGAGCCTCGTCCAACTTCCCCCGGGCCTCGTTCTCCATCCTCTTCTTTCGGTCCATGGCTCCTCCGCTGGTGGCTGTGATCGGTTACGCCATCAACGGTATCGCCCATGCGCCCATTCGTCAAGCCCCGGCTTCGCCACGGTTGGCGCGGGATTTGGAGCACATCGGAACCGCTGCTAGGCTGGCTCTCGTCCGCCGTGGGGCGCGGGACGGAGTCGGTCGATGCGCGCGTCCCCGGAGCCCGGCAACGAAAGAGCCCCGAGGCTGTCGCTGGGTCTCGGGGCTCGTCTCGATCCGGCTTGTCACCCTCGGCGGGGTCGTCAGCGTCGTCCCCAACTCAACCATCCAAGGATGAGCCCACCGGCAATTCCGACCACCACGTTCACGATTTGAATCAGCATGTGCCAAGGCTCAAGCTTCGCCTTCCATGCCGCCGCCCGAGCGCGCTCCTCTTCGCGGATGGCCATTTGAATCGCGCGGGCCGTCTTGTGCCCGCCGAAGTCGTCGCCCGGGACGTGCGTAATCTCCAAGTTCAACCTTCTTGCCTTGTCTCTGAGGCGCGACTCAACTGACCATCGAAGGTAGGCGAGGCCGATCTCAATGGCTTCGGTTTCCTCGTGATGCAGCGCTCGCCGCTCTTCTTCGGTCGCTCCCGCCTTATGTCTCGGGCCGAACTCCCTGAAGACCGCGTGCGTGATGCTCTTCTCGCGCCACGCGACGTACCTCTCCGACCACGACAGCCGGTCGTCAAACCAGTTCCAAAGCGTCTCGTTCATGAGCCACCGCGTGGACTGGAACAGACCATGGCCCTAGGCCTCCGGCAACTCCCGCTCGACGAGGCCTCGAAGTTCGTAGACGCGCTGGCGGGTTATGTCGGCCAGCTTATCGGGGGTCGGCCCCCATTTCTTGTAGACGTACGGCCGATGCCAGTAGCCGAGGTACTCGAAGGCTTCGCGTAGCTTCTCGTGGAAGTAGCCCGACACGCCAACGCACGCAGCTAGAGCGCTGTAGATCTCGCGGGCGCGCCGGATGTCCGCCTCCCACGCTCCGGGCGTCTTGCCGACCATCCTCCACAACTCGTTACACAGCTTGAGGCCTTCCTCCCGCGTCATCTTCCTGCCTCCGGCTTCTCCCAGAATCGTAGCCGCTTCAAGAGCGTCCCCCTCGAAACTCCGAGGTCGCGCTTGGCCTCCGCCCCGAACTGCGCCGTGGCATCGCGTAGCGTCACCACCATCCGGTACATCCAATCCGACTCCTCACCCTTCCGGGGTGGTGCCCGCAGCGGCTCCTGCAACGAAAGCAGAATCCTCGAAGCTTCTGCGGAGATTATGAACGTCCCCTGATTCCCAAGAGGCCCGACCCTGCTGGCGGCGTCGTCCCACGCCTTCAGGGCCTTATCCAGTTCGGCTTGGTCCATCTCCCCCGAGTCGTCAAGAAGCTCGTTCAGAACGTCCACGAGCGCAGTCCGCACCTCGGCAAGTCCGAGGAGGATTGAGTTGTACGCATCCGCCTTCCTCTCCCACCACCGCTGCGACACGTGCCGACGTATCGCAAGCCAATGGCCGAGCGGGACGGATAGGAGTGATGCGACCGCGCCGGCCATAGCCGAAATGGCGATCATTTCGAGGTTCATAGCGCGCCTCCGGGGTCGTGGTCAGTGCGCACGCTACCACGTAGACGCGCGTGATTCCACGGCGTATCCTCACCATCGGCGGGAGTCGTTCGCGCCGCCACCGTCCGCGCCCGCCCGACCGGTGTCCTACCATGGAGGCCGCACGATGAAGGGCTCGCTCGCCCGTCTGTTGCTCATCCCCTCATTGCTCAGCGCCTTGTCCACTCTCGCGCGGCCCACGTATGCTGAGTCATTCGGCAGGAACACCCTCGTGGGCTTGCCCGGCGTCGCAATCTTGACGGCGCGATCCGCCCAAGGTGGATACGCCATCCCAGACTCAGCCACGATCGTCGCGCACACAGAGTTTCGGCTTCGCCAGTCGGGCGTCACCGTCCTAAGCGAGCGTGATGCTCACGCTGATGCAAGAGGCCCATTCCTTAGCGTGTACGTAAACGTTTATGGCGGGAAGAACACCGTATGTTGTGCCTATGTCGACGTCACAGTCCTCCAGCGCGTTCGGACGCTGCGAGCTGATGACACGCCCGTCTTGTCTTCCGTGGTTGCCACCACGTGGTTATCCTCTGAGCGCCTCGGAATGGTCCCGGCCGGGATCGAGGGACGCAGGATGATTACGCAGTCACTCGACGAGCAACTAGATGAGTTCTTGCGTGATTGGCTGGCAACTCACCCCAAGAGGTAGCGGGAGGCCGTCATGCAGAGAGCCAGAGCGTTCTTCTTCGTCTGCGCGGGGCTGCTCTGCCTCGCCATCGCCTACAACCTCGGAGCTACGCGATCCGCAGCGTCACCTCAGTCCGTGATCGTCGATGCTGGGCACCCCTACTACTGTGGCAACGGGAATTGCTGCACTCTTGCGGTCTTGGGCCGCACGCTCTACATCGACGGGCAACCATCCAGTTCACCCATTCCCGGCACTGCGCGCGTAGCTTGGGTCGGAACAGGCACCTACAACAACCCCTCCGTGATGTTGGAGAACGGCGATACATACTGGGAGGCCACTCCCGGAGGTCCATGGGGCTTCGTCCGCAATGCTGTCGGCGGAGTAACCCCTGTGGCGCAATCAACATGGGGACAGGTCAAGGCGAAGTACGCCAAGTAGGCCGGAGGTCACGTGCAGGTCTTTATCAGTTGGTCAGGCGCTGTCGTGGATCGTGACCAGCGCCCCGGCCTCGGCCAGAAACCGCTCGAACTCCGCGTCCGTCAGGCAGAGCAGGGCCGGAGCGTCTTCGATAGGCAACGTCACGCCACGCCGCATGCGCTGGGCGTACCGCACGAGCAGGAGCCCGAACGCCGCTCGCGACTCGCGTGGGAGATGGCGCACGGCCTGAGCGAGCGCGCCGAGCGGCACCCCAGTGATTTCCTCGATCTTGCGCATGCACGCCGTACGCGGGGACGGCGCTCAAGTTCCGGGGCGCAGCGGGTACGCGAGAGCCCCCGAGGTGACTGGCCCGAGCGGCTCCTCGAAGGGCGCGCCACACTCCTAGGACACTAGGCCTGCCTTCTCGCTGGTGCTGAGGATCGGCGACGTGTTCACTGCTGTGTCCAAGACCGCGAGCATTACCTGACCCTGCGCCGCCGTAATGACCCCAAGAAGATAGATGACGCCGCCCACTACAACCCCCGCGACCAAGCCGCCAAGCAGTACACCGACAGAAGGTCTGTCCGTGCCGACGTTCATGGCGAAGAGAGCGCCAACGACGATCAAACCTATCAGGATAAGACCGAGCGCCTTGACGACCTCGCCGAACCTAACGACCGCCTTCGCCACCCAGTAGGCGTTTGTGTAGCGATCCTTGATTGAGCCAGCCTCAGCCGCGAACGTTCGCGGCGTGGGCTTCTGCTCTGGAGTAGCAGCCTTCGCTTGCGCATCAGCGGACCGCGACGACTGCGGGGGCTCGGCGGCCGGAGGAGCCACGTTGGGAGTGCCCGGCACCTTCACTTGTGCCCCGCAGTGGGAGCAGGTCGCTTCCTCCCCACCGTGCGCCCAGTACAGCACGAGTTCTTGGCCACAGGATGGACAGTTGAACCGGATCGGCATGACGGCCTCCGATGTTGGCAACAGCCCGCGCTAACCGAATTGACTTGACCATCTGTGAGCATATCGGGATTATGCGCTCGGCGTGCGCGCGTGAGGGGCCTACCGGCTGAAGCAGCGAGGCTGCGCCCGGTACGGCTGCGCGCACGCCTTCTTCTTCGGCTACCCGCCAACGCTGGCCAGCATCTTCGCAGCCGTGGATCGCGCCGCAGGAAAGAGGACCCGTAGGGCATAGCCCGACCCACAACGCGGAACCCCCGGAAGGTCACCCTCCGGCGCTTGGCCGTCGCGCAGACATCGGCGCACTGCTCACCAGTGGGGCCAGCGCATTCTCAACACTGGACGGAGCGCTGGCCTCGCTGCGCTCACCTCGTTATACCGCTTCCGGCCATCAGGCTTCCATCGCTGTTTCGTGCAGACGGTGCAAGTCCAGCGGTAGGAGTCCTCGTCTGCGAGCCTGACGGGCTTTCGCTCCCCATCCCAACACGACGGACAGTAGGGGCCTTCCTCCTCGCCGCTCGGTAGCTGACGCCAGCAGACGTTGTCGCGTGGCACCATGGAGTCGCGAAGCTGCGCCGCCTCGCGAAGCTTCAGGTTCTCCTCGCGAAGACGACCATTCTCTTCCGCGAGGTGAGCCATCTCCATTTTCACTGTCGCCATCGCCGCATTGGCCTCAGCGTTCTTCAGCTTCTCGACCGCTTCGTTCGCCAGCTTGATTGCTTCTAGCCAACTCACCTCTCACCTCGCATGGCCTGAGCCTCACGACTGGTCCCACTAGTACAATTGCAGCCCCTCCTCATCATCTTCTTCGTGCGGTGTCTCCCCCGCGCCCCCGCTGGCCTCGTCCAATGGCTCCCCCGTGTTCTCGCCCTTCTCTATCGACAGGATTCGACCCTTCGCAAGGTAGTTCTCAAGTGTCCTGAGCGCTTCTTCCACGCGTGCGTCCGAGACATCGGAAATCTTCCCCCTCACATCTGTCCATAGTTCGAGGAATGCCTGCACATTGCGAAGTTGACGTGCCCTCACCTCTTCCTTCAGGAGTGCGACTGTGGCTTCATCGGCACGTGCCCTTGCTTCCGCCGCACGGGTGAGAGCTTCCTCTCGGCGGCCGGTTCTTCGCCAATTGCGGATATAGTCAATCACTCCGAACACAAATGTAACGCCGCCCCGGACGTCAATGATGTTTCGGAGCTTCATCTCGGGAACCTCGCGAGGGAGGTTTCCGGCGCTCCCGACATCCCTATGCGGATTCGGGGGTTCTTGAGGCTAGAACCGACAAGCCTCTCGTGGATGGCGTTCAATGCTCCCAGAATCTCCACAATTTCGGGAACTGAGATGTCTTCCGAGAGAGTCAGGCTGAGGCGGGCAGCCGGAGGGCCGCGACGGAGCTTGTGAGGGAGGGGAAGGTCCGCATCATTAGGCGGGTAGACCTCTGTCAGGTCTGTCCCGGTGAAGTCCGCTCCCCTGTACTTGGCCCCCCTAAGGTCTGCCAGCGTTAGAGTAGCTTCCCGGACGGATGCGAAGGTGAGATCAGCGCCGTTGAGGTCCGCGCGGGTGAGGTCTGCTCTCCTGAGAATGGCGCGGCTCAAGTCCGCGTTTGTCATCCATGCGCCCCTCAGGTTCGCGTCCGTGAGGTTTGTGCGCCTGAGACGTGCGGCGACGAGTTGGGCTCGCTCAAGGTTGGCACGCGTCAAGTCACCGCGAGTGAAATCGGCCCCTACAAGGACGGCTCGTGTGAGGTCCACGCCCGCTAGATTCGCTCCCGCGAATTGAGCCCCCGACAGGTTGAGCCCAGCGAGATTTGCCTCTCTGAGATCGAGCCCGGCGAGTCTTGAGCCACTGAGGTCAGGGCGTTCGTCCGGGTGTGCGCGTCTCCATTCGTTCCACTCAGGAACGCCGCGAAGGTGTAGCTGGGGGTGAGCTTTGTCCGCCACGTGCGGCCTCCGAGGATTGAGGGTGGGACGGCCTGAGGATGACCATTCTCCCGCCGCGCCCCAACCTTGGGCAAGACCTCTCGCAGTTGATCTGTCGGCGGGTGGGCGCTAGCAGTCCACGTCTGGACGCGTCGGGGGATCGCAGTCGTCCGTGGCTGGGCGAAGGGCGTCGATCTGGGGACGCGTTGCGGCCGGATCGGGCTCCTCCGTGGCTCTGGGGTCGTCTGAGAGGCCACCAGTGGGCACGCGACAGGAGCCGCCCGCTTCATAACCGGCAAGAGAGCATTCCCGCACAGAGTCACGTGCCCAATTTGCTCAAATCGTCGTTTGGCGTGGGAATCCGCGATAGAGGGCACAGTGACTGGAGGTCACGCGTTCTCTTCACCGGGCCGTCCCCGGACCGTCGCACGGTTCCCGCGCCAATCGCGGCCTCTAGGAGCAGAGCACGTGACTTCCATGCGCCTGCCGTCGGCGAAATCGTGGCAGGGGGCTGGTAGGGAATGAGCCCAAAACCTGCACCCGCACTGCACCCGCGCCAGACCGGGCCGACGTGAGGCGAATGGGCCATTTGCTATAATTTGCTAGTAATTGCGAGCGCTGGAGCGGGCGTGGATCGCGGTGGGAATTCGGCGGGGCGACGGTTTTCAGTCACGTGCTCTACCAACTGAGCTAGGGTCGCACCCCAAGGCACCACAACATATTACGAGCCATAGGAGCCGTCAAGCCGAGCTCCCGGGGCGCACCTGGCGAGCACGCGCGGGCCTCTCTCCTCCCGGGGAAGCCCTGCCGCCCGGAGCAGGGTGGAAGGAGGATTCGAGGGCGCGATCTCTCGTGAGCCGTGGGCGTCTCGATCGCGAGCCCTTGACGGTCGCTCTCCCTGTCGGGCAACCTGTCGTCGTCCGAGTGCGGGGCACTCACGCAAACCCGGTCGATGTTGCACCGTGCTCGGACGTTCGCAGGCCCCCGCGACTCTCGCTGGTCACGGGGGCTCATTATTCCCGGCGGCCGCCCCGAGCCTCCCGCCTCGCCTCGAGCACCCGAGGTGCGCGCCCACGAGGCCGCGGCAGGGCCCGACCGAGCTCGTGCCCGGCAAGACGTGGAAGAAGGACGTGGGCTCGAGGGATTTCACGACCGGGACGGCGCCGCGCGCCGATCCCGCTGCCGTCGCCGATCCGAGCCGCTCCGGCGGCGATCCTGGTTCTCGTGCACGGGCAGGCTCAGGCTGAAGATCGTGCTCCACTCGCCGTCGCTGCGCACGCGGATCTCGCCCCCGTGCTCCCGCACGATCTGCTGCGCCACCGCGAGCCCGACGCCCGCGGCCCCGGGCCGAGCGCCCGCGAAGGGCGCGAAGAGCTGCTCGAGGAATTCTCCCGGCACCCGGGGACCGTCGTGCGCCACCTCGAGCACCACGCACGCCCCCAGACCCCGCGACTCGAGCCGGACACGCCCGCCCACGCCGACCGCCTCGAGGGCGCCGTGCAGCATGTTGGCGACGACGCGCCGGATGCGCTCGCGATCCAGGAGCAGAGTCGGCAGGCCCGTGCCCAGCTTCTTGACGAGCCGGACGCGGCGCCGGACGAGGGTCTCGGCCACGGCGTCGAGCGCCTCCTGCACCACGCCGTTCAGATCCTCGAGACCCAGCGCTCCTTCTGCGGGCGCGTGGCCGAGCGACTCCTCGAGGAGGGTCTCCAGGCGCTCGCCCTCGCGCAGGACGATCTCCAGGTATTCCCGGCTCGGATCGTTCTCCGGCAGGGCGCGCTGCACGCGCCGCGCGAAGGCGCTGATCGAGGCCAGCGGATTGCGCGCCTCGGCTGCCATCCGCGTCGCCAGCTCGCCGAGCCAGGCCAGGCGCTCCTGCCGCTGCAGCCGCCGTCTCAGCTCGCGGCGCTCCTGCTCGCCCTGACGCAGCTCGGCGAAACGCGTGGCCTGGTCCAGAGCGAGACCGGCCACGTCCGCCAGAGCGCTCAGGAATGCGACGTCCCCGGCGGGGAATCCGCTCGGGTCGCTCGGATGCAGAGGCACGCGCGCGTAGACGGCCAGCGCCCCCAGGACCCGGCCGTAGGCGCGCAGCGGGCAGACGACGACCGAGTCCACGTCCGCCGCCGCCTCGGGGGTGAGGAGCATCTCCTCCGTCGTGCGATCCACGGGCCGAACCTTGCCGTCCTGCATGACCGCCTGCACCAGGGGCAACAGCAAGTGCGCCGTCCGCTCGCCGCTCCCGACGGGGCCGTGCATCGCCTCGAGGCGCGGCCCCGAGTTCGAGGACGCCCACAAGGCGCTTCCCCGCGCCCCCGTCGCGCGCGTCGCCTGGCGCACCACCTGCTGGAGAACCTCGGCCAGATTGAGGCTCGAGCCCGCAGCCTGGGCCACCTGGGCCAGCGAGGCGATCTGCTGCTCGCGCCACTTCGCCGCTCGCGCCTGGTCCAGCGCGGCCGCGGCCTGGGTGCAGAGCGCGACGGCCACCTCCAGCGCTGTCCGCTGCTCGGCGGCCGGAGCGTCCCGCCACGTTCCCACGATCAGGCCCCACGGACGTCCCGAGCGGCGCAGCGCGACGGCCCCCACGTGCGCCGCCCGCGCCCACGGCAGCGCCGGGTCCAGCTCTCCGGCCTCGGCCGAGCCTCCCGGCGTCCAGGCCTGCCCCGCCACGCCTCCCAAGCGACGCGGGCGGACGGAGAGCTGCCCGCCCGGCGGCTCGACCCGGAGCCGAAGCGCGGTGCTCCGCTCGATCCACTCGCCCAGCGGCGGCGCGGCCGCCGGGATCGCGTCCGAGACGCGCTCCTCGAGCAGCTCGCCGCGCGCGTTCCACACCAGCAGCCAGGCTCGCTCGCAGCCCGCGGCCAGGGGATGAACCGCCATCGCCACCGCAGCCCGCTCCAGGGCCTCGATGTCTCCGAGTCGCGCGAGGCAGCCGAGGACTCCCGGTTCCGCCAGGGCGTCGGCCGGACGGGGCGCCTGTGGGCACTCTCGGTGCTCTCGCGACGAAGGCTCGGGGTTCATGTGCCCTCCGGGAAGGGGCGTCGGCATGCTCGTCCGCTAGGCAGTTCGCGCAAGCCGCATGCCACGGGAGGCGGGCTGGCGCGGGCGGGGCATGGCCCCGCCGCCGGGCCGGGAGCATCACTCTAACCGGCGATTGGCCTTGACCATAGGGTCGGCCCGCACATATGGTGCGGCCAGGAGCCGGCCGAGCGCAGCCGCTCGCTCGGGGCTCGGCGCCGCTCCCCTTGGGTGTGAACAGGAGCCCAGCCGTGGAAAAAGGCCAAAACCAGATGCCGCCGCAGTTCCAGGTCGAAGTGGGCGAGAAGGAAGCCGAGGGGATCTACTCCAACGTCGCCTTCATCGCTCACTCGCCTTCCGAGGTCATCCTCGATTTCGGCCGCGTCCTGCCCGGCTTGCCCAAAGCCCGCGTCTACGCCCGGATCATCATGACCCCGCAGCACGCCAAGTCGCTCCTCGGCGCCCTCGAGCAGAACCTCAAGAACTTCGAGGCGGAGTTCGGCGCCATCAAGCTGCCGGGAGAGCAGACCCAGGCCAAGGGGCTCGGCTTCAAGTCTTGAGGGCCGCCGCGCGCTCAGACGTGCGGCGCCCGCCCCAGAAGGTCGGCCAGGACGGCGGGCGGCCGGACGGGCCTGCCCCCGGCGTCCACGAAGCAATGCTCCGTCATGCCCCGCGCCAGCAGCTCCCGATCGGCCTCGCGCACGACGCGGTAGGCGAAGCGGACCGAAGCCCGCCCCAGTCGCGCGATCGCCGTCTCGATCGCCAGCAGGTCGTCGTAGCGCGCGGGCTTCAGGTACCGGCACTGTGATTCGACGACGGGGAGACGGAGGCCCGACTCCTCGACCTCGCGATAGCTCAGGCCCAGGGAGCGGAGCAGCTCGGCGCGGCCGACTTCGAACCAGCGCAGGTAGTTCCCGTAGTAGGCCATGCCCATCTGGTCGGTGTCCGCGTAGCGCACGCGCAGGAGGAAGCGGAAGGGAGGATCGGGGCGCGCCGTGTTCACGACGGACGACCGCCGGCTCCGGCCGGGCTGGAGAGGGCCGAGAAGAAGGCGCCGTCGCCGGCGAGGCGCAGCGGTGCGCGGGGCTGCGGCAGAGGCACCGGTGGTCGGCCCAGCGTCGTCTCGCCCGCCATGAACATCCTCCGCCACAGCTCCAGCGCCAGGGCCATGCCCAGCTCGGGAGCGTGGTCGGCGCGCTGCGTGGCATGGTCCTCCACCAGCGCCCTCACATACTTCGGGAGCAGGAAGCCGTCGGCCAGCGTCCGGGGGTCCAGCAACAGGTCACGCACCCAGGGGCGCAGCGGCGCGCGGAAGCCCTCCGTGTACGAGACCCTGAGGCGGGGCCGCTGCACCAGCCCCAGGCGCCGCACCAGACCGCCCACGGCCAGCACGGGCCAGGGCCAGTGCGGCGCCACCCCGTAGCGATCGCAGGCGACCTTCAGAGCCTCGGGGAGCAGGCTTCCCAGGGCCCTGCGGTAGGCGCGTCCGAGAAACCGCTGTTCCAGGCTCAGCGAGGCCATCGTGTCGACGAAGAAGGGATCGGCGAGCGGCGTCGCGTACTCGAGGAATGGCGCCTCCAGCTCGATGCCCAGGGAGGTGAGCCGGGGGCAGTGCTGGCGGACCCAGTAGCCGAGCAGAGAATTGCCCAGGCGATCGCCGGGCTGCCGCCGCGCGACTTCGAGCAGCGACGCCCGCGTGGTGGAACGCCGCTCGCGCAGCACCTCGGGCTTGAAGACGTCCTGCGGGGCGAGGTAGTGAAGGCGGTAGCGGGAGAGGATGGTGTCCACCGTGCGCTCGGCGCTTCCGGGGAGGAGCAGGTACATGGGGCGCAGGAAGGCCCCGGTGAGGATGTCGCCTCCCATGCCGTTCAGGACCAGCCCCATCCCGCCGGCGCGGGTGATGAGCGCGTCCATGCCGTGGTGGTGGATGCAGCTCTGCATCCCGTCCGAGCGCCACACGCCATAGGGGGCCCACTGCGAGAGGT
Organism: Candidatus Eiseniibacteriota bacterium; assembly: GCA_033853925.1. GTDB lineage: Bacteria > Eisenbacteria > RBG-16-71-46 > RBG-16-71-46 > RBG-16-71-46 > JANXPZ01. Next base: position 20,520 of record JAWOLC010000129.1, read on the forward strand.
CGGCCCCACTCCAGGGCACGTACTCGTGCCGCACCCCGACGCGCCGCGCCACCTCGGCGGCATGCACGACGTCGCGGCTGTCCGGCGGCCCGAAGGTGAGCGTCGTCACCTCGTCCCAGACTCGGCGCGCGCCCGCCAGCAGATAGCGCGAGTCCATGCCCCCCGACAGGGCCACGGTGGCGCGCGGGCGCCGCTGACGCTCGACCGAGAGGATCGTGGTCAAGGCCGCGTTCATCCGCTCGGCGGCCGCGTCCACGGAGCCGCCCGTGCGGGCCGAGAAGCGTGGCTCGTACCAGCTTCGCTGCTCCGTGGCGCCCGGCCGCAGCCGCAGCGCCGCCCCCGGCGGCAAGGCCCGCACCTCCCGGAAGAGAGTGCGCTCGCCCAGGCACTCCCCCACGGTGAAGAGATCCACCAGCGAGTCGGCGTCCGGGTGGAGGTGGCCGCTCACCAGCGCCCAGATGCCCTTGGGCTCGGTCGCGAGCACGACCCGCGCCTCGTCCGCGTAAAGGTGGAGCGGAGCCACGCCGTTCGGCTCGGTCACCACCAGGACCTCGCCAGCCGCCTGGTCCCAGCGGGCGAAGCAGCGGCGGCCCAGCGGCCGCTGTCGGAGCCGCGGCACCGGCACCTCCGCGCCCCGCATCCACTTCGCCATGGTCGAGACGAAGGCCGCGTCGTCCTCCTCCGGGAGACCGTGTCCCCCCGCCAGGAGCACGCAGTTCTCCGCGAGCAGTGCGGGAAGCTCGCTCTCGTGCGAGAGGACGACCGCCCCGAAGCCCGGACGCTGCAGCTCGAGCGCGTGCTCGCCCGAGCCGCCGAAGGTCATGGCCGCGCGCGCCCGTTCCAGGTCGGGCCCGAGGTCGCGGGTCTTCCCCCACTCGACGATCATCACGAAACGCGGCATCGCACTCCTCGGGGTCCACGGCGAGCGCTCGCCCGCGCTCGGCTCCGGCCGCCACCGGGGCGCGCGGGGACGACAGGATAGACCAGTCGCCCGAGCCCGCACATGCGTGAACGCCACCACCCCGGCCCCGGCCGCCCCACGCTCATCCGGCCGGGCGCTCGGACGCGGTCTGGTCCTGCTCGGTCGGACGGGTCTTCCAGCGCTTGTGGAGCCAGAACCACAGTTCGGGATGCGACCGCACGTGCCCCTCCAGGACGCTCGTGTGCAGCGCCGTGAGGCGCACGACGGCATCCGGGGCCTCGGGCTCCTCCACCTCGAGCGGGGGGTGGACCTCGAGGTCGAAGGCGCCGTCGGCGCGGCGCTCCATGAAGCCCATGACGAGGGGAGCGCCGGTCCGCAGCGCCACGCGCGCCGGTCCCACGGGCGTGCTCGCCGGCATGCCGAAGAAGGGGACGAAGGCCCCGCGACGGCGCGCGTCCTGGTCGGCGAGGAACGCCACCCAGTGCCGCGCCTCGAGCGCCTCGTAGATCCGGCGCGTGCCATCCACGGTGCGGATGCACCCCACGCCCGCGGCGGCGCGGAGGCGGGTGATCAGCCGCTCCACGCTCGGATTCGTCAGCGGCTGCACGACGAAGTCGACGGGGTTCAGGCGCGTCAGCCAGGCGCCCAGCAGCTCGAAGTTCGAGTAGTGCCCGCTCATGATGACGGCGCCGCGGCCCCGGATCGCCTCCGCGTGCTCGCTCCCGCGGAACTCGACGATCGCCTCGCCTCGGGGGCTCCGCGCCAGCCTTTCCAGGTGCGCGTACTCCGCCGCCACCCGGCCCACCTCGCGATAGTGGCCGCGCAGCACGTCCTCCCGCCGGGCCACGTCCCACTCGGGGAAGGCCCGGGCGAGGTTCTCCTCCGCCACGCGGCGCCGGATGCCCAGGGCGCGAACCGTGTCCCCCAGCGCTTCTCCCGCGGCCCGAGCCCGCGCCCAGGACAGGCCCCCGAGCGCGGCAAAGGCGCCGCGCGCCGCCAGCGCCGCGGCCAGATCGCTCGCCCTCATGGGCTCGCCCTGCGCCAGCGCTGCCCCGGGGCCGCCGTGGCCACACCCGACCACTCCAGCTCGAGCAGGAGACCGAGGGTCTCCGGCAGGTCCAGCCCCGCGGCGGCCGCCAGCTCCTCCACGGGTCGGGGGTCCGGCCCCAGCGCGGCGCACAGCCGGGATCCCGCCGCCCGAGGCGGGTCTCGACGCCGGCCGTGCTCGATCTCGCGGAGCACGTCCCCCGCGCCCTCGCAGAGGGCGGCGCCGGAGCGGATCAGCGCATGCGTGCCGCGGCTCGTCTCGCGATCCACGTCGCCGGGCACGGCCAGCACGGCCCGTCCCAGGCGGCGCGCGCTCGCCGCGGTGGCGAGCGCTCCGCTGCGGGCCGCAGCCTCGACCACGACCGTGGCGCTGGCCAGGGCGGCGATGAGCCGGTTGCGCGCCAGGAAGACGGCGCGGTAGCGGGGCGGACCGCTGGCCTGCTCGGTGAGCAGGCCGCCGCGCGCGCAGAGCGCCTCGGCCAGATCCGCGTGGTGCCGCGGGACCACCTCGTCGAGCCCGCCGGGCAGCACGGCGACGCTGCCGCCGCCCGCCTCGAGCGCCCCCCGATGTGCCGCCCCGTCCACCCCGCGCGCCAGGCCGCTCACGATCGTGTAGCCGAGGCGAGCGAGGCCGGCGGCGAGGGCCGCCGCCTGGGCCATTCCATAGGGCGAGGCCGCGCGGGCCCCGACGATCGCCACGGCGGACCCGAGTGGCGGAACGTGGCCACGCAGGAAGACGACCCGCGGCGCGTCGGGAAGATCCAACAGCCCCGGGGGGAAATCGGCCTCGCCCCGCACGGCCGCTCGCGCCCCGAGCCGGTCGAGCCGCTTCGCCACTTGGGCCGCGCCTGCCCTGGCGGCCGGAGCCGCCGACTCCCAGGCCGACTCGGGATCCCTCGCAGCGACCGAGCGGGAGTACAGGATGCGCGCCTCAAGTGCCGGGGCGACCCTCATCCTCCTCGCGCCCAGGGGGCGCCGTCCCGCTTCCGCCGGAGCGAGCGGCCGGCGCATCGCCCGGCCCCGACCGCGAGCCGCTGGGCTCGCCCTCCGCCTTGGACGGCGGCGGGCTCGTCAGCACCTCCCACTCGAAGCCGTCCTCGCTGGCCCGCACCACCGGGTGATCGTCGGTGAGCAGGTCGGCGTCCTCCACGTTCATGATCTCCTCGTTGCCCATCAGCCGCTGGATGCGCTCGGCCAGGGCCACGTCGCGGGCGGCGATCTCCTCCAGGCGGCGGCTGCGCACGTCGGGGGCCAGGCGATAGAGGACGTGGGCGATGCGCACGGCGCCGCTGGAGCGCCCGATCTCGATCATTGCCTCGCGCGCGCTCTCGGCCACCGTACGGTTCGCGTCCTCGGCGAGCCTCAGCAGGCCCGGGACCGCGGGCGAGAAGCCCAGCCGCCCGAGGATCCCCGCGGCGCTCGAGCGAGTGAACCACAGGCCCTGGTCCAGCAGGGGCAGCAGCACCGACGCCTCGCTCGCGCCCAGGTGGAGGAACGCCTCCTCCGCCAACCGCCGCAGGTACCAGGACTCGTCGCACAGGCACTCGACCAGCAGCGAGATCGCCTCGGGATCGCGCCGCTGCTCGAGGCCGCGGACGTACTCCCGCTTGGCGGCCAGGTTCCGCGCGTTCAGCGCGTCGTACGTTCTCGGCTGCGGAAGCTTCTCGTCACTCATCGTCTCGTCCATTCGCCGCGTCCGCGGCCAGCACGGGAGCCAGCAGCTCCCACAGCTCGTCCACCAGCCCGCCCAGGCCCTCGCCGCTGTGGGCGCTGATCAGGCGCGCCCCGGGCAGCCCCAGCCGCGAGGGGGCGGCGGCGTGCTCCTCGGCGGGAAGGAGGTCCGCCTTGGTGATGACCACCCGCCGGGGCTTCTCCCCCAGCGCCGCACTATACAAGGATACCTCCCGCGCGAGCACTTCGAGGTCCCGGGCCGGGTTCTCCGCGCTGGCGTCCACCAGGTAGAGCAGAACCCGGGTGCGCTCCACGTGGCGCAGGAACTGGTGCCCCAGCCCCCGCCCCTCGTGCGCCCCGGCGATGAGGCCGGGCAGATCGGCGGCCACGAACTGACGCTCCTCGTCCAGCTCGACGATGCCCAGGTGCGGCTCCAGGGTGGTGAAGGCGTAGGGCCCCACCCGCGGCCGCGCCCGCGAGATCCTCGCGAGGAGCGTGGACTTGCCCGCGTTGGGCAGACCTACGAAGCCCACGTCGGCGATCAGCTTCAGCTCGAGCTCGAGCCACCGCTCCTCCCCCGCCTCCCCCGGGTCCGCGAGCCGCGGCGCCTGCCGCGTCGCCGTGGCGAATCGCGCGTTCCCGCGGCCCCCCCGGCCCCCCCTCGCCGCCATGAACCGCTCTTCGGCGCGCACCAGGTCCGCCAGCACCTCGTCGTGGCCGGACTCCCGCACCACCGTGCCGGGCGGCACCCGTACGAGCAGGTCTCGGCCGTTCCGTCCCGTGCGCTTGTTCCCCGAGCCGGGGCGGCCCTTCTCGGCACGGTAGCGAGGCTGTTCGCGGCAGTCAAGGAGCGTGCGCACATGCGGATCCACCTCCAGCTCGACGCTCCCACCGCGTCCGCCATCGCCCCCGTCGGGCCCGCCCTTGGGCACGAACTTCTCCCGCCGGAAGCTCACGCAGCCCTTGCCCCCGGCTCCGCCGATCACGTGGATGCGCGCGTGATCCACGAGCATCTCAGCGGCTCTCCCGCGAGGCGAGCACGAAGGGGAGGAGACCTCCGACGCCCAGCACCGCGATGTCGTGCGCCGACAGCTCGTGCCGCAGCGCGAGCTGGGTGCCCCGACTCAGGTTCCTGGCCGCGAGCGCCCGTTCCGGCACGAGCCCGCCCGGCAGGGTGGGCATCTCGATCTCGTCTCCGCGCTCCAGGATGGTCTCGTCGGGGCCGGCCGGAGCGAGCAAGGGCATCACGCCCGCGTTGACCAGGGACTCGGCCATGCCGTGCGCGTACGAGTGAGCCACCACTGCATGCACCGCCAGCTCTCCCAGGCACAGCGCCGCCGCGGCTCGGGGCTCGCCGCGGCCGAAGTCCCGGCCCGCGACCAGCAGGCCGCCGCCGGCGCGGCGCGCGTGCTCCACGAATCCAGGCACGGGGCCGGCCAGGACCTGGCTCGCCAGGGACGCCAGCCGGCCGCGAAGGCTCTCCAGCCGGGCTCCGGAAGGCACGACACTGGCATTCTCGACGCCATCCCCCAGCACGGCGAGCACCTCGACCCGGAAAGGAGCGCGCCAGGGAGCGAAGCAGCCGCGGGCTCCCTCGGCTCCCGTATCCGGCGTGTCGTCGCCCCCGGGCTCCATGGCCAGCCAGGGATCGCCGGCGGGGCTGGCCGCAGGGTCGGGCACGAATCGCGGCGCCTCGTCGCACGGGGCGGGCACGGTCACGCGACCCGAGCGCGCCGCGGCGCCGCAGCCCGCGGCCCCGCTCACCCACCAGCGGACGCGGCCTTCGACCACGGCCTCGAGCGGCACGCCCACGCAGAGTCCGGTTCCTGCGCCCCCGGCCTGCGCCGATACCTGCCCCTCCGCGACCCGCGCGCCGGCGGCGGTCAGCGCTCCCGCGATCCCTTCGCTCGTGATCCGGTCCTGCAGCGCCCGGCTTCCGGCGACCAGCGCGCAGTCCACGCTCGCGTGCACGCTCCCGCCTTCCACCCGCCGTGCGATGCGGCGGAAGTCGACCAGGGTCGCGCCCGGTCCCGCCAGGATGCGCTCGATCGGGGTCCCCGCCAGGGCGGCCAGCGGGCGGGCGTCGGCGAGATCCTCGATGGGCGCCAATAGCGGCTGTAGCGCGCCCAGCTCCAGCTCCCAGACCGGGGACGCCCCTTCCTCCACGGCTTCGAGGCGGCGCCAGTCCTGCTCGCGCCTGAGAGCCTTCAGCTCCTCCCGAGTCGAGTCGTCCGAGGGAAATAGCGAGGGCAGCCCCGCCTGCCCCAGGACCCAGGCGGCGCTCGCCCGGTCCGTCATGGGCAGCGCCTCCACTCCCGGCCCGCCGAACTCGATCACCCCCGCCGCCTCGCCGCTGCCGCGCAGGCGGGCGAGCAGGGTGAGCGACAGGTCGGCGCCGCAGACGCTGGCGGGCAGCCGGCCCGTGAGCCGCACGCCCAGGACGCGCGGCCGACCGCGGAGGAGGGAGCCGCTCGCGACCACGGCCGCGGCCTCCAGCGCATCCACCGGCAGGGCCAGCATGCCCAGGGCGCCACAAGCTCCGAGCCGCCCCGCGCACACCATGAGCCGGGTCGGCGCGGCCAGGCGCTCACGGTGTAGCAGCTCGGCTTCGCCCTGACCCGGGCGCGGAAGCAGCATGCCGAGCCGCAGGGCCTCACGCCGCCAGTGGGCCTCCGGCTCGATCTGCCCGGCCCCCGGCGGGCGGCCGGGGTCCACCAGGGTGGGACGCACGCGCGCGGACTGCACGCCCGCCTTCTGCAGCGCCGCCACGACGAGCGGGGCCTCGGCGCTCCCCAGCAGGACCTGGTCGATGCGCAGCCACGGCGCATCCTCCGGAGGGCCGGGCGGCCCTCCTTCGAGTCCGTGCGACTCGATCACGGCCTGGACGAGACGGAAGGCCACGCGTCGGCGCTCTCAGCTACCGGCGGAGGACTTGCCGCTCGACTCGCCCCCGGAGGAGCCGCCGGACTTCTCCTGGCGCGCGCGCTCCTTGTAGGCCTTGCTCCGGTGGTCGGTGATGTAGAAGCCGCTCCCCTTGAAGAGCAAGCCCGCGCCTCCCGCCGGCACGCGAACCGCGCGCCCCCTGCACTTGGGGCAACGCTTGGGCGAATCGTCCTTGATGCTGTGGAACAGCTCGAACTGATGGCCGCACTTGCGACAGCGGTACTCGTAGGTCGGCATCCAGATACTCCTTCGTCACGCTGGGCATGCGCCGGCGCGCTCCGCATGCTCACGATGCGCTCGGCCACGGCTCGAGAGCCGATGGTCGGCGCCCCGCTCGCGCGGCCGCGGCGCTCCGCGCGAGATCGGCACCCCTCAGCCTACCGCGCGACCCTCCCGCGCCCCAGCCAGGGCGCAGGCGATGGTGGCGATCTCGACCACGTCGTCCACGCTGCAGCCGCGCGACAGGTCGTTACCCTGCCGAGCCAGACCCATCAGGATCGGCCCGTACGCCTGCGCGCCCGCGAGGCGCTGCACGAGTTTGTAGCCGATGTTCCCCGCGTCCAGATCCGGGAACACGAGCACGTTCGCGTGCCCTGCCACCACGCTGTCGGGCGCCTTCCGCCGGCCCACGCCCGGATCGATCGCCGCGTCGAGCTGCATCTCTCCATCCAGATGCAGGTCGGGCCGCCGCGCGCGCGCCAGCTCGACCGCCGCACGGACCTTGTCCACGCGCGCATGGGACGCCGAGCCGCGGGTCGAGAAGGAGAGGAAGGCCGTGTGCGGGATCTCCTGCGTCAGGCGCTGGTAGTGCTCGGCGGCCATGAGGCCGATGTCGGCGAGCTGCTCGGCGCTCGGGTCGGGCACCACCGCGCAGTCCGCGAAGACGAACGCCCGGTCGCGCCCACCCCCACCGGGCACGACCATGAGGAAGAAGGAAGAGAGCGTCTTCGTCCCGGCCGCCAGCCCCACCAGGTAGAGCGAGGCGCGGAGCACGTCCGCGGTCGTGCGCATCGCCCCGCAGACGAACGAGTCCGCGAGCCCCAGGCGCACGCGGCAGGCCGCCTGGAACAGCGGATCCCGCGCGTAGCGCTCCACGTCCGCCCCGCTCAGCCGGTCACCGCGGGCGGCGCGCAGCTCGGCGGCCGTCCGCGCGATCGTGTCGTCGTCGCCCGACTCGAGCACCTCGACGCCCGCGAGCCCCGCTCCCGCCTGGTGGGCCGTGCGCGTCAGGATCTCGCGCCTGCCGACCATCCCCACGATCGCCAGCCGCTCCCGCGTCAGCTTCTCCGCGGCCCGCACGATCCGCTCGTCCTCCGCCTCCGCGAGCAGCAGGCGCTGCGGCTTCAGCCGCGCGCGGCGGCGGATGCGCTCCAGAATCTCGCTCACGACTTCCTCTTGGCCGGCGGGGCCGCGGGCCGCAGGCGGCGGCGCAGCCTCTCGGCCACGGCCCGCGGCACCAGGGCGGAGACATCGCCGCCGAGCCGTGCGACCTCCTTCACCAAGCTCGAGTTCAGATAGGTGTACTTCTGGCTGGGCATCAGGTACGCGACCTCGAGCCGCGGGGAGAGCCGGCGATTCATGAGCGCCATCTGGAACTCGAACTCGAAGTCGCTCACCGCCCTCAGCCCCCGGATCATGACCTGCGCTCCGACCCGACGCGCGCACTCCACCACCAGGTCGCCGAAGGACACGACCTCCACGCGCCGCATGCCGCGCGTCGCGGCCAGGATCATGGCGACCCGCTCCTCCAGCGGAAAGAGCACACCCTTCGCCGGGTTGTCGGACACGGCCACCACCACCTTGTCGAAGAGATGCACGGCCCGCCGGGCGAGATCCAGGTGGCCGTTGGTGAAGGGATCGAACGTCCCGGGGAACAGCGCCGTGCGGCTCGTGGTCATCGGCCTCGCTCCTGGGCTGCGGCGCGCACCGCCTCGTAGGTGCTCACCAGGGTCTCTCCGTACCGCCGCGTGCGAATCCGCGCCAGGCGACCGCTCCGCTCCGGAACGTGGTCCTTGGCATGGTGCTCGATCACGACGAGGGCCTGCGGCCTCAACACTCCTTCCCTCCCCAGCGCCCGCAACAGCTCGAGCGCCGACTCTCCTCCGTATGGCGGGTCCGCCAGGACCAGATCGGCGTCGGCCAGGGCTCCGGCCAGCCGCTCGACACCCCGGGGCAGGTCCAGCGCCCAGATCCGGCTGCGCGGGCCCAACTGCAGCGCCTCGAGGTTCTCTTCCAGGATGCGGCGGGCCTCCCGGTCGCGCTCGACGAAGTCCGCGCTCGCCGCCCCCCGGGAGAGCGCTTCGATCCCCAGGGCGCCCGAGCCCGCGTAGAGGTCCACCACCCGGCGCCCCTGCAGGGGCTCGAGGGCCATGAAGAGGGCCTCGCGCACGCGGTCCGCCGTGGGCCGCGTGCTCCGGCCCCGCGGCGCCTTCAGCCGCCGCCCCCCGAGTGCTCCCGCGATCACGCGCACGAAGGCCCGCGAGTCTCCGCGAGCCACCGGTGAGTGTCAAGCTCGGCCTCCGGCAGCCGCGCGGGCGAACGGCCGCGGTCCCGGCCGCGCCTCACTGCATCTTCACGACCTCGTAGCCGCGCGGCGGCTCGAGCACGAAGCCGCTCCGGCCGCGCGCCGGCCCGAAGCGCCAGCCGGAGAGGCGATACTCGACACTCTCTCCCGGGGACGAGGTCACGACCACGCGCAGCGGAAGTCCGTCGCCGCCGAGCGTCACCCGTTGCGTGTCGCCGACCGCGGGGGCCCGCGGCACGAGCGCGTACTCGCGCGCACCGATCTTCCGCTCGACCAGCCCCGGCGTCCGGGGATCGAGCAGGGCCCCGCACCAGAGCAGCAGCCCCGAGGTGGTCCGCGCGCCCGCGCGGATGAGCTGGCGGGTCGCCGGCTGCAGCCAGTCCCCGCCGTCGTCGCGCAGGGTCAGGCGCTGGCCGTCGTCGAGGTCCAGCCGCGCGAATCGCGGCAGCTCGAGCGCGAGCCGGCCGCGCGCGACACGGGCGCCCCCGCCGAGCGGGTCCCGCCGCTCCACCCGCACGCCGACCTCCGCGCGCCCCGCCGCCCGCAGCTTCGCGAGCAGCACCCGCGTGGACGCGGGCGCGGTCGCCGCGGGCGGCGCCCCGGCTCCCGTCGCCAGGAGGAGGGCCAGGAGCGCGACGGCGAAGCTCATCGTGCCCTCTCCAGCCGCGGGAGCAGGCGGCGCAGGTCCTCGAGCCCCAGCCGCTCGGCGTCGTCGGGAATCTGCACGGCCAGGCGGAGGCTGTCGCGCCGGGGAGCGAACCTCGCGCTCGTGACGCGGCTCGTCAGCGCGAACGTTCCGCCCGGATCGCTCACGCTCAGGGTCATCGGCCAGGAGACGCCGTCCACGACCTCCCAGCGCTCGTAGCGCACGTCGAGGCCGTGCACGGCGTTCCTCTCGAGCCGCACGCGCGCCGGCCGCCCGGCCCCGTCCACGGCGACGCGAAGGGAATCCTCCCCCTCCCGCCAGCGCAGGACGAGCCACCCGGCGTCCCAGGTGCCTCGGCTCCACGCGGATTCCGGCGGGCGCCAGATCGCGGCCGCGACGCGCACCGCGAGCCCGCCCGGGTCGGCGACGCCGAGCGAGTCGCGCGCCGCGTCCACGGTCACGCCCGCCCGCGGGGCGGGGGCGTAGGCGCCGCGCGAGTCGCCCGCCAGACCCAGATCGAGCGCCGTGCCGAAGACCGAGGCGATGCGCAGCCGGAGGCTCCGCGGCCAGGAGAAGTAGAGATCGGCCTGCACGGCCGGGAGGCGGAGCTTCGCGCACGTGTCGCAGAGAGCCTGGGCGCGCGGCCAGAGCGTCGCCGTCTCCTCGACCATCGCCGCCCGCCGCTCGCGCTGGCCGAGACCGCTCGCGTACAGCGCGCGGCGGGCGCCGCCCGCGAGCGGCGCCACCTCCGACGGGCGCGGCGCGCAGGACGCCAGGCCGAGGGCCAGGGGTGCCGCGAGCAGGGCGAAGAGCCGGCACCGGCGGAAGGTCTTCATCGCCGCTCGCCCAGCGTCCGCAGCACCTCGTCCGCCACCTGCTCCGGCGTGCGGCCCTCGGTGGAGACGCGTGCGTGCGCGACCTCGCGGTACAGCGCCACGCGCCGGGACAGGATCACCGCCAGCCGCGCCTCGGGGGCGTCGCCGGCCAGCAGGGGGCGCAACCCCTCCAGCCCGGCCAGGCGGCGGGCCGCCGTGGCGGGCGACACCTCGAGCCAGACCACGCGGCAGCGGTCGCCCAGAAGGCGGCGCCGCCCGGCATCCAGGACGATCCCCCCGCCGCAGGCGACGACCGAGGCGCCCGAGGCCAGCGCCTCGTCCAGGATGCGGCCCTCCAGCCGGCGGAAGCCGGCCTCCCCTTCCCGGGCGAAGACCTCGGCCACCGTGCAGCCGCGCTCCGCCTCGGCCATGGCGTCCAGATCCGCCACGGCGGCGCCGAGCCTCTCCCCCAGCACCCGGGCGACCTCGCTCTTGCCCGCGCCCATGAGGCCCACGAGCGCGATGGGGCGCTTCTCGCCGTTCACCATGCTCCCAGCCTAGCGAGCCGGGCCCGCCGGGGCAAAGCGGGCCCCGGAGCGCGGCGCTGGCCTGGGCGGTGCGCCCTGCGTCCCGGGACACGGGGGGAAGCGACAGCGGCCGCCGGCTCGTGGCCGGCGGCCGCGTGTGCGGTCGGAGACTACTGCCCGCCCGTGTTCGCCGCCTGCAGGTTGGTGATCCGCGGGGTGACGAAGATGAGCAGCTCGCGGTTGCTGTTCGCCGTGTTGTTCGAGCGGAACAGGAAGCCGAGGAGCGGGATGTCCTTCAGATAGGGCACGCCGGTGCGCGCCAGCGCGTCGCTCGTGCGGATCAGGCCGCCGATCACCGCCGTCTGGCCGTCGTCCACCATCACCCGCGTGTCCGCCTCGCTGGTGTTGATGATGACGCCGCCCTGCACGGTGCTCGCCCGGTCCAGATCGCTGACCTCCGGGTGCAGATCCATGACGATCTTCTTGTCCGCGGTCAGGTGCGGCGTCACGCGGAGCTGGATGCCGATGGTCTGGAGCTGCGACAGCGGATTGCCCGCCACGTCCTGGACGATGAGCGGAATCTTCTGGCCGACGACGATCCGGGCCTCGCGGTTGTCCACCGTGGTGATGCGCGGGTTCGAGATCGTCTTGGCCTTGCTGTTCTGCTCCAGGGTCTGGAGCTGCGCCTCGATGAAGCCCCACTTCTTCGCGATCCCGTAGGTGAGCCGGTTCGCCGGGGTCGCCACGGGCGTGCGCTGCTGGGCCCCGAGCGAGTTCTCCTTGTCGTTGCCGGGGTGCAGGAAGTCGGGCGGATTGGGCCCGGTGTTGGTGAAGAACTCGGCCTTGTCGCCGTCGGAGGGCCCGATGTTCCACTCGATGCCGATCTGCTGCAGCGCCTCGACGTCCACGTCCACCAGCTTGGCGGTGATCTCGATCTGCGGCGTGGCCGTGTCGAGCTTCTCCGCCATCTGCTGGACCACGTCCACCCGGCCGGGCAGGTCGCTGATGATCAGCGAGTTCGTCCGCTTCTCCACCAGGATGCTGCCCCGGCGCGAGAGCGAGCCCTGCAAGGAGGTCGTGAGCTCGCTGGCGTTCGCGTAGTTGAGCTTCACGATGCGGGTGTCGAGCGGCACCAGCTCTTCCGCCTTGGCGCGTGCCGCGTCCCGCTCCATGGCCTCCTGCTGCAGCTTCTGCATCTCGTCCACGCGCAGGATGCCGTTCTCGTCCACGTAGTCCAGCCCGTTCGAGCGCAGGATCGTGCGCAGGGCGTCCTGCCACGCCACGTTCTTCAGGGAGACGCGGACCTTGCCGGAGACCTCCTTGCTCGGCACGATGTTGCGCCCGCTGAACTCCGCGATGGCGCGCAGCACCGCGCGGACGTCGGCTCCCTCCACGTCGATGCTGAACGTCCCCGCGCCCGTGCGGACGAGACCCACCTGCTTGGTGGCGCTCGGGTCCTGGCCCTGCGCCCGGGCGGGGACGGGCGCCAGTGCGACGAGAGCCGCGCCGGCGATCAGCAGCAGGCTCGTCAGGAGCTTAGCGGTTCGCATTCGAATCTCCCTTCCGCGTCAGTGGAATGGTCACCGACTGCGACTGCCCGTCCACGGTGAGGCTCAGGACGACGCCGTCCCGCTTCAGGCCTTCCACGACTCCGTTCATGACCTTGTCGCCGGGGCGCAGCACGCTGCTGCTCCCGCGGCCGTCCTCGATGATCGCGAACTTGTCCTGCGTGCCCCAGACGATGCCCACGACCTTGATGGCGCCGACATCGGGCGGGGATTCGATCGGGACGTACTCCGCGCCACCCACGAGCGGCATGAACGGATCGCGCCGCCCCAGCGCGTTGTACTGGTACGTCACCTGGTCGTCGAGGTGCGCGGCCGAGGGCGAGGGTGCCGGCACCGGATTCATGGTGGATCGCATGGAAGCCGCGACGGCTGCGGCCCGTGGACGCCCGGCCACGACGGGGCCCGACGGACCGGCGCCGCGTCCCGCGTTGGCCGCCAGAGGATGTGGCTGCGCCGGCGTCACGCCCTTCGGCACGGTCGCGGGCTTCGGGGGGGTCACGGCCTTCGTCGGAGCCACGGGCTTGGCCGGAGCCACGGCCTTCGCCGGAGTCACGGCCTTCGCCGGAGCGACGACCTTCGCCGGGGTCACGGCCTTCGCCGGAACCACGGCCTTTGCCGGAATCACGGCCTTGGCGGGAGTCACAGCCTTGGGAGGAGTCACGACCTTCGCCGGAGCCACGGCCTTCGCCGGAGCCACGGCCTTGGCCGGAGCCACGGCCTTCGCCGGAGCCACGGCCTTGGTCGGAGCCGGGGCCTTCGCCGGGATGGTCGGCGTGGCCGCCGGGTTCGCCGGCTTCGGCGTGGCCGTCAAGGCACTCATGGCCTGCGCGCGCGCCTCGGCCCGAGCCGCCGCTTGCCTGGCGGCCGCCACCGCGCGCGCTTCGACGGTCGATCCCGCTGGCGGGTCGGCCGCTCGCGCGTTCGCCCCGATCGCCAGGAGCGCGAGGCCCGCGGCCAGACCGCAGGCGACGGCGCGCCCCGTCACGACGATCTCTCGGGGCCGCTTACGAAGACTTGCGCCCATTCGCGCCTCCCTCCTTCCGGCTGCCCTTCTCTGCCGGCTGGGGAACCGGCGAGGTGTTCAGGCTGTAGGCCGATGCGGTGAACTCCGCCGACGTGGTGGAGAGCGCGTTCGCGTTCGCCCCCGTGTTCACCTTCAGCCGCACGTCGGTGACGGTCACGATGCGGCGCAGGTTGGCCAGCTCCGCCAGGAACGAGCCCACCTGGTGGTAGCCGCCCGTGACCGAGATCTGCACCGGCATCTGCGTGTAATAGGCTTCGCTCTTCGAGCTGGCCGGCTTGAAGAGCAGGAACTGGACGCCCGTCTCCTGGCCGGCCAGCGTGATCCTGCGCAGCAGCGAGGCGAGCTGCCGGTCCGTGGGCAGCAGCTCCGCCGCCAGCAGCCAGCGGTCGTGCAGCTGCTCGTACTCGGCCTCGAAGCGCGGCAGGTCCGCGACCGTCGCCCGGGCCCGAGCCAGCTCCGTCGACTTGCGCTCGTACTCGGTCTTGAGCGCGTTCAGGCGGTCCTGCTGGTTCGGGTACCCGAAGGGCACGAAGTGGGTGAAGAAGAAGACGGAGAGCAGGCCGCCTGCCAGGAGCGCGCTCAGCACGATCTTCTGGATCGTCGGATTCTTGAGATCCACGTTGGCCATGGCGCCCTCCTACTGGGCCGGCTCGTCCGGCGTGACCTGGCAGGTCACGCGGAACCGCACGATGTCGCGATCGGCCACCACCGCGTGCTCCGCCACCTCCAGCTCCACGTTGGCGAACAGCGGCGAGCGTTCCAGGCGGGACATCAGGTCGGACACCACGAGGTTCGAGAGCGTCGCGCCCTCGAGGTTCATCTCCGACGCGCCGGCCTGGTTGACCGAGGTGAGCCAGAGATGCTCGGGGATGCAGCGCGCCAGCTCGTCCATGACCCGCACGCTCTGCGTTCGCCCCTTCTGCAGCTTCCCGATGATGCCCAGCCTGAGATCCAGCTCGGCGCGCTCCTGGGCGAGGCGGTTGACCCGCTCGATCTGCGGGGCGAGCACGCGGGACTGCGCGTCCACGTCGGCGATCGAACGAGCCAGGCTCTCCGCCCGGGTGCGCTGGGACAGCGCCGTCCCGGTCACGATGAGGGCAGCCGCCGCGACCACGGCCAGCGGCACGACCAGGTCGCCCGCCTTCAGCGCGACCGCGGCCTTGCGCTGCCGCTTTTCCTCCCCGGGGAGGAGATTGATGCGGATCATTTCTTGTCTCCCACGCGGCGCAACGCGAGTCCGATGCCGACCGTCAGAAGCGGCGCCACCTTCTTGACGTCCTGTCCGGCGAACAACGCGGGGTCGTAGGCCACGCGGGCGAGGGGGTTGGCGACCTCGGTGGTCACGCCGAAGCGTCGCTGCATGAACTCCGGCACCCCCGGCGTCATCGCGCTGCCCCCGCACAGCATGATGCGCGAGATGGCGCCGGCCTCGCCCGAGGTGCGGAGGAAGGCCTGCGCCCGCTCAAGCGCGGTGGCCAGGCCCTCGAGCGCCTGCTCGATCACCGGAGCCAGCTCAAGGTTCGAGCCCGACTCGCCACGCACCGCGGCGGCGGCCTCGGCCTGGCTCAGGTTGAACTTGCGCTGGGCGGCCTCGATGAACGTGTTGCCGCCGACCTGGAGGTCCTTGGTGAAGTAGGGCACGCCGGCCTGGATGATGTTGATGTTGGTGATCTCGCCCCCGATGTTGAGGATGGCGATGACCTCTTCGGGAGCGAAGTCGTAGTTGGCCTCGAGCGCGTTCTGCGCCGCGAACGAGTCCACGTCCACGACGACCGGCGTGAGCCCCGCCTCGCGGATCAGGTCCCCGAAGGACATGACCATGTCCTTCTTCGCCGCGACCAGCAGCACCTGCATCTGCTTGGGATCGTTCGGCGCCGCGCCGACGATCTCGAAGTCGAGCGAGACGTCGTTGATGTCGTAGGGGACGTGCTGCTCGGCCTCCCAGTAGACGGCCTGCTGGGCGTCGGCGGCGGAGAGGCGGTTCATCGTGATCTTCTTGACGATCACGGCCCGTCCGCTCACCGCGGCCACCACGTTGCGCGACCTGATCCCGCGCGACTCGAAGAGGTTCGAGATCGCGTCCGTGACGAGCTGGCGGTCCATGATCTCGCCTTCCACGATGGCCTCGGCGAGCGGCGGCGAGATGCCCCAGCGGGTGAGGCGGAAGGACTTGTTGGGCTGGGGCTCGAGCTCGACTGCCTTGATGCTGTGGCTACCGATGTCCAGCCCCACGAGGGACTGCTTCTTGCCGAAGAGCATGTCTTCACTCCCTGGACGCGGTGCGGGCCTGGCCCGGCACGGCGGGCTGGACCGCGGGGCTCAATGGCCGATCGCGGTGCAACGGACCTGCTTCAGCCGGACGCCCGACCGCCCCCGATGCCGGGGGCCGGCGGTGACGGCTTTCCGTTCCGGTTATCGGCGCTCACACCCGGCCGCTTGAGGGGACTTTCGGGGCGCCGGATCCGGGCCCCCGGGGGCCGGCAGGGGTCAGGGACGCCCGGTCAGCAGCACCTGCGGGGTGGCCAGGTGCCCCCGGGCCAGATCCGCGCGCCCCTGAGCGATGGCCGAGCGGATGCGGGCCATCTCCCGCTGGGCGATGTCCCGGAGGAAGCGGTTCGAGCTGTTGCGGGCCACCCGGGCCCACAGCTCGTAGGCGACCGCGAGGTCGCCGCCGTTCTGCCGCGCGAAGGCGGCGAAGCGGGCGGACTGCGGTGGGCCGTCCGGCTGACGCGTCGCCTGCTCGAAGTACTCGGCGGCGCGGCGCAGGTCCCGGCCTCCGGGTCGCACGTAGTAGAGGAAGCCCAGGTCGAAGGCGAGCTGGCCGCTGGTGGGATTCGCGGCCAGCCCCTTGAGCATCAGCGCCTCGGCGGCGCCGAAGTCGCGGCCCTCCTGGGCGAGGGCGAAGGCGCCGAAGTCGTAGGCCGAGAGGAAGCCGGGATCCAGCGAGGTGAGGATGTCGAAGACGTGCCGCATGCGCGCGAACTGGTTGTCGGTGGTGCGATGCTGGCCGTAGTACTGCACCGCGCGCAGCCAGGCCAGGTCGGCCGCCGAGGAGGCGTGCCCGAAGGTGGCGGGCAGGAGGAACTGGCCGGAGGGATAGTAGGCCAGCTCCTCGAGGGGCTGGGGGTGCGGGAGAGCCCGCCAGCCGGCGTCGGCGAGGGCGAAGGCGCCCGCGCCCAGGGCCAGCGCCGCCGCCCAGGCCACGAGGAAGCGGCGCTGGCGTGGGCGCAGCGCGGCCGGGCTCACTTGAAGTCCTTCGACTCGAAGGCGGCGGTGGCCAGGCAGAGCACGCACGCCGCGTAGACCAGCGCGTAGGCCGTGGCCAGCGCCAGGTGCAGCCCGGAGGTCGTGTGCCCCTCGGCGGCCAGGGTGCGCATGTTGAAGAGCGGCAGATTGGGCACCAGGTTCGCGGCCACGCCGAGGCTCGTGCCGACCAGCTTCGGGAACTTGGCGGCGAACAGGCGGAGGTCGTAGCTCCACTGCCCCACCGCGAAGAAGCCCAGCGTGTAGAGCGCGGAGAGCACCGGCGTCGAGAGGGCCGAGAACATCACGGCCACCGCCGTGAGCACGGTCAGCTCGAGCCCCGCGAGGTAGACGCCCTGGAGCACGGCCCAGCCGTGGCCCGCCAGGCCGCGCGCGGCGAGGAGGAGCCACAGGGCCAGCCCCAGGACCAGGGCCACGGTCCACAGCGCGGCCGAGAGCCCGACCCACTTGCCCACCAGGTACGCCGGCCGGCCGATGGGGCGCGAGAGCAGGTTGTAGATCGTGCGCCGCTCGACCTCCTTCGCCACCAGGCTCGTGCCGGTGAGCAGGATCATGAGGAGCCCGAGGAACGAGATCCCGGAGAGGCCGAGGTCCACGGTGAGGCGCCGCCCCTCGCCCAGGGCCAGGGGGCTCACGATCTGGGTCAGGGCGAGCAGCACCAGTCCGGCGACGACCACGCCCGCCACCAGGCGGTCGCGCGTGGCCTCGCGGAACGTGTTCCGCGCGATCAGCAGGGGGATCACGCCGTCCTCCGCTCGCGCTCGTCCCCGGCCGCCTCGAGGAACAGGGCTTCGAGGGTGGGGCGCTGCGGCGTGACCGCGGTGACGCGCACGCCGGCGCGCAGCAGCCAGGCGAGGGCGTCCTGGAGCAGGGCCTCGTCCTCGAGGCGGAAGAGGGTCTCGCCCGCGCCGTCCCGCCGGGAGACCCGCCTCGCCCACGCGTGCGGGATCTCGAGCAGCGCGCCCGCGGCGCAGCGGATCTCCACGGCCTGTCCGCCGCCTTCCACGATCTCGCCCACGCGGGCCACGCGGGTCAAGCGCCCGCCGATCAGGATGGCGACGCGGTCGCAGAGCATCTCGACGTCGGGCAGGATGTGCGAGGAGAAGAGCACCGTGACCCCGTGCTCCCGCTGCTCGGAGATCAGGTCGCGGACGTCGCGCCGGCCGAAGGGGTCCAGGCCGCTCATCGGCTCGTCCAGGATGAGCAGCTCGGGATCGTGCACCAGGGCGGCCGCCAGGCCCAGCCGCTGGAGCATGCCCTTCGAGTACTTGCGCAGGACGAGCCGCGACTTCGCGGCGAGCCCGACCCGCGCCAGCCACTCGCGGGCGCGATCGCAGGCCACCGCCCCGGGGAGCCCCGAGAGGCGTCCCGCCAGCTCCAGGTACTCGATCCCGTTCAGGTAGTCGTAGAAGTAGGGCTGCTCGGGCAGGAAGCCCAGCGCCCGCCGGGAGGCGGTGGTCTCCACGGACCGCCCCAGCAGCCATGCCTGTCCGCGCGTCGGCTTGAGGAGGCCCGTGAGCAGCTTGAGCGTGGTGGTCTTGCCGGCCCCATTGGGGCCGAGGAGGCCCAGGATCTCGCCACGCCGCACGTCCAGGTCCAGGGGCTCCAGCCCATGCGTCACCCGGAGCGACCAGGGATGCACGTAGTCCTTGGTCAGCCCGCGGATGCAGATGGCCAGGTCGAGGTCGGGGGCCGCGGACTCGATGACCCGGTCAGATCCTTGGCGGCACATCTCCCGAGCGGCAGAACTCTGCATCCCCTGTCCC
The DNA here is from genome assembly GCA_033853925.1 of Candidatus Eiseniibacteriota bacterium. Taxonomy (GTDB): domain Bacteria; phylum Eisenbacteria; class RBG-16-71-46; order RBG-16-71-46; family RBG-16-71-46; genus JANXPZ01. The sequence goes on from JAWOLC010000129.1 coordinate 39,237, forward strand.
TCCGCGGCTGGCCCCGGCGGGCTCAAGTCCAAGCCGCACAGCGGGCAAGATCCAAGCGCACGTGTTGGCCGGGGCCAGGGCGCAGGGGACTGCAACGGGCGTGCCGGTGGCGTCTGAAGGGTGGGAGCCGGGGGTGCTGCTGGACGCCCGCGCCGGGCAGCGCGGAGCCGCGCCGGATCAGGAGCCGGCCGAGAGCACGAAGAGGATGGGAGCCGTGGCCCCGTAGCCCTTCACGTTGTAGGTGAAGGCGTTCGAGTCGGCGTAGCTCGTGATCCCGGGGACGCTGACCGGGGCGGCGGCGAGGGAGCCGCGATTCTCCCAGGCCACGCCGGAGCCCGTGCCGCGCGTGAAGCTGTTCCGGAAGTTGCCCTCCCCGCCGGGAAGGAGCGCCACGACGCTGTCGGCGCCCGCCGCGTACATCCCGTCGTTCAGGACCGCGTAGTCCTCGGCGGCGAGCTGGAAGTTGTGCATGTTCGCCTTCGTGCTCCCCTCCTTGGCGCGATTCTGCATAGCGATCATGTTGGGGATCGCGATCGCCGCCAGGATGCCGATGATGACCATGACGATCATCAGCTCGACCAGGGTGAAGCCGCTTTGGCGTTTCATGACCTCCTCGACCTCGTCGCCTTCGACTCTCTGCCCAGGGATCGGGCGCAACCTTTGTGCCGTCGTCGGGTGCTTCGCCCGCCGCCCAACCCCTTGCGCCCCAACGTCGGCTCGAGGCCTTCCCCCGTGCGAACCTCGCGGAGCGAACCCCGGATCGTGCGAATCGCAGCCGGCGTCGCCCTCTGCAATCTCCCACTCGACGCCCGCGAACCGCTCCGCGAAGAGAGAGCGGGGCGGCGGGACGTGCCCGCCTCCCCGCTCTCCGTGACCTACAGTCTGTCTACTGACCCGCGGTGAGCACCAGGGTCAGAGCCGCAGCGTGCCCGTAGCCCTTGATGTTGTAGTTGAGCTGCGAGCTGTCGGCGTAGCTCGTGAGGCCCGGGGTGGCCGTGCAGGCCGTCGCCATCGTGGCCCGATCCTCGAACGAGTTGCCCGCGGTGGTCAGGTTGTTGAACGGGTTCCGGAAGGTCGCGCCGCCCTGGGGCAGGCACACCGTCACGGTGTCCGCCGTCGGCCCGTACGCGCCGTCGTGCTGCACGCCCCAGTCCTCGGCCGCGAGCTGGAAGGTGTGCATGTTCGCCTTGGTGCTGCCTTCCTTGGCGCGGTTCTGCATCGCGATGAAGTTCGGGATCGCGATGGCCGCCAAGATACCGATGATCACGACCACGATCATCAGCTCGATGAGGGTGAAGCCCTTCTGGGACCGGAACATGTCTGGCACTCCTCCTGGTTGTTGCCGGGGTCGCCTGTGGCGTTCGCTCTTGGACCCTCGACCTGACGGTCGAGCAACCGGTATGCCACCCGGGGCTCCCGGGGCTCCCTCGCGCGACCGTGGTTCGCCGCCGCGAGTTAGCGGCGCTGGCCCGCGCCCCTCGCGCGCCCCGGGCGGCCAGTCGGCTGGCAATCTCCACGGGGCGCGGCCACGATCTATGCATTGCGCAACGGAACGCGAGGCCTGTTGCGCAATGCACGCTCAGGCGGCGCGCGCCTCCGGCTCCTGCGGCTCGCCCTGGGCTTCGCCCTCGCTGCCCGGCTTCTCGACGCCGTAGGCGATGAGCTTGCGGTAGAGCGTGGAGGCGTTGATGCCGAGCAGGTCGCTGGCCTTCTTCTTCTGCCAGCGCGTGTAGCTGAGCACCTTGAGGATGTACTCCTTCTCCAGCTCCTCGAGGGTCAGGGTCGGCGAGTCGATGATGAGGCTCCCCCGGTGGGCCGCGCCGAAGCGGATCTTGTCGGGCAGGTCCTCGGGGCCGATCACGCCGCCCTCGTCGAGGATGAGCGCTCGCTCCATCACGTTCTCCAGCTCGCGCACGTTGCCCGGCCAGTCGTACTTCATGAGCAGCTCCATGGCTTCGCCGCTCACGGTCTTGGCCGCGTTGGTCTGGGCGTAGCGCTTGAGGAAGTGGTCCACGAGCAGCGGGATGTCGTCCCGCCGCTGGCGGAGCGGGGGCAGCTTGATGGGGATCACGTTGAGCCGGTAGAAGAGGTCGGCGCGGAAGCGGCCCTCGCTCACCTCCTTCTCCAGGTCGGCGTTGGTCGCCGCGACCAGCCGGCAGTCGATCCGGATCGGCTGCGTGCCGCCGACCGGGATGATCTCCCGCTCCTGCAGCGCCCGCAGCAGCTTCACCTGGGTGGCCGCCGGCATCTCGCCCACCTCGTCGAGGAAGAACGTGCCTCCCTCGGCCACCTGGAAGAGCCCGGCGGAGTCGCGCACCGCCCCCGTGAAGGAGCCCTTCACGTGTCCGAACAGGTTGCTCTCCAGCAGATCCCGGGGGATGGCCCCGCAGTTGATGCTGACGAAGGGACCGCCTGCCCGGCGGCTGCTGTAGTGGATCTCGCGGGCGATGAGCTCCTTGCCGGTGCCGCTCTCGCCCTGGACCATGATGGTGGCCTCGCTGTCGGCGACCTTCTCCACCATCTTGAAGACGCGCACCATCTCCTCCGAGGAGCCGATGATGACCTTCTCCTCGTGTCCCTTCTTCAGCTCGCGCTTCAGGTACTGGTTCTCGCTGCGCACGCGCCGCATCTCGATGGCGTTGCGCACCACGAGCTTGATCTCGTCGTTCTTGGCGTTCTTGATCAGGTACTGGAAGGCCCCCAGGTTCACGGCGTCGATGGCCGACTGCTGCGAGGCGTACGCCGTCATGATCACCACGGGCAGCGTGGGATCGATCTTCTTGATCCCCTCGAGGAGCTGGATGCCGTCCATCCCCGGCATGCGGATGTCCGTGATCACGGCGTCGAAGCTCTCGCTCCGCACCTTCTCCAGGGCATCCCTGCCGTTGCTGCTCGTGGCTACCTGGTAGCCTTCCTTTCGCAGCACGATGCCCAGGAACTGCACCATGCTCTGCTCGTCGTCCACGACCAGGATCTTGTCCGCGGGCATGTGGCTCACCTCTCCAGAGGGGATGTCCTCGATCTTCAGGCGGCTTCCGCCAGGATTCCGGTTTCGGCCGGAAGGCTGACCCGGGCGACCGTGCCGCGGCCCGGCACGCTCTCGAAGCCGAGCGTGCCGCCGTGCCGTTCCACGATCCGCTGGGCGATGGCGACGCCCAGCCCGGTGCCTCCGTTCTTCGTGGTGAAAAAGGGCTCGCCGACGCGCGGCAGGACCTCGGGCGGGATCCCCGGCCCCTGGTCCTCGATCTCGACGAGCGCGCGGCTGCCGGCGACGGCGCGCCAGCGCACCGTCAGCGCGCCCCGGCCGCCCATGGCTTCCAGCGCGTTGTTGATCAAGTTGAGCCAGACCTGCCGGAGCTGCTCGCGGTCGGCCTTGAGCCGGGCCCCGGGCTCCGCCGGCTCGAACGCCACGCGCAGGCCGGCGACGCGCGGGTCGCGGAGGACCTCGTCGCGGAGCTGCCCCAGGTGCTCGTCCAGGTCGACGGGCTCCAGCACCAGCTCACGCTCGCGGGCGTAGCAGAGCAGGTCGCTCACGAAGCGGTTGAGCCGGGCGCACTCCTTGACGATCAGCTCCATGAGGGTGCGGTTCTCCCCCTCGGGCCGCAGCTCCCGTTGCAGGTACTCCACGGAGCCGCTGATCGGGTTCAGGCCGTTGCGCAGCTCGTGCGCGATGCCCGCGGCCAGGGCGCCGACCTCGGCGAGGGTCTCGCTGCGGCGGACGCGCCGCTCCATGGCGCGCACCTCCGTCAGATCCTGGAAGACGGCGACCAGCCCGGTCACCGCCTCCTCGTGGCGGAGCAGATTCGTGGTGACCCCGAGCGACAGCTCCTGGCCCCGCTCCGTGCGGGCGGTCAGCTCGACCCGGGAGCGCGCCCGGCCCCGCTCGAGGCTGTCGGCGACGACCTGGCGCAGGAGACCGAGGCGCTCCGGCAGGGCCTGCGCCAGCGACCGGCCGCGCACCTGCGCGGTCCTGAGCCCCAGCACCTGCTCGGCGGCCGGATTCAGGTAGGCCACCGTTCCCCAGGCGTCCACCGTGAGCACGCCGGTGGCCAGCTGGCGGAGGATGACGTCGTTGTCCACACGGACGCGCGCCAGCTCCTGCGTGGTCCGCTCGAGATCGTCGTCGGCCGTGCGCACCCGCCGCCCCAGGCCGCCGGCCAGCACGCCGACGATGATCACGAAGGCCACGAGCATGCCCGGGGAGAGCCCCAAGGCGTCGGGAGCCGGCCACGAGCCGCTCGCCCGCGCCGCCCACGCGGGCAGGAGCACGTAGGCGGCGCCCGCGCCCGCGGCGGCGAAGAGGCCGCCCGCCAGGCGCAGGAGCAGCCCCCCGGTGATGACCACCAGGACGTAGAAGAGCACGAAGGGGCTGGCGCGCCCTCCGGTCTGGACCGCCAGGACCGTGACCAGGGTGAGATCCGCCGCGAGCTGGGCGTAGGTCTGGAGCGTCAGGAGGCGGCGTCCGCGCGCCGCCAGCTCGAAGGCGACCGACAGGGTCGCGACGGCGATCGCCGACCAGAGCAGCGTCTCGTGCATCGCCGGAGTCGAGTCGGGGCGCAGCAGGAAGCCGAGCGGCAGGGCCAGCGCGGCCACCAGCAGGCGGGCGCGCGCCAGCGTCACCAGCCCGTGCGCGAGCGGCCCCGTCGGCCGGCGCGAGGCGGCGGCCGGGGCGCTCGCCGCCGGGCCGCCCCGGGCGGCCCGCGCGGCGAGGACGCTGGGC
>JAWOLC010000130.1:0-6588 GCA_033853925.1 Candidatus Eiseniibacteriota bacterium
GGAGTCCGAGCTGGCTGATGCGCTTGCCGAGGAGCTCGCGCACCTCGGGCGTCTTCTCGAAGTCGGCCACGGGACCGATGCTAACGGTCCGGCGCGGCAGCCACAACTGCCGCGGGACGCGCGGCGATCCGCGGGAGCCGCGGGCGCGTGTCAGCCCGGCGTCAAACGGGCGCGCGACGGCGCTCGACCCGGGCGGCGCGACGCTCGCGGACCACGTCACGATCGCCTGCGCCGTCGGCGCGACGAGCGACGACGAGCGGCGACGGAGCCGTGGAGACGTTCCCCGGTCGCCGCGATCGTCTCGCGCAGGAGACAGCCGAGCGCGGAAGCGCGCGAGGGATCGCGCGCGACGGCGCGTGACTTGCTTTGCGCGAGCGCGCCAGAAACGTCCTTGCGTGCGCCGAGGTCTTCGTCCAACATGCCGGGCGGCATGAACGCCTTGACCGCGACGCTGACGGACCAGCTCCGCTTCACCACCATCGCGCACCGCGATCTCCTCTTCCTCAGCCCCGTGAGCGCGGCCAAGGTGGACCAGGTGCTCTCCACGCTCGAGCTGCCGCGCGGCGCCCGCGTGCTGGACGTGGGTTGCGGCAAGGGCGAGATGCTGGTGCGGCTCGCCGAGCGCTGGGGCGCCCGGGGCGAGGGTCTGGACCCGAACCCCGACTGGATCGCCCAGGCTCGCGCCCGCGCCCAGGCGCGGGTCCCCGGCGCCGGCCTCGTCTTCCGCGTGGCCTCGGCGGCCGAGGTCCCCGTCGAGCCCGCCTCCTTCGACGCGGCGTTGTGCGTCGCCTCGACCGAGGCCTACGGCGGCTACCGCGACGCCCTGCGCGCGCTGGCCGCGGCCGTCCGTCCGCACGGGCGCGTGCTGGTGGGCGAGAACTTCTGGCGCGGCCAACCTCATCCCGACTACCTCGAGGTGCTGGGCATCGGGGCCGGAGATCTCGCGGACCACCCGGCCAACGTGCGGGCGGGCGAGGAGGCGGGGCTCGTTCCCATCTGCACGGCGGTCAGCAGCCGGGACGAGTGGGATCGCTACGAGCAGCGCTGCGCCCACGCCGTGGAGGGGTACGCCTCCACCCACCCCGAGGATCCCGAGGCCGAGGCGATGTGGAAGCGGATGCGCCGCTGGCGCGAGGCCTACGAGCACTGGGGGCGTGACACCCTGGGCTTCGGCCTCTACGTCTTCCAGAAGAAGTAGCCGGCGCAGGATCGTGGAGCCGGGCGGGGACACCGCGCCCGGCTCTTCGCTCGCCCGGCCTCCCGCGCGGCCCGGGCGAGTCGGTCAAGAGCGATCCTTCCCCTGCCGATAACCCGAGAGCCTCCCCCGGCCGTGCGGCGGCGCCCGGGCCCCGCCGACGGAGCCGTCGCGCGACCCGACTCACTCGAAACCAGGGACGGTGGCCATGGCCCAGATCGACGAGATCCTGAAGCTCGCGCACCAGCGCGGCGCGTCCGACCTTCATCTGAGTCCCGGCTCGCCTCCCCTGGCGCGGGTGAACGGCGAGGTCGTGCCCCTGGCGGACGAGCGGCTGGCGCGCGACGCTCTGCAGCTCATGCTGCTCGAGATCGCCGACGGGCCCGCTCGCGCCAGCTTCGAGGAGTCGCACGCGGCCACCTTCGCCTACGAGCTGCCCGGCGTGGCGCGGGCGCGCTGCACGCTGTACGAGCAGGCGCGCGGCATCGCCGGCGCCCTGCGCCTGCTGCCGCCGGCGATCCCCACCTGGCAGGATCTCGGCCTCCCCGAGGAGGTGCTGGACGTCGTGCGCCGCCCGCTCGGGCTCGTGGTGCTGAGCGGCCCGCCCGGCTCGGGGCGCTCCAGCACGCTGGCCGCGCTCGTGGAGTACGTGAACCAGAAGCAGTGCCGGCACGTCGTGAGCCTCGAAGCTCCCATCGAGTTCCGGCACGCGTGCCGCAACTCCCTGGTGGACCAGCGCGAGATCGGGCACCACACGCCCGGCCTGGTCCAGGGGCTGCGTGCGGCGCTCGGCGCCGATGCCGACCTGATCGCGACCTGCGAGCCGCGCGATCCCGAGGCGCTGGAGCTGGCGCTGGAGGCGGCCACCGGCCGGCTCGTGCTCATGAGCTGGACCTCGAGCGGCGCGGCGCGCACGCTGAGCGGTCTGCTCGCCACCTTCACCGGCGACCAGCGCGCTCGGGCCGCGTCGCTCCTCGCCGAGTCGCTCGTCGCCGTGCTCTGCCACCGACTCCTCCCCCGCGCCGACCACGCGGGGCGCGTGCTGGCCCTCGAGGTCCTCCCGGCCACGCCGGCGGTCGTGCCCTTGATCCGCGAGCAGCGCGTGGCGCAGATCGACGCCCTGCTGCGGCAGGCGCAGGCCGGCGGCGGACGAGCCCTGGACGAGGCCATCCGCGCGCTGGTGCGGGCCGGGCTCGTCACCGAGCGGGATGCCGCGCTCCATCTGTCGGCGGCCGGGGCGCACGCCCCCGGGACCGGGTCGGTCCGGCCGCTCTCGCTCCCGCGCGACGAGGGCCTGAGGGAAGCGGCCTGACCGACTCCTGACCTCGCGGCCCCGCTCCTTCGGCTCGCGTCCCCGGGCCCGGCCGCCGCATCGAAGCGCTCATGGAATCCGACCTGGGCCGCTTCGTCCCCTTGGGCTCCGCGGCCGGCGAGAGCCAGGCGCCCGAGGAGGGTGCCTCCCCGCCTCCGGCGGAAGAGGCGCTCGACGCCTACTCGCGCGCCGTCACCGGCGCCGTCGCGCGGATCGCGCCGTCCGTCGTGCACCTCGTCGTCCGCCAGGCCGCCGGGCGCTCGCCCGAAGGCCGGCGCGAGCGGGCGGCCGGCACCGGCTCGGGCTTCGTCTTCACCCCCGACGGGCTCGTCCTCACGAACAGCCACGTCGTGCACGCGGCCTCGAGCCTGGACGTGACCCTCCAGGACGGGCGCACCCTGCCCGCGTCCCCCGTGGGCGACGACCCCGACACCGACCTGGCGGTGGTGCGGGTGATCGCCGAGGATCTGGTCCCCGCGACGCTGGGCGACTCCTCGGCCCTGCGCCCCGGGCAGCTCGTCGTCGCGATCGGCAGCCCTCTCGGCTTCCAGGCCACGGTGACTGCGGGGGTGGTGAGCGCGCTGGGCCGCTCCCTGCGCTCCCAGTCCGGGCGCCTGATGGACGACATCATTCAGACCGACGCCTCGCTGAACCCCGGCAACTCGGGCGGTCCGCTGGTGAACACTCGCGGCGAGGTCGTGGGCGTCAACACGGCGGTCATCATGCCCGCCCAGGGCCTGTGCTTCGCCATTCCCGTGAACACGGCCCGCTGGGTGGCGGGGCTGCTCATCCGCGAGGGGCGGATCCGGCGCGGCTGGCTGGGCATCGGCTGCCAGAACGTGACCCTCCAGCGCCGCCGCGTGCACGAGCTGGGCCTCGCCGCGGAGACCGCGCCCCTGGTGCTGCACGTGGAGCGGGGCAGCCCGGCCGAGGCGGCGGGCCTCGCCGAGGGCGACATCCTCATCGCCTTCGCCGGCGAGGTGCTGCGGGGCGTGGACGACCTCCACCGCCTGCTCACCGAGGGCCGCATCGGCGAGCCCGTGCGGCTCTCGCTCCTGCGCCGGGGCGAGCGGCGCGAGATCACCATCGTGCCCCGCGAGTCGCCGCGGCCCGACTGAGACGCGAGCGCCGCCGGCCCGGCGGAGCGGGAGTGGCGCGGAGCCCCGCGCCTGCGGCGCGCGAGGGCGCGGTCCGCGCGGGGGAGGCGCCGAGACGGAGGCGAGGGTGACGGATCTGAATCCCCAGGCGAGGCAGATGGCCGACGAGTCGATGGTGCGCACCCTCGAGGCGCAGGCGCGGGCCATCTGGCCGCAGGAGGTCGAGCTGCTGCGGCGCTACGAGCTGCCGGAGCGGGCCTACGTCCTGGATGCCGGCTGCGGCACGGGCGAGGTCTCCTGGCGGCTGGCCGAGCTGTTCCCGCGGGCGCGGATCCTGGGCGTCGACATCCTCGATCAGAGCCTGGAGCTGGCCCGCGCCCGGCACGCGCGCTTCGCCCCGCGGCTCGCGTTCGCCCACCAGAGCGTCTACGAGCTGGAAGCCGCCGACCACACGTTCGATCTGACGGTGAACCGCCACGTGCTGCACTCGATCCCCTATCCCGAGCGCGTCGTCGCCGAGCTGGCGCGGGTGACGCGCCACGGCGGGCGCCTCCACCTGATCCCCGAGGACTACGGGATGCTCCACTTCCAGCGGGGCGTGCCCGACCCGCGCGACTTCTGGGACGAGGCGCCGAAGAGGTTCGGGGCGGCCACGGGCACCGACCTGTTCGTCGGCCGCAACATCTACGGCATCCTCAAGTCGCTCGACCTGGAGGACGTCCGGATGGACTACGTCATCGTCGACACCCTGCGCGTCCCGCGCGAGACCTTCGCCGCCATCCTCGAGGCCTGGCGGGACGGCTACGCGGAAGTGGTCGCCGAGGCCACCCGCTTCTCGCGCGAGCAGGTGCTCGCCTACTTCGGGCAGATGGTCGCCAACATCCGCGACCCCGACGGGTACGCGGTGTGGATGGTGCCCGTCGCGAGCGCGCGGGTCCCCTGACGGTCCTGGAGGAGCGGATCGTGGACCGCCGGCCGTAGGCGGGCGCTGTGCTAGACTCGGCCGCGCGATGACTCCTCGGCCTGGCGCGTGCGCCCTCGCGGTGGGATCGGCCGCGCTCCTCCTCGTGGCCGCCTCCTCCGCGACCGCCGCGGCTCGCCTGGTCACCGTGCGGGTCTTCGCCGCCGCCTCCCTGCAGGACGCCTTTCGCGCGCTGGCCCCGCGCTTCGAGGCCACGCATCCCGGCCTGCGCCTCGAGTTCAACTTCGCGGGCAGCCAGGTGCTCCGCACCCAGGTCGAGCAGGGGGCCACGGCCGACCTCTTCGCCTCGGCGGACACCGAGCACGTCGCGGCCCTGGCCCGCGAGGGGCTGGTCGAGCCGCCCGTGATCTTCGCCCACAACCGCCTCGTCGTCGTCTGCCCCGCGGGGGCGTCGCGCGTGCGCCAGGTCACCGACCTGGGCGCGCGCGGCGTCCGCATCGTGCTCGCCGGGCCGACGGTCCCGGCCGGACGCTACGCCGACCGCGCCCTCGCCGCCGTCGGCCGCGATCCCGCCCTGGGCTCCACGCTCGAGGCGGCGATCCGGGCCAACGTCGTGAGCCAGGAGGACAACGTCCGCGCCGTGCTCGCCAAGGTGCAGCTCGGCGAGGCCGACGCGGGGTTCGCCTACGAGACCGACGCCCGCGCCGCCGCGGGCCGGGTGCGGGTCCTGCGCCTGCCCGAGAGCGTGGCGGTGCGCACGACCTACGCGGCGGCCCTGCTGCGGGCGGCGCCGCAGCGCGGCGCCGCCTTGGCCTTCCTCCGCTTCCTGCTCGGCGCCGACGCCCGCGCGCGACTCCGCGGCTTCGGCTTCCTGCCCTGAGATGAAGGCGCCCACGCCCCGCTGGAAGCGCGCGAGCTGGCCCCTGCGCGCCGCCTCGTTCCTCCTGCCCATCTTCCTCGCGCTGCCGCTCCTGAGCCTCGTGCTCCGCCTCGATCCGGGCCTCTGGCTCGCGCGGGCCGCCTCGCCGATGGCCCTGCGCGCGCTCGTGCTGACGCTCGAGACCACCGCCGTCTCGACCGCGCTCTGCGCCGCCCTGGGCCTGCCGCTGGCCTGGCTGCTCGCGCGCCATCGCTTCCGCGGCAGCGACGCGCTGGACACCCTCGTGGATCTGCCCGTCACGATTCCGCCCGTCGTCGTGGGCGTGGCGCTGCTGCTCGCCTTCGGGCGGCAGGGGCTCGTGGGCCGCGGCCTCGACCTCTTCGGCGTGCGCATCGCCTTCACCTCGGTGGCCGTGGTGATGGCGCAGACCACGATCGCCAGCCCCTTCTTCGTGCGCGCGGCCCGCGCCGGCTTCGAGGCGGTGGATCCGGCCCTCGAGCAGGCCGCCCTCACGCTGGGCGCCTCGCCCTGGCGCGTGTTCTGGACGGTGAGCGTGCAACTGGCCCGCCCGGCGCTGTTCGCGGGTCTCGTGCTCTGCTGGGCGCGAGCGCTCTCCGAGTTCGGCGCCACCATGATGTTCGCCGGGAACTTCCCCGGCCGCACGCAGACCCTGTCGCTGGCGGTCATGAGCGCCATGGAGAGCGACCTCGACACCGCGGTCACCGTCTCGTCGCTGTCGCTGCTGCTCGGCCTCGGCGCCCTGCTCGTGGCGCGCGGCGTGGCCCGGCGCTGGTGGGTGAGCGATGGCTGAGGAGGCCGGCCTCGCCTTCGCCGCGCGGCTCGCCCTGGACGGCTTCCGGCTCGAGGCCTCCTTCACGGTCGCTCCGGGCGAGCGCGTCACGCTGGTGGGCCCGAGCGGCGCCGGCAAGACCACCTGCCTGCAGCTCGTGGCCGGACTGCGCAGCGCGGACTCGGCGCGCATCACCCTGGACGGCCGCACCCTCGCCGACACGGAGCGGGGCCTCGAGGTGCCGCCGCACCGGCGCGACGTGGGCCTCGTCTTCCAGGACCTGGCGCTGTTCCCCCACCTGGACGCCCTGGCCAACGTCGCGTACGGCCTGGCGGCGCGCGGCCGCCCCGCCGAGCCGGCGCGCGCCGAGGCGGCGCGCTGGCTCGAGCGCG
>JAWOLC010000131.1:0-19211 GCA_033853925.1 Candidatus Eiseniibacteriota bacterium
CCCCCCCCCGGCTCCTCCAACGTGACGCGGTCTCACCGGTGAGCGTGGGGTCAGTAGCCACCCGTGAGCGTCCCCGGCTCCTCCAACGTGACGCGGTCTCACGGGTGAGCGTGGGGTCCAGTAGCCACCCGTGAGCGTCCCCAGCTCCTCATACGCTCGGGCCCGGCGGTGACGCGGTCTCACGGGTGAGCGTGAGGTCGTGCAGCCACCCCGATCCGACGACCTCAGCCCTGAACGCGAAGGCCCCGGTCTTTCGACCGGGGTCTTGCGTAGCTGCGAGCGAAGGATGCTTACGAATCGGCTCCCTCAGATGCGGTCCCGACTCGGGGAGATTCTACCGCAAACCCTCCTGCACTTTGTATGACGGACGCGCGTGTTTTTTCGGCGGGCTCTGCCGTAGCTGCTCCAGGCACCACTGGATGGCGCGCTCGAGCTGCGGATCGTGGCCCGCGACGAGCTGATCCGGTGCGTTCTCCACCTCGAAGTCGGGGTCCACGCCGTGGTTCTCCACCACCCACTGGTCGCTCTTCGGATCCCACATACCGAAGTCCGGCATGGTGATGCCGCCTCCGTCGACGAGCGGCAGGTTGTGGCTGATGCCCACGAGTCCACCCCAGGTGCGCATGCCGATCAGCGGACCGATCCCGAGCAGGCGGAAGTAGTAGGGGAACGCGTCGCCGCCCGAGCCCGCGTACTGGTTGATGAGGATGCACTTGGGGCCGTCGATCGCGCTCGTCGGCGTGCGGTCGTCGGCGCCGTCGCGCCGTGACCAGTACACCATGGTCTGACGCCGCAGCCGCTCGACGAAGAAGTCGGGGACGAAGCCGCCGGCGTTGAAGCGCTCGTCCACGATGATGCCCTGCTTGTCCACCTGCGGGTAGTACTGCTTGGTGAACTCCTGGATGCCCTGGGTGGCGGTGTTGGGCACGTGGATGTAGGCGATGCGGCCGCCGGTCGCCTTCTCCACCTTGGCGCGGTTCGCCTCGACCCAGGCCGTGTAGCGCAGCGTGGCCTCGCTGGCGATCGGCTTCACCGTGTAGGTGCGCGCCTTGGGATCGTTGGCCGAGCCGCCGACCTTGATGCGAACCTGCTTGCCCGTGGTGCCCGTGAAGGCGGCGAACACGTTCTCGGGCGAGCGCACCGGCCGGTCGTTCACGGCCAGCAGGAAGTCGCCCTCCTTCACGTTGATGCCGGGCATGCCGAGCGGCGCCTCGATGTTCGAGTTCCAGTCGCGGGCGCGGTAGATGGTCTTGAAGCGATAGAGCCCGCTCGCCGCGTCCAGCTCGTAGTCGGCGCCCAGCAGGCCGATGTCCACGTGCGGCGCCGCGGGCACGTCGCCCCCGCCCACGTAGGTGTGCGAGGTGGACAGCTCGCCCTGCATCTCGCCCAGGATGTAATTGAGGTCGGCGCGGTGCGCCACGTACGGCACGAGCGCCCGGTAACGCTCGCCGATGGCCTTCCAATCGAGTCCGCCCATGCCCGGGTCGTAGTAGAAGTCGCGCTCGAGCCGCCAGGCCTCGTTGAAGATCTGCAGCCACTCTCGCGGCGGGTCCACGGTGGTCATGAGCGCGTCCGTGGCCAGCTTGCCGTCGCCCACCTTCTTGCCCTCGGCGACGTCGACGATGCCGTAGGTCTCCTTGGCCTTGTAGAGGAGCTTGCTCCCGTCCTTGGCGATCGCGCCCGCCGCGTCCACGCCGCCGATCACCGTCTTCACCTCGCGCTTCTCGAGGTCGAAGAACTTGAACGAGCCCGTGCCGGGCCCGTCGGCATCGGGATCGGGCGGATCCAGGGCGAAGAACACGACCTTGCCCGCGTACGCGGCGAGCCCCGCGTAGCGGCCGGCCGGAATGGGCAGGACCGCCGTGCGCGAGGCCAGGCCGGCCAGGTCGATCCTGACCGGCTTCGCCTCGGCGGCCTTCTCCTCCTTGCCGCCCTTCTCGCCCTTGGCGCCCGCCTTGCCGGGGCCGCCTTCCTCCTTCTTCGCCTCGCCGGTCTCCTCGTCGCTCTGCGGCGGGACCGGCGTGAGGAGTGTATCGCGCAGCGAGAGGGCGTAGATCTTGTCCGTGGCGCTGAACTGGAAGTTGAACTCGAAGGTGCCGAACTCGGGGTTCAGGGTGCGCCGCGAGACGAAGTACAGGTAGTTGCCGTCCGGAGCGAAGGCCGGGGCGGAATCGTCGGTCATGCCGGTGGAGACGGTGGTGACGGCGCCGCTGTCGAGCGAGTAGAGCTGGAGCTGGCTGAAGCCGGCGGCGTCGGGCTTGCTGTAGGAGAGCCACCGGGAATCGGGCGCCCAGGCGTAGTCGTGGATCTCGCCGTAGACGGCCTTGTCCACCCTGGTGAGCTTCCCGCTGGCCACGTCGCACCACCACAGTATCAGCGTCTTGTCGGAGAAGGCCAGCCTCTTCGAGTCCGGCGACCAGCGAGGGGCGAAGCGGAAGCAGTTGCCGCCCGTCGTGACCTGGCGGGCGGGGGCGCCGCCGTCGCCGGGCACGACCCACAGCTCGTACTCGCCGGTCTGGTCGGAGAGGTAGGCGATCCACTTGCCGTCGGGCGACCAGGCGGGGTCCCGCTCGCGCCAGCCCGGCGTAGAGGTCAGCCGGCGCGGATCGCCCTTCTCGGCGGGCACCGTGAACAGGTCGCCGCGCGCGGCGAACACGGCCCGCTTGGCCGAGGGCGAGAGGTCGAGGTCGGTGATCCACTGCGAGACGTTGCGATAGGCGGCGCGGGCGCCGGGCTTGTCGTCGGGGACCAGCACGTGGATCTGCTTCGGCGTCTCGTCGGGCAGGTCCATCACGTACAGGTAGCCGCCGTTCTCGAAGACGATGGCGTCCGAGCCGATGCTCGGCCACTTCACGTCGTACTCGTCGAAGCGGGTCACCTGCCGGTGCGTCTTCCTGTCCACGTCGTAGGCCCAGAGGTTCGCGGTGCGACCGCCCTGGTCCGAGCAGTAGTAGACCGTGCGCTCGTGCCACATCGGCCACTCGTTGGGCCCGGGCCAGTCCGTGATCTTCGCGGAGGTGTTCTTCTTGAAGTCGTAGATCCAGATCTGCGGGGCGTCGCCGCCGCGATAGCGCTTCCAGGTGCGGTTGTCGTAGGAGGGCGAGACGAAGGCGAGCTCGTTTCCGTCCGGGGAGAAGGAGGCATAGCCGCCCGTCGGAAGCGCGAGCGGCTCCTCGAAGCCTCCCTGGGCCGGGACCCGCTGGAAGCGGTCGAAGCGCTGGAGCGCGGAGTTGCGGCGCGAGCGGAGCAGGATGGACTTGCCGTCCGGGTACCACTCGGCGACCTGGTCGGGCGACGGGTGCCAGGTGAGACGCTTGGGCTCGCCCCCCTCGGCCGGGATCGTGAAGGCGTCCAGGTTGCCGTCGTACTCGGCGGTGAAGGCGATGGTCTTGCCGTCCGGCGAGAACTTGGGGAAGACCTCGACGCCCTCGCTGGAGGTGAGGCGAGCGGCCACGCCGCCGGCGCGAGCGACGGTCCACAGGTCGCCCGCGTAGACGAACACGATCCGGTCGCCCTGGATGTCGGGTTGGCGAAGCAGGCGGCACTCCTGGAGCGCGCACGCCGGAGTGGCGCCACCGAGCGTCGCGGCCAGGGCCAGGCCCAGAATCCCGGCCAGGAGATGGAGCCTCATGATGAAAGACCCTCCTCGAGGGTTGGAGACGGATGGGGAAAGCCGTGGACGGCCCATTCTTGGAGCCGGCCGCGCGACCGGCAAGCGGGGGCGGACGAGCGCGGCAGCCTGCCCCCACGAGCGCTGCCCGGAACGACGCCAGGGACCACGCGCTCGCGAGGCGCGACGTTGCGAGTCGGCGGGGGGCGGAACGCGCCTCGCCGGGAGCGGCCCGCAGGGGCCTGCCGAAGCTCAAGCGCGGCCGGCACGAGGCCGATAACACTTTCGGCCATATGCCGATGGGGCCATCCCAGGGAGCGGGTTCGAACATGAGCGTCAGCGCCCATCCGGAAACTGGCCGGCAGGCGAGCGCGCACACGCCCGAGCAGGAGGCGGCCGTGCGCGCGGCCGGGGTGTTGGTCAACCACCTGGCGCGCACGCTCAAGACCTGCCGGCTCTACGACGCCAACAATCCCACGGTCATCCGCTTCCGCGAGGATCTGGCGCGAGCCCTCGCGCGCACGCTGGAGGAGCACGGGCCGCTCACCCTGGACTTCACCTCCGACGACGTGCTCTGCCTGGAGGCCTCGCTCTATCCGGCTCGCTCGCGCGACGACAACCTGGCGCTGCCCTTCTACAGCGACGGCATCCACGCCCTCCACTTCGCGCCCGGCATCACGACCGCCGAGGTCGAGGCGTTCCTCGACGCCGTGCTCCAGGTGACCGGCCAGAACGCGGGCGAGGACGATCTCGTCACCCTGCTCTGGGAGGCCCATCTCGATCACCTCGACGTGGACTACGTGCCGGCCGAGGGCGACGTGGGCAGCGGCAGTCTCGACGAGGCGGGTGAGGTCGTGCCCTGGCCGACTCCCGCGCCCGAGAGCGAGGTGGCCCCCGCGGCGCGGCCGCGCGCAGGAGAGGAGCGATCCGAGGACTGGATGGTGGGCGACCTGACGGTCGAGGTGGAGGCCGGCTTCGCCGAGCTCGAGGAGCTGGCGCCGGGAGAGACCCGCCGCTTCCTGGAGGAGTACCAGGCGGAGCACCAGGTGGCCCTGCCCACCGCCACCATCGCGATCGCCAGCGCGTTCCTCCACTCGGGCGCGTCCACCGAGGACAAGGCCGAGCTGGCCCGCTTCCTGCCGCGCGTGCTGCGTCAGTCCGTCGCTGCGGGTGCCTGGACCGACGCGCGGCACTGCCTGGCCCTGCTGCGCCGCTGCGGGCGCCACTCGGAGTGGTCGCTCGAGAGCTTCGCGCAGGAGCTGTTCCAGCCCGTTTCGATCGCGGCCGTGGTCGAGAAGCTCGATCAGCAGGACGGGGCGACGGCCGGCGACTTCGTGGCGCTGGCGCGCGACCTCGGCGAGCCGGCGGTCGACTGGCTCAACCTGGCCCTGGCGGAGAGCCAGCAGCGGCGCACGCGCCGCGTGCTGGCCGAGGCCATCGCCCAGCTCTGCCGCGACGAGCCCGAGCGGCTCGCCTCCTGGCTGGCGGATCCGCGCTGGTACGTGGTGCGCAACATCGTGCACATCCTGGGGTGGATCGGCGGCGACGGCATCCTGGGGCTGCTCGAGACCGCGATGCGGCATCCCGAGCCCCGCGTGCGCCAGGAAGTCATCGCCGCGCTGGGCCAGGCCAATCCCGAGCGGGCCCGGCCGCTGCTCCTCGGCATGCTGGACGGCGCCGACCCGCGGACCTTCTGCTCGGTGCTGCACCAGCTCTCGGTGAGCCGGGACCCGCGCACGGCCGGCGTGCTGATGGGCCACCTGGCCGATCCGCTCTTCGAGCAGCGGCCGCTCGAGGTGCGGCGCGCGGTCTACGCGGCGATCTCCGCCACCGGCGGCGACGAGGTGCTTCCCGAGCTGGAGCAGGAGCTGCACAAGGGCAACTGGTTCTCCCGCTACCAGGAGGTGCACCGCCAGGCCGTGGCTCGCTGCGTCGCCCGCATCGGCACGCCGACGGCCCGCCTCATCCTCGAGCGCGGCGCGCGGTCGAAGCGCACCCCCGTGCGCAAGGCCTGCCTCGACGCCCTCGCCGGCGGAGGCGACCGTGACTGAGGGCCCGCCCGCCAACCCGCCGCGCGCCGTCGATCCGGAGAGCGGGAAGCTGCTCGAGCTGGGTCCCCGCCTCCTCACCCGCTTCGCGGCGCTGCTGCGCACCGCCCGCACGCACGACGTCTCGAACCAGGCCTTCCTGCGCCAGCTCCAGGACTTCATGCAGGTGCTCCTCCAGACGATGGAGGAGGAGGACGAGGTGGCGCTGGCCGCCGTGGCCGGGTACTTCTACTTGAACGGCGTGCGCCTCAAGGCCACCGCCGCGCTCCTCACCCTCTACCACTCGTTGATCGAGCAGTTCGAGCGTCGATCTCTGGGAGGCGTGCGCTTCCTGCACGGCGTGACCCCCGCCGAGATGGAGCGCTTCCTGCAGCTCTTCCAGGCCGCCGAGGATCCCGCCCTGGCCGAGCGCCTGGCGGACGCGGTGCTCGAGGCCAGCGTCGAGCACGTGGTGCCGGTGCCCGCCTCCGAGCTGGACCGGGACGATCTCACGCAGGCGCTGGAGGCGGAGCAGGACGCGGTGGGGGAGCGCGGGCGCGCCAAGCAGGTCTTCTGGCGCGCGGTGCTCGGCACCAAGCGCGTCATCGTGCGGGCCGCGCAGTCGGGACGCCCCGACCTCCGGCAGGCCAAGCGGCTGGTGCAACCGGTCGTGGACAGCATCATGAAGAACGAGTACTCCATCGTGGGTCTCACCGCGCTCAAGGAGCACGACGAGTACACCTACGCTCACTGCGTCAACGTGAGCGTGCTCTCGGTGAGCATGGGGCAGGCGCTGGCGCTGCCTCGCCAGGCGCTCGCCGACCTCGGCGTGGCCGGGCTGCTGCACGACATCGGCAAGGTGGCCGTGCCCGGGGACGTCCTGCGCAAGCCCGACAAGCTCACGCCCGACGAATGGAGCTTCATCCAGCGCCACCCGCTCGAAGGCGTGAAGATGATGTTCCGGATGCCGGGGCTCTCGAGCCTCACCCTGGACGTGATGCGCGTCTCGCTCGAGCACCACATGAACTTCGACCGCACCGGCTACCCGGAAGTCGAGCACGAGTGGGGCCCGGCCACCATGACGCGGGTGGTGGCGGTGGCCGATTGCTTCGACGCCATGACGGCGCACCGCGCCTACCACAAGCGGCCCCGCACGCCCTTCGAGGCGCTGCAGTACCTGCTGGGCCCCGCCCGCGTGCAGTTCGACCCCGCCGTGCTCTGGTCGCTGGTGCGGACGGTGGGCCTCTACCCGGCGGGGTCGATGCTGCTCACCCGCTCGAACCACGTGGTGCTGGCGGTGAGCCCGAATCCCAAGGACCTGCGCCGGCCCTTCTGCCGCCTGCTGGTGCGGCCGGACGGCACGCCGTTGCCGGAGGACGCCGAGGAGACCTGGAACCCGATGCCCGAGAGCGAGAGCGTGCTCCGCGTCCTCCAGGCGGAGGAGACGACGATCGACACGCAGGAGCTGCTCGCGGCGTAGCGGAGGCTCGGGCGGGGCATCGGCGCCCGGGCGCGGATCGTGGCCGCTCCCCTTGGCTCGCGCGGGCGGCGCCGCGTCCCTCGTCGGGCAGCACGAACGGGCGGTCGTCGCTGGACGACCGCCCGTCGTTCAGTGGATCCGCCGCGCAGCTCTGGACGCTCCCCGTCTCCTACTGCGCTCGCTCGGATCCACCCGCTTGGGCCGGGATGCTCGAGGGCGCACGCGCCCGGTCGCGCACCCAGAGCCGCCCGGCCAAATCACTCGCCGCCCTCGTACTCGTCGCCGCGATCCTGGTCAGGACCCCAGTGGCCGTCCTGCCAGACGTAGGTATCCAGATAGCGGCCATCGCGTGCGTCCAGCACGTCGATCACCCAAGGGTGATCCTGGTAGCGGAGGTGCGCCTCGTAGGCCGCCAACGAGGCGAAGCGCTCGTGGCAGTACGGGTCGTAGTAGACGAACGCCGGGGGCGGGGGTGGCGCGGGCTGCGCGTTCGAGAGCACCGCGCCCAGCACCAGACCGCCGAGGAAGCCGGCGATCGCGGGCCCGGCCTCGGAATGGCGCTCGATGATGACCGGTCCCCGGCCCCACGTCCGGACGACCCGCGGCCCGTGGAAGAAGCCCCGGTCCGACCCACGGCGGTGGCCGCGGTCGGCCTGGGCCGCCGAGGCGAGCGTGGCGGTCGCGAGGCAGACGAGCAGAGCGGTGACGAATCCGCGCTTCACGATCCGGTTCATGGTCATGGCCTCCTCCCTCGAGACTCCGCGGCAGGGATTTCGCGGGGGGAGAGAGCACGCGCCATGCCACGGCCGGAACGCCCGTGGCCGGGCCCGTCACCCCTGAAAAGTCGGCCCCGGCGCGAGTTCTTGGGGCTCGCTCAGCCGGGGCCGCTGTTGCGATCGCGCCACAACGGGCGTTCGATCGCCTCAGAGGTGAGGGGGATCAGCCGCTGGTCACCGTGTGTGTGCCGATCGTGACGTTCCAGTGCACGACGCCGCCCGGCTTGATGTTGACGGTGGAGGGCGTGAAGGTGTAGTTGGCCACCGTCACGGTGACGATCGAGTCCGTCGCGGCGCTCGAGACGTTCACGGTTCCCACCATCCCCAGGCTCACGTGGAAGTTGCAGTGATAGGGGAACGAGCCAGCCGTGGTGAAGGTCTGGGAGAACGAGGCCGGCGCGTTGAGCGTGCCCGAGTCGAAGGACGTTCCGCCCCCGCCGCCCCCGCCGCCCCCGCCGCCCACGGGGGGCGCGGTCGGGCTGGAACTCTTGCCGCAGCCCAGGATCACCGGGCTCGCGGCGAGGACGCCCGCGAACACGATCAGCGCGGCCGAACGCTTCCATCTCATGGTCTCCTCCGCGACAGCCTCGCGACCTGCCAGGCCCCGACGCTGTCATTCTCGCCGGCCGGCCCTTGTCCACACCCGAGAGCCTTCGACGAGCCCTTCGCATTCACCTGGTGGGGAGCGTGGCCATTTGGACAGCGAATCGCTGGCGCCGGTACGCGGCGAATGAGACGGCGCCGCAGGATTTGCGGACACTTGACCGGGGTGCGGATCGCGCGGGGGCCGGTCGTTCCAGCTTGGCGGCCGGTGACCGGCTCGTTCGCGGTGCCGAACTACGGACCCCGTCTCCGTCCAAGTACGGAACCGTGCTCGAGGCGAATCGGTGTCCGCGGGGAAATGCGATCGCCATCCCGCACCGGGCTATGGGCGCGTCATCCACTCCAGGCGCACGGAGGGGTCCGCGGCCAGAGCGCCCAGGTTCCACGCCCAGGCCCGCAGGCTGGCCGGGTCACCCGCGGGCTCCAGCCAGAGCACGCCCAGCCCGGGGTGCGCGCGCGCGTACGCCTCGGCTCCGTCTCGTCCCATGACCAGGAGGGCCCGGGCGAGAGCGCCCGCGCGCGCGGCGGTCGGCGCGACGACGGCCACGCCGAGCGGGCCTCGCACCGGCTCGCCCGTGCGCGGGTCGACCAGGGGCGAGGCTTCGTCCGCGGTCGTCACGGTGGCGCAGGCCGCGTTGGCCAGCGCGAGCGAAACCGCCGGCCGCCCGGCCCAATCGGAGACCGCGATCGTCCACGGCTCGTGGGTCGTGAAGGCGAGCGCCACGTCTTCCAGCTCGAGCCTCGCGCGGACGATCCCCCGCCGGCGCAGGATCACGGCGACGCGATCCAGGATGCAGCCCGAGGCCACGTCATCCAGCGACACGCTCATGCCCGGCTTGAGGAAGCGGACGTTGCGCCTCGCCGGCTCGAGCCGGAGCATGCGCCAGCCCACGAGGACGCGCGCCGCCGCCAGCGCGGAGCGCTCGGGCGCCGGGGCGCCGGCCCACAGCCGCTCGAGCGGCGCGGCCGTGGGGTCGTAGGCGCCCTCGGTCTCTTCGGCCAGGGCGACCGCGCTGTCCAGCGCCGCGAACAGCTCGGGGGAGCAGGTGGTTCGCTCGTCGGCCGCGGCGCCGTTCAGCCGCGCCAGCTCGCCGCCGGGGCCGGCGCCGAAGATCGACTCGAGGCGCACCGCCTCGTCGAGGGCCAGGGCGGCCGCCGCCGAGGCCCGCGTCGGGTCCGTGACGTCGGGGCGCGGGGCGGCGACGAGGCGGAGCGTCCCGCCCAGCACGGCTCGGGCGCTCTCGACGCGAGGGCCGGTCGCGGCCGCGGCCCGGTTGCCCTTGCCCGGCTGGGGTGCCGCTCGGCCGGGAGCCGCGAGAGCGGCGAGGAGCGCCATCGCCAGGAGAAGGCGTGGCGCCGCGGCAGGATGGACCCCGAAGCGCATGGGACGTGAGCCTCCAGACCTTGTTGGCATCGGCCATCGGGCTGCGGAAGTGTAGCGGCGAATGGAGGGCGCGGCCGAACGCGCCGGCCGGCCTCGCGTGGCCTCCCGCTCCCCGGGTTCGCCGGGGGAACGCCCCTGCGGTAGATTCTCGGCACGATGTCCTCCACCATGGATCGCGTGTTCGTGGAGTGCAGCGCCCTCGGGTTCCAGACGGTGCTGACCATCCTCCTGGCGCTCGCCTACACGTGGCTCTGGCGGCGCCAACGGCGCGCCTACTTCCTGACCTGGGCGCTGGCCTGGACCGTGTACGCGGCGCGGCTGGCCTTCATCTCGGCCTTCCTCGTGGAGCGCCGGATCGTCTGGCTCTTCGCCCACCAGGCGGGCACGAACCTCGTCGCCCTCCTCCTGCTGCTGGCCGCCTTCCAGTTCTCGCGCGGCACGGAGTGGCGGGCGCGCTTCCTCTGGCTGGGGGCCCTGGCCGTCGCCTGGGCCTACGTCGCCATCTACCACGTGCGCAACATGGAGATCGCCGGCACCTCGTCGGCGCTGCTCATCTCGGCCGTGACCTTCTGGACCGCGTGGGTCTTCTGGCGCCACCAGCGGGCGACGGGCTCGGGCTCGGCCCGCATCCTCGCCTGGACGTTCCTCCTCTGGGGGATCCACCACCTCGACTATCCGCTGCTGCGGCCCTTCGGCACCGGCACCTTCTACGGTGTGTTCATCGACATGCTCATCATCGTGGCGGTGACGATCGGCACCATGTTCCTGGTGCTGGGCGAGGAGCGCCGGCAGCTGGCCACGCGCAGCGCGCAGCTCGAGCAGCTCACGCGCCTGCTGCTGCGGGCGCAGGAGGACGAGCGCCGCCGCATCGCCCGCGAGCTGCACGACGAGGCCGGCCAGGTCCTGAGCGCGGTCAAGATCGAGCTGGACCTGGACGGCCGGAAGGAGGCGAGCGAGATGGTGAGCCGGGCGCTGGCGCAGGTGCGCGACCTGAGCAACCTCCTCCGCCCGAGCGTGCTCGACGACCTGGGGCTGGTGCCCGCGCTGCGCGGCCTGGTGGACGATTTCTCCCGGCGCACGCGCATCGAGGTGATGCTGCAGACGGGGGAGGGGCTGCGCGGCTTCACGCCCGAGCAGGAAGTGGTGATCTATCGTGTCGTGCAGGAGGCGCTCACGAACGTGGCCCGTCACGCGGAGGCCCGGCAGGTGCGCGTGGGCCTGTCGGCCGAGGGCAGCCAGCTCCGGATCACCGTGGAGGACGACGGCCGCGGGCTGGCCGGCGAGCCCACGCCGCATCTGGGACTGCTGGGAATGCGCGAGCGCGTCACCGCCCTGGGAGGCACGCTGGCCATCGCCGCGTCGCCCTCCGCGGGCTTCCGGCTCGAGGCCCTCATTCCGACGGGAGCGACGCCATGAGCGAAGTCGTGCGCATCGTGCTCGCCGACGACCACACGCTGGTGCGCGCCGGCGTGCGCCGCATCCTGGAGGCCCAGCCGGGCCTGGTCGTGGTAGGCGAGGTCTCGGACGGGCAGGCCGCCCTCGAATTCGCGCGCGCGAATCCCATCGACGTGCTCGTGCTCGATCTCACCATGCCGGGCACGGACGGCTTCGAGGTGCTGCGGCGGGTCAAGGCGGAGCTGCCCGGCGTGAAGGTGCTCGTCCTGACCATGCACGCCAACGCCGAGTACGTGGCGCGGGCGGTGCAGGACGGCGCCGACGGCTACCTGCTCAAGGACTCGGCCGTGCAGGACCTGGTCGCGGCGATCGAGGCGGTGCAGGCGGGGCGCGCCTACTACAGCCCGCCCGTGCAGCGCGAGCTGTCCGAGCTGCTCCGCGCGCACGCGGCCCCGCCGCGGCCGCTGGACCTGCTCACCGACCGCGAGCGCGAGGTGCTGCACCTGGTGGCGACCGGGCTGTCGACCAAGGAGATCGCCTCCAAGCTCGACATCAGCACGCGCACGGTCGAGACGCATCGCGCGAACCTGATGCGCAAGCTGAACCTCAAGTCGGTCGCGCTGCTGACCCAGTTCTCGATCCGCGAGGGCCTGGTCCACGGGCCGTAGGGAGGACGCCCGCGCTACTCCCGCGTCAGGGCCGCGATCCCCTCGCGGAACTCGGGCCAGCGCGCCGCCAGCTCCGCGCGCCGGCCCAGCTCGAAGTCCAGGGGGGCGAAGCCCGGCGCCATCGTCGTCCCCAGCAGCGCCCAGGCGCCGCCGGCGGCGAGCCGCGAGCCCTGCCACTCGCCGCCGGCCACCACCGTCTGTGGCCGCTCGCCCGCCGCGAGATCGCGGCCCAGCCGGTGCACGCGCCCGCCCGCGGCGCCGAGAACGAGCAGCTCCACGGGGTCGCCCAGGTAGAAGTGGTAGACCTCGTCGAAGCGCAGGCGGTGGAGCGCCGAGAAGGCTCCGGGCGTCAGGAGATAGTAGATGGCGGTGGCGAGGGGGCGCGGCGCGTCGAGCCCCGGCAGCGCGTCGGCGGGGAGCGCGAAGCGCGAGCGGTAGGTCTCGGCGTAGAAGCCTCCCTCCCGCTCGAGCGGCTCGAGCCTCAGCAGCCGCTTCACGTCGTCGGCAGTGAGCAAGCGATTCCCCCGCCCGCGTCGGGCGCGAGCCCGGCCTCGCGGGCCGGCGAGCCTCCGGTGATCGCTACGACTTCCGCGGCGGGGCCGGCTTCGCCACCCGCCCGGCCCCGCCGGGCGCGCGCCGCATCTCCGCGGCCAGCGCCTTGATCTCGGTCAGGTCGCGCTCGAGCTCGCTCCAGCCGTACCACATCGCGTAGTCGTCGCTGGCGTGGAAGCTGCCCTGGAACGCGCGCATGCGGTGCTCGAGGAACATCACGAACAGCTTCTGCTCGATCACCGTGGGCGCGTCGTGGAAGGTGAGCAGGTCGGGGAAGGCGGCGGCGTACGTCTTCGGCTTGGGCAGCAGGCCGTCCCGATAGAGCGCGGCCACCGCGCGGATGCCCTCGGCCATCAGATGATCGGCGGCCTTGATCATGTCGTCGCCCTTGCCGAGCTGCTCCCGGGCGAAGGCGGGGGAGTGGCAACCGCCGCAGACCGCCAGCATCCTGTCCCGTTCCTTCTGCCAGCTCTCCGCGTCCAGCCGGGCCACGTCGGCGGCCTTCACCACGTCGAGGCGCGCCGTGGGCTTGCCCGCCGGATCCAGCACGCCGAGGCCTTGCAGGATGGTGGCGCGGTCCGCCGCCCACTGCGGGTCCTCCGGCATGGGCAGCCGCACCGCGAGGAAGCCCCAGGCGGTGCGCACCTCGTGGTCGCCGCCGGGCATGTGGCAGGTCTGGCAGGTGGGCGCGGCCGCGCTGGCCGGGAGCACGCCGGCCTGCTTGAGCGCCTGGCGCACCCCGTGCTTGGACGACGAGTACATCTCCCACTGCGGGTGATCGAAGCCCATGTGGCAGGTCTCGCAGGCTTCGGGCGAGCGGGCCTCCGCCACCGCGAAGGTGTGGCGCGTGTGGCAGGCGTCGCAGGAGGCCATGCCGAAGCCGCGGCCCTCCGTGGCCAGCTTCTTCGCGTCGTCCGGACTCTTCAGGCCGAGCTTGTGGCAGCCGCCGCAGCCCTTCATGCCCTCGGTCATGGCCATCGGCTGCCAGTGGATCGTGGGCATCGCCTCCATCGCCGCCCAGGCGGCGGCGTGCTTGCCCTTCTTGAACTGCGCCACGCGCTCCGCGTGGCACTGCCCGCAGGTCTCGGGCGTGGGGATCAGGGCGCGGGCGGCGTCCGCCGCGCCGCTGTGCGCGTCACCATGGCAGGTCGCGCACCCCACGTCGTTGGCGGCGTGCTGGCTCGCCCGCCAATCGGCGACGATGCCCGGCGAGGTCTTCGCGTGGCAGTCGAGGCACGTCTGGGCCTGGGCGAGCGAGCGGGCGGGCAGGAAGGCGAGAGCGCAGAGGACGAGGGTCGCGGCGTGTCGCATGACGGCCTCCTTGGGGGACCGGCGGGCATTCAAGCATGGGGCCGGCAGGCGGGCAACCGCGGGCCCGGGGCTCCGGCGGCGGGTCAGCCCGCGGCCCGCGCCCGCCGCGCCACCTTGCCGTCCTCCGCGTCGGCGCGTCGCGCCGCCTCCACGAGCGCGCGCGGGACCTTCACCTCCAGCGCCAGCAGGGCGTGCGCGAGGGTCTTGCCCTGGGCGTCGAGGCGCAGCGAGATCGTCCCCCCGCCGCCCAGCGACTCGTGCAGCAGGAAGTTGAGCGCCCACAGGTTGGGCACCTCGTGGCGCTCGACGGGGCCGAGACAGATGCCGGTGAAGCGGCGCTTCACCAGGGCGGCCGTGAGCGTGCGCCGCAGCCAGGGATAGATCTCCGGGGCGCGGGCGACGACGCCGATGTTGGCGGTGTCGCCCTTGTCGCCGCTGCGCGCGTGCGCGAGCGCCGAGAGCGGCACGCGCACCGCGCCCGCCGCGCCCTTCGCCCTCGGGAACTCCGGCTTCGGCAGCGCCGGCGGCTTCACCGCGGGCCGCAGCGGCGTCGGCCACTCGAGCGCGGTCTCGCCGTCGCGGGTGACGAGCCGCGGCTTGACGAGCTCGCGCGCCACGAGCGCGGGCCAGTACGCGACCACCTCCTGCGCCTGCGGCCGGCCGCCGGTGACGGCGACGCCCGAGGGACCGGAGAGGATCACGGCGGGCACGAGCTTGGAGAACGCCTCGATCTTCGCGCGGTCGGGATCGCGCACCGAGAGCCGCAGGAGCACCTCGGGTGCATCGACCGGCGGCGCGAGCGGGCCCCAGCACGCGGAGTGGCCCACGAGCTCGGTGTGCGTCGCCGCGAACGACAGCCCGAGCCGCTTCCAGAAGAGCCGCGCGAACTCGCGCGCCTTGGCCGCCGCGTCGGGCGCCGAGATGATGAGCGTGCCCGAGGCCTTCCAGCCGTCGGCGTAGGCGGCGCTGATCTTGAGCGAGGCCGGAGCGGGCCGGCCCTTGACGCCCCAGACGCGCACGCGGTCGCGGCCGAGCTGCTCGAGCCGGATGGTCGCGAAGTCGGCGACCACGTCGGGCGTGATGTAGCCGCGCGGGTCGCCCATCTCGTAGACGAGCTGCTCCTTCACCGTGCGCACGGTCACGGCGCCGCCGGTGCCGGCGTGCTTGGTGACCACGAACGAGCCGTCGGGCAAGACCTCGACGATCGGGTAGCCGATCGACTCGAAGCGCGGGATGCGCCGCCAGTCGGTCACGTTGCCGCCCGTCGACTGCGCGCCGCACTCGACGATGTGCCCGGCGACGATGCCGCACGCGAGCCGGTCCCAGTCGTCGGGGGCCCAGCCGAACGCGTGGATCATGGGCGCGAGCGTGATGCCGGTGTCTGTGCAGCGCCCCGTGACCACGATGCGCGCCCCGGTCGCGAGCGCGTCCACCACGGGCCACGCGCCGTAGTAGGCGTTCGCGCTGCTCACGCGCTCGCGGACCGCGGCGAACGGCGTGCCGTCGTCCATGTTCGCCAGGCTCGCGCCCGCTGCCACCAGCTCGTCGAGCCGGTCCATGAGGTCGTCGCCGACGACCGCGGCCACGTCGAGCTCGACGCCCTTCCGCGCCGCCATCGCGAGCAGCGCGTCGCGGCAGGCCATCGGGTTCACGCCGCCGGCGTTCGTGATCACGCGCACGTTCCGCGCGACGAGCAGCTCCAGCGTGTCCTCGACCTGGGCGACGAAGTCGCGGGCGAAGCCCGCCCTGGGGTCGCGGGCGCGTTGCTTCTGCATGATGGACATCGTGATCTCGGCCAGGAAGTCGAGGGTCACGAAGTCCACGGGGCCCAGCTCGACCTGGCGGCGGAACTGGCCCAGGTCGTCGCCCCAGTAGCCCCCGGCGTTGGCGATGCGGATGGTCGCGGACATGCGCTCTCCAGCGGATAAGTCGGCATGGTGGACGAGGTTCGGCCGGACGGTAGACAGGCCGCCCGTCGCGGTCAATCGGCCCGGCCGGCGGCGCGTCCCGGTCCGGTGCGTGCGCCCGGGAAACCCCGCAAACAAAGTGCTTCAGTCGCGGCTCGGGGCGGCCGAACATCCTGTACGGAGAGTCGGGGGGCCTCCCTCACCCCCGGTTCGATCCGAATGTTGGGAGGCAGCGCCCGCATCGCGCCCCCGCGCGGCGTGGCACGGACACATGGAGTGTCAGGTGCCCAGGCTCCAGCATTCGTTCGGAATCCGAGCGCGCTTGCTGCTGCTGCTCGGCGGCGGCGTGCTCGTGTCGGTGGCCATCGCGTGGTGGGTCACCGAGACCAGTCCCATCGGCGAGCGCGAGATCGCGCTGCTCGGAGCCTGGCTGTTCGGCGGGCTCACCGCCTTCGCGATCTGGCACGCGATCGAGCGCATGGTCCTGCGCGACGTGCGGGCCATGCTCGCCGCGACCGAGCGGCTGCGTGAAGGCGACTACCGCGCGCGCACCGGCATGCGCCACGGCAACACCGAGATGGACCGTCTCGCGCGGGAGTTCGACGGCATGGCCGCGGCGCTGCAGGAGCACCAGGCCGAGGCGCAGCGTGCCGAGGAGCGCCTGCGCCTGAGCGAGGCGCGCAAGTCGGCGGTGCTCGAGGCGTCGTTCGACGGCATCCTCGTGCTCGACGCCCGGGGCCGGGTGCTCGAGTGCAACGCCGCGGCGCGGGCGCTGTTCGGCTTCGAGCGGGGCGAGTGCGAGTGCCGGTCCCTCGCCGAGCTGTTCCCCGCCGAGCTGCCGTTCGACCCGACGCGGTTCAACCGTCCCGCCGAGGTCTACGAGGCGAGCGCGCGCCGGCGCGACGGCCGCGAGTTCACGGTCGAGCTGTCGATCGCGCCGATCCGCGACCCGGAGGCACACGGCCTGTTCGTCGCGACCGTGCGCGACATCACCGCGCGCAAGCAGCTCGAGCGCTCGCTCGAGGGCCTGTCGTTCACGGACGAGCTCACGCACACGTACAACCGGCGCGGCTTCCTCATGTTCGCCTCGCAGCAGCTCCGGATGGCGGCGCGCAGCGGGCAGTCGGTCGTGCTCGTGTCGGTCGACCTCGACGGCCTCAAGCGCATCAACGACGCGTTCGGCCATCCCAACGGCGACCGCGCGCTGATCGAGCTGGCGGACGCGCTGCGCGCGAGCTTCCGCGACATCGACGTGATCGGCCGGCTGGGCGGCGACGAGTTCGTCGTGCTCGCGACGGAGACCGAGGGCGAGGGCGCGGAGCGCGCGCTCGAGCGCTTCACCACGCGGCTCGCCAACCGCAACGCGGTGGGCGACCTGCCGTGGCGGCTGAGCGCGTCGATCGGCTGGCTGCGCGCCGATCCGTCGGCGGAGGGCGCGTCGCTGGGCGAGATGCTCGCCCGCGCCGACGAGCGCATGTACGCGCAGAAGAACGCCAACCCGGTGGCGGCGGGCCCGTGGGCGCCCAGCCTCGAGCCCGACCCGCGGCACGCGTCGTCCGGCCCCGGCCTGCGCTCGCTGCCGCGCGTCGCGCCGCTCGACCTGCGCGACCCGTCCCACCGCCAGCTCGCGCACTGAGCGCAGTTCCAGCGTCCGGGGACCGCCCGGCGGCGGAGCGGCCCGCGCCCGCGCCCGCGCCCGGCCGCGCGGCGTTGCCGGCCGATTCGCCCCCCTGCTACATTGCGCGCGCTCGTCCTCACGCCGCGCCCGCGCCGCGCACCATCCCGGCGGGCCGCGGCCCGCCCGATGCGCACCCACGCGAGGTTCGCCCCATGTCCGTCGCCGCCCGCCCGCTGACGCTCGCCGACGCCGCACTGCCGCGCGCCGGCGCCCTGCAGAACGCCGTCCTGGTCGTGCTCGCGTCGCTGCTCACCGCCGCGGCGGCGCAGGCCGCGATCCGCCTGCCGTGGTCGCCGGTGCCGCTCACGGGCCAGACGTTCGCCGTGCTGCTGGCCGGCGCCGTGCTCGGGCCGCGGCGCGCCGCGGCCGCGATGGCGCTCTACCTCGCCGAGGGCGCGGCCGGCCTGCCGTTTTTCGCCGGCGGCGCCGCGGGCGCGCACTGGCTGCTCGGGCCCTCGGGCGGCTACCTCATCGCGTTCCCGTTCGCCGCCTACGCGACGGGCGCGCTGGCCGCTCGAGGCTGGGACCGCAGGCCGCTCACGACGTTCGCCGCGATGCTGTGCGGCAGCGCGGTGATCCTGGGCCTGGGCGCGCTGCAGCTCTCGCGCTTCGTGCCGCACGGCGGCGTGCTCGCGACCGGCGTGCTGCCGTTCCTCGCGGGCGACGCGATCAAGGCCGCCATCGCCGCGGGTGTCGTCCCGCTGGCCTGGAGGTACGCGGGCGGCCCGGAGGGGAAGTGACCGTCCGCACCGTCAGCGTGCTGGGCGCCGGCCTGATGGGCCGGGGCATCGCGTACGTCGCCGCCGTCGGCGGCTTCACGACCCGGCTGCAGGACACGAGCCGGCCCGCCCTCGAGAAGGCCGCGTCCGACTTCGACGCCACGCTCGAGAAGGGCATCGCCATGGGCCGACTGGCCGAGGCCGAGGCCGTCGCCGCGCGCGACCGGCTGACCATGGGGCTGTCGCTCGAGGACGCCGCGGCGGACGCGGACCTCGTGATCGAGGCGGTGCCCGAGGACATCGCGCTCAAGGTCGAGGTCTTCGCGCGGCTCGACAAGGCCGCGCCGGCGCACGCGATCCTGGCCTCGAACACCTCGTCCCTCTCGATCACCGAGATGGCTGCCGCCACCTCGCGCGCCCCGCAGGTCGTGGGCATGCACTTCTTCAACCCGGTGCCGCGCATGAAGCTGCTCGAGCTCGTGCGCGCGCTCGAGACGAGCGACGCGACGCTCGCCACCTGCGCCGGCGTGGGCGAGCGCATGGGCAAGCAGTGCGTCACCGTGCGCGAGTCGCCCGGCTTCGTCACCTCGCGCATCAACGCGATGATCGGCAACGAGGCGTTCTACATGCTGCAGGAGGGCGTGGCGAGCGCGGCCGACATCGACAAGGCGCTCAAGCTCGGCCTGAACCACCCGATGGGCCCGTTCGAGCTGGTCGACCTCGTGGGGCTGGACACGCGGCTGGCGATCCTGCGCTTCCTGCACCGCACGCTGGGCGAGAAGTTCCGCCCCTGCCCGCTGCTGGAGCAGTACGTCGCGGCGGGCCGGCTGGGCCGCAAGGCCGGCCGCGGCGTGTTCGACTACCCCGCGCAACCCTGAGCGGCGGCGGAGGCTGCGGCCCGGAGCGGACCGCGCCCGCCGCGCCCGGCGCGCCCCCCGGGCTCGCGCGCGCAAGCCCGCCGTTGAAGGGCCGAATCGCAGCGTGCTAGCTTCCTCCTCCCGCGCACCGGTCGTCCATCGGCCCGTACGCGTCCCGGCCAGCGCCCCGCCGTGAACCCCGCGGAGATCCGTCCACGCATGCCCGCCCGTCGCACGCAGAAGG
>JAWOLC010000132.1:0-3404 GCA_033853925.1 Candidatus Eiseniibacteriota bacterium
CGCCGGCGGCGGAGCCTGCACGCCCGGAGCCATCACCTGCCCGCCCACGGGCGCCCAGGAAGCCGCCGGCGCCGGTGCGGCGGCAGGCACGGCGCCGGGCTCGATGCGGGCGAGCACCTCGTCCACGTGCACCACGTCCCCGACCTGCCGGGCGTGATGCAGGAGGCCGCTCTCGGTCGCCGCGATCTCGACGGCGGCCTTGTCGGTCTCGAGGGTGGCGATGGGCTCGTCCTGCCGCACCCTCTCACCGTCCCCCTTCAGCCACTCGGCCAGGGTCGCATCGGTGATGGACTCGGCCAGATGCGGCACCTTCACCTCGACGCTCACGAAGCTCCCCCTTCGCGGGCGGCCGGCCCGCTGGCCGCGGCGGCCTGGCCGCCCGGCGTCCTGGACGCTGCCCGGTCTCGCTCCGCGGGCCGCGCGCCGGCTCCCGCCGGGCCGGGCTCCGCTGCGGCGCCCCGCTCGCGCGCGGGAGCGAAGTCGGCGAGAGCGCGCTCGACCAGGCGTCGCTCCTGCTCGACATGGATGTGATAGAAGCCCGTGGCCGGCGTGGGCGAGGCCTTGCGCGCCACCAGGCGGAGGCGGACGCCCGGCGGCAGGATCGCCTCGAGCCGGTGGCGCGTGCTCCGCCAGGCGCCCATGTTCGCGGGCTCCTCCTGGACCCAGCGCACCTCGCGCGCGGCCGAGTAGCGGCGGAACAAGGCCTCCAGCTCCGCGCGCGGGAACGGGTAGAGCTGCTCGATCCGCAGGATGGCGCCCGCCGCCGCGCCGCTCGCGCGCGCCTCGTCGAGCGCGTAGTAGAGCTTGCCCGAGGTGAGGAGCAGCCCGGCCACCGCGCCCGGGTCCTGGGCCCGCGGATCCTCGATCACCGTGCGGAAGTGCCCGTGGGTGAACTCGCGGGCGGACGAGGCGGCGGCATGGTGCCGGAGCAGGCTCTTGGGGCTCATGACGACGAGCGGCTTGCGGAAGCGCCGCAGCATCTGGCGGCGGAGCGCATGAAAGAGCTGCGCGGACGTGCTCGGATACGCCACCTGCAGGTTGCAGCGCGCGCACAGCTCGAGGAAGCGCTCGAGCCGCGCGCTCGAGTGCTCCGGGCCCTGGCCTTCGTAGCCGTGCGGGAGGAGCAGCGTCAGCCCCGACATGCGCAGCCACTTGGATTCGGCGCTCGCGAGGAATTGGTCGATGTACACCTGGGCCACGTTGGCGAAGTCGCCGTACTGCGCCTCCCACACCACCAGCGTGCGCGGATCGGCCGTGCTGTAGCCGTACTCGAAGCCCAGCGGCGCCGCCTCGGCCAGCGGCGTGTCGAACACCTCGAAGCGGCCCTGCCCCGGCCCGAGATGCTGCAGGGGCACGTAGAGGCTGCCGTCCTCGGCGTCGTGCCAGACCGCGTGCCGGTGGCTGAAGGTGCCGCGCCCCGTGTCCTGCCCGCTCAGCCGCACGTGGTGGCCCTCGAGCAGCAGGGTGCCCAGGGCGAGCGCCTCGCTCAGCCCCCAGTCCACGCGGTCCTGCTCCAGCATCCGGGCGCGGTCGGCCACGAGCTGCGCCAGCTTGCGGTGCGGGTGGAAGCCGGGCGGCATCGCGGTGAGCGAGCGCAGCACCTCGTCCAGCCGCTCGCGCGGCACCGCCGTCTCGGCTGTCCAGTCCTCGCCCGCCCACTCGAACCCCGTCCACGCGCCGCCCAGAACCCGCGAGCGCGGCCCCCCTCGCCCCGCCCGCGCTCGCTGGTGCGCGGCGCGCAGGGCGGCGACCAACTCCTCCCGCGCCGCCTCGCGGCTCGCGCGGTCGATCACCCCCTCGGCGACCAGCCGCTCGCCGTAGAGGCGCGAGACCGAGGGGTGCGCCGCCACCTGGCGATACTGCAGGGGCTGGGTGAACGTGGGGTCGTCCAGCTCGTTGTGGCCGTGCTTGCGGAAGCCCACCAGATCCACGAACACGTCGCGCTTGAAGCGCTGGCGGTAGGCCACGGCCAGCCGCATCACGTGCACCGCCGCCTCGGGATCGTCGGCGTTGACGTGGAAGACCGGCGCGTCCTCCACCCGCGCCACGTCGGTGGCGTAGCGCGAGCTGCGGGCGTCCGCGGGCGAGGTGGTGAAGCCGATCTGGTTGTCGACCAGGAGGTGCAGCGTGCCCCCGGTGCCGTAGGGCGCGAGCTGGGCGAGCGCCAGGGTCTCGGGCACGATCCCCTCGCCGGCGAAGGCCGCGTCGCCGTGGATCAGCACCGGCAGGCAGCGCTCGCGGCCGGCGTCGCCCATGCGGTCCTGCTTGGCGCGCACGGCCCCCAGCACGACCGGGTCCACGAACTCCAGGTGGCTCGGATTGAAGTAGAGGTCGAGGTGGATGCAGCGCCCGTCCGGCAGGCGGCGGTCGCACGAGTGCCCCAGGTGGTACTTCACGTCGCCGTGCCCCTGCACGTCCTCGGGCAGCTCGCTCGCCTCGAACTCGCTGAAGATCTCCTCCCAGGGCTTCCCCATGACGTGCGCGAGCACGTTGAGGCGGCCGCGATGGGGCATGCCGATCACGAGCTGCTCGGCCCCGGAGTCGGCCGCGGCCGCGATGAGCGCCTGCAGCACGGGCACGAGCGTGCCTTCGCCTTCGAGGGAGAAGCGCTTCTGCCCCGGATAGCGCGTGTGCAGGAACTCCTCGAAGCCGTCGGCGGCGTCGAGCTGCCGCAGGATCTCGAGCCGCTCGGAGGCCGGAAGCTCGGGATGGTTGCGAACCGGCTCCATGCGCTCCTGGAGCCAGGCTCGGCGCTCCTCGTCGCCGAGGCGCATGTACTCGACGCCGATCGTGTCGCAGTACGTCCGCCGCAGAGCGGAGAGCAGCTCGCGCAGGGTCCCCGACTCGCCGCCCTTGAAGGGCGCCCAGGAAACGGGCGCGTCCAGATCCCGCTCGCCGAAGCCGAACGAGGCGGGCTCGAGCACCGGCGCCGCCGGCGGCGCCGCGCTCAGGGGATCCAGGTGCGCGGCCAGGTGGCCGAAGATGCGGTGATGCTGGACGAGACCGAAGATCTCACCGGAAGGCTGGCCGGGCAGGCCGCCGCCGGGGCGCGAAGCCCCCGCGAACTCGAAGCCGGCGAAGAAGATTGCCCACTCGTCGGGGACCGAGGAGCGATCGGCCAGATACCGCTCGTACATGTCCTCGACGTAGGCGGCGTTCGCTCGTTGGATGGCCTCGAGCCTTGGATCCATGCGCTCCTCAGGGGTCTCCGGGCGCCCGGCCGGCCCTGCCGTCGCCGGCGGCCGCGCCGCGAGCGTTCGGCAGCGTAGCAGATGCCCGGGGTGCGGGCACCAGAAACGACCTCAGCCCGGACGGGGTCTTCTGCTTCTGATGTCGGGGGCTCGCCAGGGGAAGAACCGGATGCGGCGATTCACGGCCCCCGTCGAGCGCGCGGGCGCGGCCCC
>JAWOLC010000133.1:0-13753 GCA_033853925.1 Candidatus Eiseniibacteriota bacterium
CTTCGTCACGCCCGCCGCCTCGCAGATCTCGCGGACGGAGGTCGCGTCGTAGCCCTTGGCCGAGAACAGCTCGAGCGCTTTGGAGAGAATGCGCGTCTCCGAACGGGTGTGGGAACGGGTAGCAACGTCGCTCATCAGCCCTCTGTACGTACCGGACGGTATACCGGTTCCCCCGTTTCGGGCCTGATGCCTTCGTGCTACCCTTCCCCCGATACCCCGGCGTCGGGGCTTTCCCTCCCGGCCACCTCCAGGACCGAGGGCCTGAGGCCGGGGCGCGACACCCGGGAACCCCCACAGGATGGAGTTTGGCAGCCAGCACGCAGGACGAGCAGCGTCTCGCCCTCTTCATCGATTTCGAGAACATCGCGATCGGCGTTCGCGACGCCCATTACCGCAAGTTCGACGTCAACCTCGTCCTGGAGCGGCTGCTGGACAAGGGAAAGCTGCTGGTGAAGAAGGCGTACGCCGACTGGAGCCGGTACTCCGACTACAAGCGCGCCTTCCACGAGGCCGCGATCGAGCTGATCGAGGTTCCGCAGAAGTCCGTCGGTGGCAAGAACTCGGCCGACATCCGCCTGGTCGTGGACGCGATGGACCTGAGCTGGAGCAAGGGCCACATCGACACGTTCGTGATCGTGTCGGGTGACAGCGACTTCTCGCCGCTCGTGGCCAAGCTCAAGGAGAACGGCAAGCACGTCATCGGCCTGGGCATGCGGGCCTCCACCTCGCCCCTGCTGGCGAACGGCTGCGACGAGTTCATCTACTACGAGGATCTCGAGGGCGGGCCGCCGCCGCCGCCGAGTGGCGCGAAGCCCGGCCGGGACAAGACCGAGGCGTTCCACCTGCTGGGCGAGACGGTGCGCGCGCTCCAGCGCGAGAACTTCGAGGTGATCCAGGCGTCGCTCGTCAAGGACACGATGAAGCGCAAGCGCCCCGCCTTCGCCGAGGCCGCCCTCGGCTACGGCAGCTTCAGCGAGCTGCTCGAGGACGCGCAGGAAGCCGGCATCGTGACCCTGCGCAAGGACGAGAGAAGCGGCACCTACGTCGTCACCGGCGTGGCCAGCGAGCGCGCTCCGCGCCGCCGGCGCTCTCGCCGCTGACCGAGGCCCGGGCCTCGCCCCCGGTGGGGAGCGGGCCTCCCGCCGCGCGCGGATCGGCTCGACGCGCACGGTCACCGCAAGCCACGTGCCTGGCGAGGGGCGGGGCGAGG
The DNA here is from genome assembly GCA_033853925.1 of Candidatus Eiseniibacteriota bacterium. Taxonomy (GTDB): domain Bacteria; phylum Eisenbacteria; class RBG-16-71-46; order RBG-16-71-46; family RBG-16-71-46; genus JANXPZ01. Next base: position 1,211 of record JAWOLC010000133.1, read on the forward strand.
TGGCGACGGCAGAGGAGCCGGACCCGCGCGCAAGGCGAGTGACTCCATCGCGGTCCAGCGAGGGAAGCGCGCGCGGAAGCCGCGGCCGGCGCCGGCGAGCCGGCTTCACGGTCGTGGAGTCGGCTCTCCGGCCGGGCAGCCCAGAACTCGGGAGGCTACCGGTCCCCGACCGGCGGATACGAGAGGGTGACGAAGAGGCTGCGCGAGTCCTGCGGGATCACGTCCTGCAGGTGCGCGTCCCATCCCGGATCGCCGTAGCGCGCGTCGAAGAGGTTGCGGGCCTCGACCCCCAGCTCGACGAGCGAGCCGAGGCTGCGCGCCAGGCGGGCGTCGCAGAGGGTCACCGCGCTCGCGCGCACGTCGCCCGAGGCGATACGCGAGGAGAGGTAGCGGATGCCGGCGCCCAGCGTCGTCTGCCCGTCCCGCAGCGTGTGGTAGGCGAGCACGTGCCCGTTCCAGCGGGGCGAGTTCGACAGTTCGGCGCCGGTATCTCCGTCCTCGCTCCGCTGCCAGGCCAGGGTCGCGCGCGCGTGGGTTCGCGCGCCGGGCCGGAAGCGCAGGCCGCCTTCGAGGCCCCGGGCCCGCAGGCGCTCGTGGTTCACGAAGGCCGTGGACCCCTCGTCGTCCACCTCGACGACGGCGATCAGGTCGCGGAAGCTGCTCTGGTAGGCCGTGAGGAAGCCGGTGTACGGCCCCCGCTCGTGCTCGAGCGTGGCCTCGAGCGTGACGACCCGCTCGGGCTCGAGCCGCCCGAGGCTCGCCGCGACGCTCAGGTCCGTGGGCGTGGCTTCGAAGGGAGTGGGCGCGCGGAAGGCCGAGCCACCCAGCAGCTTGAGGCGCGTGCCCGGCACCACGGACCAGACGAGATCGGCCCGCGGGCTCACCACCAGGTCGTAGCGGGAGTCGTCGTCGAGCCTCGCCCCGGCCGTGAAGACCAGGCTTCGTCCCCAGCGGGCCTCGTCCTGCACGTAGGCGGCGACGAAGCCGCTCGTGAGGCGCCGGTCGTCGTACACCACGAGGGGCGGCTCCTCCGTGCTGGCGATGTGCGCCCGCAGGACGCGCTGCGCCTCGATCCCGAAGGTGAGCACCTGCGCGGCGGCGATCGCCCAGTTGGCCCGGCACTCGCCACCGATCACGTCGCCATCGCCCTGGTCCTTGCTGACGTAGACCGTCGGGTCCGAGTCGTAGATGCGCCCGGTCTGCCCGTTGTAGCGGGTGCCGTCCCAGTAGCTGCGGCCGGTCAACTCGACCCCCGCGCCCAGGCGATGGGTCGCCGACAGCTCGACGAAGTCGCGGCCGTCCCAGGTGCGGTTGAGATCGTCCTGAGCCGGCACCGCATAGATGCCCGGCAGGACGCTCTTCTCGCGGCCGTTGAACTTGGCCGCCAGTCGCGCGAAGCCCCACTCCGCCGTGCCGAGGAAGGACCAGGCCTGCTCGCCGTCGGGCGCCGAGGCGGGGCCCGCGTAGCCGAGAGGCCACTGCGACGCGGGGAATCCCAGCTCGCGGCCGTGGGCCTGGAGCCAGGACATGCTCGCTCGCCAGGCGGGCCGCCCCGGCCGCGCCGAGGCCAGCGCTGCATGCCCACGCCACTCGCCCGCGCCGCCGGCACGCAAGTCCGCGCTCACCCCCGGCTGGGCGTTCGGCCGCACGGTCACGACATTGACCACCGCGAGGACGGCGTAGCTGCCGTAGAGCGTCGAGCCCGGCCCGCGGGCGACCTCGATCCGCTCCACGTCCTCGAGATCGAGACCCAGCTCGGGACCGAAGAGGGCGTCGCCATAGACCGTGCCGTTGATGGTGTGCCCGTCGAGGGTGAGCAGCACCTTGTCGTTGTAGTCGCCCGGGCGCTGGACGCCGCGCACGCCCACGTACGTGTAGCTGTGATCGTAGGTGACGAACACGCCCTGCACCCAGCGCAGGGCCTCGCCCAGGGTGTGATAGCCCATGGCGCGGATCTCGGCCGCGGGGATCACCGTCACGGACGAAGGAGTCTCGGAGAGCGGCACCGGGCGCTTGGCCACCCCGGTGACCGTCTGCTCTTGCACGAGAGAGAAGGCGTCGTCGGCGGACTCGACCGGCGCCGCCGCCGTGGGGGAGCCGGCTGCCACACAGGCAGCCAGGAGAGCCGCCGCGAGCCTCCGCTTGCCGCGCATGAAGATGAGACCTCCGTGTCCACCGCGGCCTCGCGGCCGGGCGACGGCCTGAGAGTCGCAAAGAGCCTCGGGAGGTATCGGCAGGGCCGCCGAGCGACCTGAGGCTCCGCCTCTCCTCGCTGGCGGAGCCGGCGGCAGAGCCTGGTCGGGCGCCTGCCTGTGGCGAATGTCTGAGTTTGTCGCAAGGGCGCCTTACTCCTGCCACGACGTCCGGGCAACCTGGGGTCGTGGCCGCCGATGATCGCTCAGGATCCACTTCGCTCGATCGAGGGATGCCATGAGACCCAGCGCCAGTCCCTGGGCCGCGGAGTCGGCCCGCGACGAAGACGGCCGAGACCCGAGCCTGGCCGCCGGGCGAGAGAGGGACGCATTTCCGGCGCCTCTGGCGCTCGCTGGACCTCGCCCCGCCGAAGCGACGGACGCGGCCATCCCGCCATCCGGAGGGAACGGTGGAACGAGGGGCGCGCTCGCCTCCTCGTCGGGCGCGGGGGCGTCGCTCTGGACGAGGCCCGTGAGGATGGACTGGCTCGCGGCGCTCGCGCGCGCCGTCCAGGGAGCGCGCCGGCTCCCTCCGCTCGGACCGGCGCTGCTACGCCCGGGCGGCTGCGGCATGGTGGGCGTCGCCCTGCTCCTCGCCTGCGCGTTGCTGGCGGTGCCCGGGCTGCGCCTGCGCTGGCAGGGCCGGCCCCCGTGGTCGCGCGGAACGAGGGGCTGACGCGGTCGCACGGGGAATCACGTTGCCGCCCATCCCCTCCCCCCGGCGCGGGCGTCCGCGTCACTCCTGGCCGCGCGCCGGCTTCCCCCCTGCCGTCGGCCAGTCGCCGCCGATCGCCTTGTAGAGGGCGACGACCGCCTGCACCCGGCGGCCCGCCAAGTCCACCGCGGTCCGCTCCGCGTCCAGCAGCGTCGCCTGGGCGACGATGACGTTGAGGTGGCTCACCGTGCCGGCCCGGTACTGGTTCAACGTGCTCTCCCGCGCCGACCGGGCCGCCGCCACGGCCTGGTCCTGAACGCTCGCCTCCTCGGCGAGAATGCGAACCGCCGCGAGGTTGTCCTCCGCGTCCTGGAACGCCGCCAGCACCGTCTGGCGATATGCGGCCAGACTCTGGTCGTAGCTCGCGCGCGCCCCGGCGACGCCTGCCCGCGTCTTGCCCGCATCGAAGACCGTCTGCGCCGCCGAGGCGCCCAGCGCCCACACCTGGTTCGACGCCGAGAGCAGACGCGCCTTCCCCAGACTCTGGTAGCCCGCCGACGCCGAGAGCGAGAGGGTCGGGAAGTAGCCCGCCACGGCCACGCCGATCTCGGCGCTCGCGGCCGCCAGCCGGCGCTCGGCCGCCGCGACATCCGGACGCCGCTGCAGCAGCTCCGCGGGCAGCAAGGGGGGCGGAGTGGGCAGCGCCGCGGCGGACTCGCTCGGCGCCAGGCTGAACTCCGCGGGGAAGCGCCCGAGGAGCGCGGCCAGCGCGTGCTCGAGCTGCGCGCGCTGCGCCCCCAGGTCCACGCCCTGAGCCTGGGCCTGCTTGAGCTGGGCGATGGCCGCGTCCACGTCCGAGCGCGCCGCGACGCCGACCTCGTACTGATTCTGCGTGATGCGCAGCGACTCCTCGTACCCCTGCGTCAGGCGCTCGATGAGCCGCCGGTCTGTCTCCACCGTGCGCAGCGAGAAATAGGTCTGAGCCAGGAGCGCGTGCAGGCTCAGACGCGCGGACTCGAGATCGGCGGCACTGGCCTGGGCCGCGGCGCGGCTCGCCTCGTTCGCCCGCCGCAGCCGTCCCCAGAGGTCCAGCTCCCACGCGGCCGAGAGGCCGGCGCTGAAGGTATTGACCGCAGGCAGCTCCGGGATCCCGGGGCGCGCCGCCGACTTGGTCCGGGTGGCGGTGGCATCGGCCTGGATCGAGGGAAACAGGTCGGCATAGGCGATCCCCGCCAGGGCGAGCGCCTGCCGGTACTGGGCCTCGGCGATGGCCAGGGTGGTGCTCGAGACTTCGACCTGCGACTCGAGCCGATCCAGCACCGTATCGCCGAAGGCCGCCCACCACGGCCCGCGCGGCTGATGATCGGCCGGCTGGGCGGGCACCCAGCCGTCGGCCTCCTTGAACGCCGGCGGGGGCACGATGGCGGGGCGGCGATACCGGGGCCCGACGGCACAGCCGCACGAGGCGGCGAGAGCGAGGCCGCCGAGGCAGGCGGCGAGGAATTCGCGGCGGAGGCGGCGCGAGTGGGTCATGGCGTGGCGAGCGCTCCCGATGAGCCGGCCGCGCCGCGGGCCTGCCCGCGCGCCGTGAGGCGCGCGGCCCAGGCGCCGAAGCGGTCGAGATAGAGGTAGACGACGGGGGTCGTGTAGAGCGTCAGGAGCTGGCTCACGAGGAGCCCGCCCACGATCGTGATCCCCAGCGGCTGCCGCAGCTCCGCGCCGTTTCCCGTCACGACCGCCAGGGGCACGGCCCCGAGCATGGCCGCCATCGTGGTCATGAGAATCGGCCGGAAGCGCAGCACGCTCGCGCGGTGCACGGCCTCCCGGGCGCTGGCCCCGGTCCGGCGCTGCTCCTCGAGCGCGAAGTCGATCACCAGGATGCCGTTCTTCTTGACGATGCCGATGAGCAGGATCACGCCGATGAGGGCGATGATGCTGAAGTCGGTGCGGGTCAGGAGCAGGGCCAGGATCGCGCCGCCGCTGGCCGAGGGCAGGGTGGAGAGGATGGTCAGCGGATGGACGAGGCTCTCGTAGAGGATGCCGAGCACGAGGTAGACGGCGAGCAGCGCCACGAGGATGAGCAGCGGCTGGCTCGCGAGCGAGGCTTCGAAGGCCTGCGCCGTGCCCTGGAAGCTGCCCTGGATCGTGGCGGGCATCCGCAGCGCCGCCACGGCGGCCTGGATCTTCTCGGCCGCGGTCGAGAGCGAAGCGCCCGGCGCGAGGTTGAACGACAGCGTGGTCGCCACGAATTGCCCCTGGTGGTTGACGGCCAGCGAGGTGCTGGTCGGCGACCAGCGGGCGAAGGCGGACAGCGGCACCACCGCGCCGCTGCTGGACATCACGTAGGTGCTGCCCAGGACCTCGGGCCGCTCGAGGTAGGGGGCCGCCGCCTCCTGCACCACCCGGTACTGGTTCAGCGGGTTGTAGATGGTCGACACCAGGCGCTGGCCGTAGAGGTCGTTGAGGGTCGCATCGAGCTGCTCCATGCTCACGCCGAGCTGCGAGGCCCGATCGCGGTCCACCACCAGCGACGTCTGCAGGCCCTTCTGCTGCTGGTCGGAGCTGACATCGGTGATCTCCGGGATCGCCGCCAGCGCGCGCAGGACGCGCGGCGACCAGGCCTCCAGGTCCGCGAGCACGTCGCCGCTCAGCGTGTACTGGTACTGCGCGTTCGCCGAGCGCCCGCCCACCCGCACGTCCTGCACCGACTGCAGGAAGAGGCTCGCGCCCGGGACCCGCGCCATCTTCCCGCGCAACCGGGCGATGACGAGGTCCGCCGAGATCCGGCGCTCCTCGAGCGGCTTGAGGACGACGAAGAAGAAGGCGCTGTTCCGCTGGCCGCCGCCGGTGAACGCGACGACGTGGTCCACGGCCGGATCGGCGCGCAGGATGCCGACGTAGGCCACGAGCTTGCTCCTCATGGCCTGGAACGAGATGCTCTGGTCGGCCACGAGCGAGCCGATCAGGCGCCCGGTGTCCTGCTGGGGCATGAAGCCCTTCGGCACGATGACGTAGAGCAGGATGGTGACCGCCACCGTCCCCAGGAACACCCCCAGCGTCAGGCGGCGATGGTCCAGCGCCCAGGCCAGGCTGGCGGAGTAGCGCTCGTGCAGGCGCGTGAAGCCGCGCTCGAGCGCGCGCGAGAGCCGGTTCGGGCGCTCCTCCGCCTCGGGCCGCAGCACGCGGGCACACATCATGGGCGTGGTGGTCAGCGACACCACCAGCGAGACCAGGATCGCCGCCGACAGGGTGATCGCGAACTCGTGCAGGAGCCGCCCGATGATCCCGCCCATGAGCAGGATGGGGATGAACACGGCGACCAGCGACGTGCTCATGGACAGCACGGTGAAGCCGACCTCGCCCGCGCTCCGGAGCGCGGCTTCCCGGGGCGACATCCCGGCTTCGATGTGGCGCGCCGCGTTCTCCAGCACGACCACCGCGTCGTCCACCACGAAGCCGGTGGCGATGGTCAGGGCCATGAGGGAGAGGTTGTCGATGCTGTACCCGGCCAGGTACATGATCCCGAAGGTGCCGATGAGGGACACGGGCACCGCCACGGCGGGGATCATGGCGGCCCGCCAGCGGCGCAGGAACAGGAACACGACCAGGATGACGAGCGAGATCGCGATCAGCAGCGTCCGCTCGACCTCGCGCAGCGAGGCGCGGATCGTGGTCGTGCTGTCCGACTCGATCTCCAGGTCGATGGCCCGCGAGATGGACGCGCGCAGCAGCGGCAACAGGGCCCGCACGCGGTCCACCGTGGCGATCACGTTCGCCCCGGGCTGGCGGCGGATCAGGAGCAGCACCGCCGGACGCCCGTCGGCCAGCCCGGCGTTGCGCAGGTCCTGCACCGAGTCCGTCACGCTCGCCACGTCCCGCAGCCGCACCGGCGCGCCGTTCCGGTAGGCCACGATCAGCGGCTGGTAGTCCGCCGCCCGCAGGAGCTGGTCGCTGGCCGCGATCTGCCAGTGGCGGCTCGCGTCCTCGAGCGACCCCTTGGGGCGGTTGGCGTTGGCGGCGAAGATCGCAGTGCGCACGTCCTCGGTGCCGAGGGCGTAGCGGTTCAGGACGCCGGGGTCGCACTCCACCCGCACGGCGGGCAGCGAGCTGCCGCCGACGTCCACCTCCCCCACCCCGTCCACCTGCGCCAGCGACTGCGCGAGCACGGTGGAGGCCGCGTCGTAGAGCTGGCCCTGCGGCAGCGTCGCCGAGGTCAGGGAGAGGATCACGATCGGCATGTCGGCCGGGTTCACCTTGCGGTAGGTGGGATTGCTCGGGAGCCCGGTGGGCAGCAGGCTGCGCGCGGCGTTGATCGCGGCCTGCACGTCGCGCGCCGCGCCGTCGATGCTGCGGCTCATGTCGAACTGCAGGGTGATGCGCGTGGAGCCCAGCGAGCTCGACGACGTCATCTCGGTGATGCCCGCGATGCGCCCCAGCGCCCGCTCGAGGGGGGTGGCGACCGTGGCCGCCATGGTCTCCGGGCTCGCCCCGGGCAGCGAGGCGGACACGGAGATCGTGGGGAAGTCCACGCGCGGCAGCGGCGCGATGGGGAGCATGACGAAGGCCAGCGCGCCGGCGAGCGCGATGCCGATCGTGAGGAGGCTGGTGGCCACCGGCCGGCGGATGAAGGGCGCGGAGAGGCTCATGGCTGGGCCGCCGCGCCGCCGGGCAGGGGCCCGGCGCCGGTCCGCCGGAGTCGGCGGGCGAGCCGGTCGAACCCCAGGTAGATGACCGGCGTGGTGAAGAGCGTCAAGACCTGGCTGAAGATCAGCCCGCCGACCATGGTGATCCCGAGCGGGTGCCGCAGCTCCGAGCCCACGCCGGTGCCCACCATGAGCGGCAGCGCCCCGAGCATGGCCGCCAGGGTGGTCATCAGGATGGGACGGAAGCGCAGCAGGCACGCCTGGTGGATCGCCGCGCGCGGCGCCAGCCCCTCGTTGCGCTCGGCGTCGAGCGCGAAGTCCACCATCAGGATCCCGTTCTTCTTCACGATGCCGATGAGCAGGATGATGCCGATGATACCCATCACGCCCAGGTCGGCGCGCGCCAGGAGGAGCGCGATCAGCGCCCCCACCGTCGCCGAAGGCAGGGTCGAGAGGATGGTCAGCGGATGGATCGTGCTCTCGTAGAGCACGCCCAGCACGATGTACATCGCCACGACCGCCGCCAGGATCAGGAACAGCGTGTTCTGCAGGGAGCCGCGGAACGCCAGCGCCGCGCCGGCGAAGCTGGTGCGCACGCTCGCCGGCAGGCCGAGGTCGCGCTCCGCCTTCTCGATCGCGCCGACGGCCTGGCCGAGCGAGGCCCCCGGCGCCAGGTTGAAGGAGATGGTGGCCGCGGGGAACTGCGCGAGGTGGTTGACGGCCAGCGGCGCGTTGCGCTCGAGGACCTGCACGACGTCGGTGAGCCGCACCTGCGAGCCGGCCGTGGAGGTCAGGTAGAGGTGGTCGAGCGCCGCCAGCCCCTGCTGCAGCTCCGGGTGCACCTCGAGCACGACCCGGTACTGGTTGGACTGCGTGAAGATCGTGGAGACCAGGCGTTGCCCGAAGGCGTTGTAGAGGGCGTTGTCGACCGCGGCCACGGAGACGCCGAGCCGCGAGGCGGCGTCGCGGTCGATCTGCAGGTAGGCCTGGAGACCCTCGTTCTGCTGGTCGCTGACGACGTCGGCCAGCTGCGGCAGCGCGCCCAGCCGGTCCACCAGCCGCGGCACCCAGGTCACGAGGTCCTCCGGGTTCGGGGACTCGACGGTGAACTGGTACTGCGTCCGGCTCACCGTGCTCTCGATCGTGAGGTCCTGGACCGGCTGCAGGTAGAGCGTGATGCCGGGCACCGCCACGAGCCGGGACTGCAGGCGGCGAATCACGGTCATGGCGTCGCCGGTCCGCTCGCTCCTCGGCTTCAGGTTGATCAGGAACCGCCCGCTGTTGAGGGTCGCGTTCGTGCCGTCCACGCCGATGTAGGAGGACAGGCTCTCGACCGCGGGATCCTCGAGGATGAGCCGCCCGAGCGCCTGCTGGCGCTCCGCCATGGCGGCGAAGGAGACCGCGGCCGGAGCCTGGGAGATGCCCTGGATCGCCCCCGTGTCCTGCACCGGGAAGAAGCCCTTGGGGATCACGAGGTACAGGAGGACGGTGAGCGCCAGGAGGCCGCCCGCCACGGCCAGGGTCAGCCCCTGGCGGTCGAGCACCCAGTTCAGCGCCGTGCCGTAGCGGGCGATGACGGCGTCGATGAACCGGCCGCTGGCGCGGTAGAAGCCTCCCTGCTCCTCCTCGGGCGTGCGCCGCAGCAGCCGCGCGCACATCATCGGCGTCAGCGTCAGCGAGACGACCGCCGAGAGGAGGATCGCGACGGCGAGGGTGATCGCGAAGACGCGGAACAGCCGGCCGACGACGTCCCCCATGAACAGCAGCGGGATGAGCACGGCGATGAGCGACACCGTGAGGGAGATGATCGTGAAGCCGATCTCACCGGCGCCCTTGAGCGCGGCCTGGAGCGGCGACTCGCCCGCCTCGACGTAGCGGGCCACGTTCTCGATCATCACGATCGCGTCGTCCACCACGAAGCCGGTGGCGATCGTGAGCGCCATCAGGGTCAGGTTGTTGATGCTGAATCCCGCCAGGTACATCACCGCGAACGTCCCCACCAGCGACAGGGGCACGGCGATGCCGGGGATGATGGTGGCGGAGACGCTGCGCAGGAACACGAAGACGACCAGCACGACGAGCAGCACGGCCAGCATCAGCTCGAACTGCGTGTCCTGGACCGAGGCGCGGATGGTGACCGTGCGGTCGGTGAGCGGCGTGACCGAGACGGCGCCCGGCAGGGCCGCCTGGAGCTGCGGCAGCAGGCGCTTGACCCGATCCACGACCTCGATCACGTTGGCGCCCGGCTGCCGCTGGATGTTGAGGATGACGGCCGCGTCGCGACCGGCCCAGGCCGCGAGCCGGACGTTCTCCGCGCTGCTCACCACGGTGGCCACGTCGCGCAGGCGGATGGGCGCTCCCTGGCGGTAGGCGAGGATCAGGTTCTCGTATTCCGCCGGCGAGCCCAGCTCGTCGTTGGCGTCGATCGTGGAGGCGCGGGCCGGCCCGTCGAAGCCCCCCTTCGCCGCGTTGACGTTGGCCGCGCCGATGGCGGTGCGCACGTCGTCCAGCGTCAGGCCCAGCGAGGAGAGCAGGCGGGGATCCACCTGGACGCGCACGGCCGGGCGCTGCCCGCCGCTGATGCTCACCAGTCCCACCCCCGGAAGCTGGGACAGCTTCTGCGCCAGCCGGGTGTCGACCAGGTCCTCGACGGTGGGGAGCGGCAAGGTCGCGGAGGTGATGCCGAGGGTGAGGATGGGGGCGTCGGCCGGGTTCACCTTGTTGTAGATGGGGGGAGTCGGCAGGTCCGTCGGGAGCAGGTTCGAGGCGGCGTTGATGGCCGCCTGCACCTCCTGCTCGGCGATGTCGAGGGACAGGTCGAGATCGAAGGTCAAGGTGATGAGCGAGGCCCCGCCCGAGCTGGTCGAGGCCATGCTGCTCAGCCCCGGCATCTGCCCGAACTGCCGCTCCAGCGGCGCCGTGATCGAGGACGTCATCACGTCCGGGCTGGCACCCGGGTACAGCGTCACGACCTGGATCGTGGGGTAGTCGATCTGCGGCAGCGCGGAGATGCTGAGCAGCCGATAGGCGACGAGGCCCGCGAGGAAGATCGCGACCATGAGCAGCGAGGTCGCGACCGGCCGCAGGATGAAGGGGCGGGACGGATTCACGTTCGCCCGGCCGGGAGGCTAGCGCCGCGGCGCGGGCGAGCCGGCGCCCGTGCCCCCCGCCGCGCCGTGAGCCCCGCTCCGGCCGCCCGCTCCCGGTCGGCCCGCGCCCTGCCTCCCCGGCGCGCCGGGCGCCGGAGTCGGGTGCAGGAGCCGCACCGTGACGCCCTGGCGCAGCTGGTCCACGCCGTCGACGACCACCATCTCGCCGGGCGCGAGACCGCTCGTGACCACCGCGAAGTCGCCCTCCGTGGGCCCCACCTGGACCTGGCGGACGCTCACGGTGTTCTGGCGGCTCACGACGTAGACGAACGTGCCGACCGAGCCTCGCTGGATCGCCGCGGCGGCGACCACCGTCGCTCCCGGTACCTGCTCCAGCAACAGTTTGACGTTGACGAACTGGTTGGGGAAGAGCTTCTGGTCGGTGTTGGGGAACTCGGCCCGGACCTTGACCGTGCCCGTCGTGGGGTCGATCTGGTTGTCGATCGTCGACACCCGGCCGGCGGCCAGCTCCGTCTGCCCGTCGCTGCCGTAGAGGGTGACCGGCTGCGGCTCCCGCGCCTGGTAGCGCTCGAGCACCTGGGGCAGCGCGCCCTGGGGGACCGTGAACAGCACGCTGATCGGCTGGAGCTGCGTGATCACCGTGATGCCGCCCGCGTCGGCCGCGTGCACGATGTTGCCGGGGTCCACGAGCCGCAGTCCCACGCGGCCGGCGAAGTCGGAGGTGATGCGCGTGTAGCCGAGCTGCACGCTCGCGCTGCGCACCGCCGCCTGGTCCAGCCTGACCTGCGCCTCGTACTGTCGGACCAGCGCTTCCTGAGTGTCCACCTGCTGCTTGGACACGGAATCCAGCTCCAGCAGGCGCTGGTAGCGGGCCAGGTCGATCCGCGCGTTGTCGAGCAGCGCCGAGTCACGGGCCAGTTGGGCCTGGGACTCCTGGAGCTGGGCCTCGAACGGCTGAGGATCCAGGTCCGCCAGCAGCGCGCCGGCCGTCACGACCTGGCCCTCTCGGAAATGGACCCCGAGAAGCTGTCCGTCCACGCGGGTGCGCACGGTCACCGTGCGCAGCGGGGTCACCGTGCCGAGCGCGGTCAGGTGCACCGCGAAGTCCCGGGCGCGCACCGAATCGGCGACCACGGGGACCGCCCGCCCGGCTCCGGCTCCCCGGCGTGCCGCGGGCGCGCCGGCGCGCCCGCGCCAGAGGAAGACGAGGCCGAGCAGGATGACGACGCCCGCCACGACCCAGAGGGTCGTGCGGTGCCGTCCAGCCCGAGGTCGCTCGGCGGGCGGCCGTGACCCGGAGGACGGCTGAGAGGACGGAGTCGCTTCGCTCATGAAACGGCCTCCATACGGAGGACTCCGCCTCGGCGGACAATGCCGAGGATTCACCCTTCGTGGGCCGAGCGCCGCGGGTCGCTCGCCCCGTCGCTCGGGGCGGCGTCTGGCGGCCCACGGGCTATGCTAGCGCTCGGTTGCACCCTGATGTCACATAAGTCAAAAGTCCCAGGACGAGGGCTCTGACCGCGCCTTGCCGCACCCGACGGGCAAGCTGCTCCGGCGCCGCTCAGGCTCCCGATCTCTCCGCCGTGACGTAGATCCGACGCACCGGGATCTCGAAGTCGTAGGGCTCGCGGGTCTCGGCGGACTCGCAGCGGAACCCGGCGGCAGCCAGCAGCTCGCGCAGCTCCCCCTCGACGAAGTTCGCGAAGTACGTCGTCCGGGTCGTGCCCAGCGGATCGGGGATGAAGCCCTCGCCTTCTCCTTCCTTCACCACGACCAGAAGCTTGCCTCCCGGCTTGAGCACCCTGCGAAGCTCCCCCAGGAGAGCCGGGAGGTCGGCCTTCGGCGTGTAGAGGATGGAGTAGTAGGCGAGGATCCCGTCGAAGGACGCGTCGCGGAATCCCATGGCCTCCATCGCCATGGCCAGGAAGAAGAGCTGGTGATTC
>JAWOLC010000134.1:0-7819 GCA_033853925.1 Candidatus Eiseniibacteriota bacterium
GGGGCCGCCGCCGGCGCCCGGGAGCCCGCCGGGCCCGGCGCGGGATCGCGAGCCACGCCGCCGCCCGGCGCCGCGGGCGGTCTGGCTCTTCGTCCCCATCGCGCTCCTCTGGGCGAACACCCACATCGGCTGGTACGCGGGCTTCATCCTGCTCGGCACCCACCTCGCCGACGCCCTCGCCGCCGCGCTGCGCCCGGCCGCCCGCGCCGCGGCGCTGGCGCGCGCCCGGCGCCTCGCCGGGGTCGGGCTCGCCTCGCTCGTCGTCATGCTCGCCAACCCCGGCGGCTGGTGGGCGCTGGCCCAGCCTTTCCAGTTCGCGCTCTCCTGGCGCTTCGAGCCGATCTACCGGACGATCGCCGAGCTGCATCCCCCCATCTGGAGCGCCAACCTCCGCAACGGGCTGCCGCTGCTCGTCGCCGGCTGGCCGCTCCTCCTGCTGTGGCGCGCGCGCAGGCGCGGGCTCGACGTGGCGGAGGCCGTGCTCTGCACCGTGCTCACCGCCGTGGCGCTCTCCTCCCAGCGCTTTCTCGGCACGTACGCGCTGGGGGCCGCTCCCTACGTCGGCCGCGATCTGAGCGAGGCGCTGGCAGGCCGCCTGCCGCCGCCGTGGCTCGCGCGCCCCTGGCCGCGGGGCGTCGTCGCGGCCGCGGCGTGCGTGGCGCTCTCGCTGCCCGAGTGGACGCGCCCCGAGCTGCCGCTCGGCCTCGGGCTCGACCTCTCGGGCGTCCCGGTCCGGGCCTGCGACTTCGTCCGCGACCACGGGCTGCGCGGCCGGACCTTCAACCCCTTCCACTTCGGCGGCTACCTCCTCTACCGCTTCTGGCCCGATCGCGGCCGGCTGCCGTTCATGACCACGCAGCCGGAGCTGACACCACGCCCGGAGCGCCTGCTCTACGCGCGCGCGTTCGCCGACCCCGCCGCCTGGCGCGAGCTGGACGAGCGGTACCGGTTCGACTACCTGGTCCTGGACCGCAACCAGGATCCGGGCGACCACCTGCCCGACTTCCTCGACCGCGACTCGACCTGGGCCATGGTCTTCGCCGACGACGCGGCCGAGCTGCTCGTGCGGCGGCGGGGTCCGTTCGCGCCCGTGGCCGATTCGTTCGCCTACCGCGTGCTGCCGGCCGGGCGCGCCGCGCGGGAGCGGCTGGTCGAGGCCTGCGGCGCCGATCCCGCGTTGCGCGCGCGCGCGGCCGCCGAGCTGCGGCGCCAGGCCGCCGCCTCGCCGTGGAACGGGCACGCGCATCACCTGCTCGGCCTCTTCGCGGCCCTGGAGGACCGCCCCGAGGAGGCGCAGCGCCACCTCGAGCAGGCGCTCGCCAGGCGGCCGCTCCTCCCGGGGGTGCACGAGCTGCTCGGACTGCTCGCCCTCCGGGAGGGGCGAGGACGCGCGGCGTTGCGCGAGCTGGGCCGCGAGCGTGCCCTGCATGGCCCGAGCGCGCGCCTCGAGGTCGAGAGCGGCCAGGCCTGGCAGCGCCTCGGGGATCCGGATCGAGCCCGCGCCGCCTACCGGCGCGCGCTGCGCCTGGATCCGGGCGACCTCGAGGCACGCGATTCGCTCAGCTCGCTGGGTGGATATCGCTGAGCGGCACAACTCGCAGGGCCGGCGGAGCCGCTGGCCCCGGACCGCGCGGAGCGCGTTGCAGCCTTCAACGACGCGGGCAATTCGCAACGGGCGCATGAGCTTGAGCGGCGGCCTGGGCGCTGGCGGAGAGGTCAAGGATACGTCTACAATCATAGGTGGCTAACCAGACGTAGACATCGTCCCCGACAGCGGTGGTTGCCGCGACCGCTAGCCGCCGGGCCACACCGCAACCCAGCTCAGGAGTCCCCATGGCCTCGCCGACCCGGTCCGCGCTCCGCGGGCGAATCCCCACGCTCACCGCCGCCCTCGCCGCGCTCTTCCTCGCCTCGCCCGCCTTCGCCCTGCGGGTGGTGGACTACAACATCCTCGGCTACCCCGGCTCCTCGGGCTCGGCCCGCGCGACCTACTACCGCACGATCCTCTCGCCCCTCGACGCGGACGTGATCGTGACGGAGGAGATGGCCGCGAACTCCAACACCCAGTTCCTGAACGAGGTGCTGAACGTCATGGAGCCCGGGCAGTGGGGGACCATGGGCCTCATCGACGGGGGCGACACGGACGCGGCGCTCTTCTACCGCCTGGCGACCGTGGACACGATCGGCCAGTGGGCCTTCTATCCGAACCAGGCCGCCAAACTCCGCCTGATCCACGTGTATCGCATCCGGGCGAAGGACTACGTCTCCGACGCGGCCGAGCTGCGCATCTACGCCGGCCACCTCAAGGCCTCGACGGGCTACGAGGCCCAGCGGCTGGCCGAGTGCCAGGGCATCCGCGACAGCATGAATGCCATGCCGGAGGGAACGCACGCGATCGTCGCCGGCGACATGAACTTCTACACGCAGGCGTCGGAGCCGGGCTACACGAAGCTCATCGAGTCGGAGGCGAACAACATCGGGCGCTGCTACGACATGCTCCCCGCCGGCTCGTGGCACGACAACGCGTCCTTCGCTCCGTACCACACGCAGTCGACGTGCCTGAGCGGCACCTGCGCCCCGGGCGCGGCCACCGGCGGCCTCGACGACCGGTTCGACATGATCCTGCCCACGTACAGCCTCGTCACCGGCCAGGGCCTGAGTGCCATCGCCGGCACGATGGTGCCGGTCGGCAACGACGGCCTGCACCTCAACAAGGCCATCACCGACGCGCCGACGATCCCCGAGGGTGCCGACTACGCGAACGCCCTCAAGATGGCCAGCGACCACCTGCCCGTGCGCGTGGACCTGCAGGTCCCCGCCCGGATCGGCAAGCCGGCCTACGTGAACTTCGCGCCGGTGATCGTCGGCGCCCCGACCCCGAGCCAGAGCCTCTGGATCTGCAACCCGGCGGCCGTGCCGGGCGATTCCCTGCGCTGCACCTTCAGCGCCCCCGCCGGCTTCGGCGCTCCCGGCCCGTTCGCGGTCGCCGCGGGCGCCTGCGGAACCGTGAACGTCACCATGAGCACGAGCGTGCCGGGCGCTCTGTCGGGCCTGCTCACCGTCAATGCCAACGCGCCGGACAGCCTGGTCTCGTACTCGAACCTGGCGGGCACGGTGCTCGCCCACGCCCAGCCCTCGCTCGATTCGCTGAGCGTGGTGACGAGCGGCGACACCCTGGACTTCGGCGAGCACGAAGCCGGCAGCTTCGGGTCGCTGCTGGCCGCCGTGCACAACCAGGGCTACGGCTCCCTGCAGGCCCGGCTGTCGGTGACCGCCGCCCCGATCGTGGGCGGGGACGGGCGCTTCTCGATCCAGGGCTTCACGGCCGGCACGCTCGTGTCCGGCGTGGCCGCGCGCTGGAACGTGGCGTTCGACGACGGCGGCGCCACCGTCGATTCCACCTACGAAGCCACGCTGACCTTCCAGTCGACCGACGAATCGCTGCCCGGCGCCGCGGCCCGCCCCGAGGTGCAGTACGTGCTCCGGGCCCGCGTGAGCGGCGGCAACGCGGCGGTCGGACCGGGGCTCCCGGCGCTGACGCGGCTCTACAAGCCCATCCCCAACCCGCTCCTCTCGAGCAGCGTGCTGCGCTTCGACCTGGCGAGCCCGGCGAGCGCGCGGCTCGAGATCTTCGATCTGTCCGGCCGCCGGGTGGCGGTGCTCGCCGACCGCGACTTCACCCCGGGCCGGTACAGCCTGCGCTGGGACGGCCGTAACGCCTCGGGCGCCTCGGCGGGCGCGGGCCTCTACTTCGTGCGGCTCTCGGGTCGCGGGCTCGCGGTCCAGACCGTGCGGCTCGCCATCGTGCGCTAGGGAGGCGACGTGAGACCCACCGCGAAGCACCTGGTGCTCGCCGCCGCGGCGGCTCTGCTGCTCGCCACCCCCGCGCACGCGCTGCGCGTGATGACCTGGAACATCACCCAGTACCGGGCGGACTGGGTCGGCTACATCACCCCGCAGCGGCAGGCCGACTTCCGCACGGTGATCACCGGCGTCCAGCCCGACGTCCTCATCACCCAGGAGCTGCAGAACATGACGGCCGTCGACTCCCTCCTCGACAACGTGCTGAACGTGGTCCAGCCGGGGCAGTGGACGGGGACGTGGATCAATCCCACGGAGAGCGGCATCTTCTGGAGGACGCCCGTGGTGAGCGTGACGGACGTCTCGTCCTTCGCCACCTACGGCCCGCGTGACGTCCTCGAGTGCTGGGTGCACCCGGTCGGCTACGCGGACAAGGCCGCCACCTTCCGGCTCTACTCGATCCACCTCAAGGCGGGTGACGCGGTGCCCACCACGCAGGACTCGACGAACCGGCGGCTCGACTGCACGGACATCCGCAACCACGTGAACGCCGAGCCCATCGGGACCTTCGGGCCGAACTTCCTGATCGGGGGCGACACCAACTTCCAGGGCGCCTGGGAGGGCGGCTACATCCGCCTCACCGAGAGCCAGAGCAACAACAACGGGCAGTGCCGCGACACCCTGGGCTCCCTCATGACCGGCACCTGGCGGGACAACTGGTTCTACCGCTACTACCACACCCAGTCGCCCTGCACGACGCCCTTGCCCTACCCCTGGTTCTCCGGCGGCGGCGTGGACGACCGCTACGACCTGATCCTGACCTCGAACTCCCTGCAGGACGACCAGGGGCTCGATCTCTTCGGCTACGTCACCTACGGCCAGGACGGCCGGCACCTGAACGACAACATCAACGCCAGCGGCAACGATTCGGTGGGCTACACGATCGCCACGTCGCTGCGCAACGCGGCCGACCATCTCCCGGTGGTGGCCGTGCTCCAGCTCCCGGCCAAGGTCGCGGCGGCGGCGCAGCTCGACTTCGGCACGGTGATCACGGGCGCGACGGCCGAGCAGCCGCTCGCCGTCGCCAACGGCGCCTCGTGGCCGGCCGACTCGCTGCGCTACAGCCTGGGCGCCCCCGCGGGGTTCACCGCCCCCGCCGGCACGTTTGCGCAGGCGGTCGGAGCCGCGCCCACGCTCCAGACCATCGGCATGAGCACGGCCGGCGCCGGGACGCGCACCGGCACGCTCACCGTCTCCTGCAACGACGTGGACAGCTCGGCCAAGAGCGTGCTGCTCTCGGGCCGGGTTCTGCGGCACGCCGCGGTCTCGCTCGACTCGCTGAGCGAGGTGACGGAGGCCTGGGTCAGCTTCGGCTCGGTCCCCGCCTACCACGACTCGGTCATTCCCCTCCCGGTCCACAACCGCGGCTACGACGCCGACCAGGCCCGGCTCTCGGTCACCGCCGCCGAGATCCGGGGCTACGACACGCGCTTCTCGCTCCTCGGCTTCAGCCCGTCCCTGGTCGGAGGCACGGCGGCCCGACTCCAGGTCCGCTTCGACGCCAGCTCCTGGGGCATCGGCGACATCGCCTCTCCCGACACCCTCGTGGTCCACTCGTTCGACGAGTCGCTGCCCGGCGCCGCGGCCCAGCCCGAAGTCCGCTATCTGCTGCTCGGCGACGTGGACCTCACGGATGCGAGCCCCTCGCTGCCGAAGGTCACGCGCCTCTTCCCGCCCGTGCCGAACCCGCTCCTCTCGAGCAGCACGCTGCGGCTCGACGTGGCGCGGAGCGGACACGCGCGCCTCGAGGTCTTCGATCTCTCCGGGCGCCGCGTCGCCGTGCTCGCCAACCGGGAGTTCACGCCCGGCCGCTACAGCCTGCGCTGGGACGGCCGCGGCGACGCCGGCTCGCCCGCGGGGCCGGGCCTCTACTTCGTGCGGCTCACGGGGCACGGCATCTCCGCCCAGACCGTGCGCCTGGCCATCATCCACTAGGAGCGCCGTGATCCCGAATCCCAAGCTTCTGTTGCTCGCCTGCGCGGCGGCCCTGCTGGCCGCCGCGCCCGCACAGGCCCTGCGCGTGGTCACCTGGAACCTGACGGAGTACGACGACAACTACCCGACCACGAACATCACGCCCCGCCAGGCGGATTTCCGCACGGTGATCGCCGGACTCCAGCCCGACGTCCTCATCGCCCAGGAGGTCATGACCGGCACGGCCCGCGACTCGTTCCTGACGAACGTGCTGAACCTGGTCCAGCCGGGGCAGTGGTCCAGCAGCTACATCGCCACCACCCAGAGCGCGGTGTTCTGGAGGACCGCGGCGGCGAGCGTCACGACCGTGACGTCCTTCACGGACGGCGGCCCGCGGGACGTGCTGCAGTGCTGGGTCCACCCGGCGGGCTACACCGACAAGATGGGAACCTTCCGGCTCTACTCCATCCACCTGAAGGCGGGCGGGCCGGGGACCGCGGACTCGACCACGCGCCGCGTCGAGTGCACGAACATCCGCAACAAGATCAACACCCAGCCGCAGACCGTCTACGGCCCCAACTTCCTGCTCGGGGGCGACACGAACTTCTACGGAGCCTACGAGGGCGGCTACATCCGCCTCACCGAGAGCCAGACCAACAACAACGGCCAGTGCCACGACACGCTGGGGACCGCCATGCCCGGCAACTGGCACGTCATCTACGCCTACCGCTACTGGGACACGCAGTCCCCGAACATCTCGCCGCCGTACCCCTACTTCTCGGGCGGCGGGCTGGACGACCGGTTCGACATCGTCTTCACCTCGAACAGCGTGCAGGACGGACAGGGTCTGGACCTGGACGGCTACGTCACCTACGGCAACGACGGGCTGCACTTCAACGACGACGTGAACGGCGGGGGCATGAACGCGGCCGTGGGGCTGACCATCGCCACGGCGCTGCGCAACTCCTCCGACCACCTGCCCGTCGTGGCCGTGCTCCGGCTCCCGGCCAAGGTCGCCGCCGCCTCGCAGCTCGACTTCGGCCGGGTGATCGTGGGCGGCGCCGCCGAGCAGGCGCTGGCGATCGCCAACGGCGCGTCCCCGCCCGCCGACTCGCTGCGCTACGGCTTCGTCGCCCCCGCCGGCTTCACCGCTCCGTCCGGGACCTTCGCCCAGGCCGCGGGGGCCCCGCCGGCGAGCCAGACGATCGGCATGAGCACGGCCGCCGTCGGCTCCCGGCTCGACACGCTCGTGATCAGCAGCAACGACGTGGACAGCTCGCTCAAGCGGGTGATCCTCTCCGGCCGGGTGCTGCGCCACGCGGCCGCCTCGCTGGAATCGCTGACCGTCGTGACGGCGGACACGCTCGACTTCGGCGACATGACGAAGGACTCGTTCGTGGATCGTGACGCGAGCGTCTTCGACTGCGGGTACGACGCCTCCCAGGCCAAGCTCGCGGTGAGCGCGGGCAGCGTCAGCGGAGGTGGCGGCCACTTCGCCATCGCGGGCGGGTTCTCGCCGGCGCTCGTGGCGGGCACCCCGGTCCGCTACCCGATCCACTTCGACACGACCGGCGTCGCCGTGGACACCACCTACTACGCCACCCTCACCTTCACCAGCGCGGACGAGGCGCTGCCCGGGGCGTCGCCGCAGCCCGATCTGCTCGTGACGCTGCGGGCGCGGCCCGTGCACTCCAACGCCGACGTGCCCGTGGGCGGGCCCACGGCGCTCCGCTTCTACCCGCCGCACCCGAATCCGTCCGGCGGGCCGATCCGCTTCGCCTTCGACCTGCCCGCGCCCGCGCCGGTGCGGCTCGAGGTCTTCGACCTCTCCGGGCGGCGGGTGGCGAGCCTCGCGTCGGGGGAGACCGGAGCCGGTCATCACGAGCTGAGCTGGAACGCGGGCGGCCGGGCCGCCGGCGCCGCCGGCCTCTACTTCGCGCGCTTCAGCACGCCGGGGCTCTCCCGCACGGTCCGTCTGGTCGTGCTTCCATAGGCGGGGCCAACCCCGACGCCGAGGAGAGGGGCGGCGGCTCCCCCAGAGCCG
>JAWOLC010000135.1:0-53960 GCA_033853925.1 Candidatus Eiseniibacteriota bacterium
GAGATCGGCGGGCAGCGGGGCGACCCGCCAGTCGGCGGCACGCACGGCCGCGGTCTCCGCGAGGAAGTCGAGGCGCTCGCCTTCGGCGAGGCGCAGCCGGCGCTCGCGGCGCCGGGCGAGGGCCGCGTCGATGCGCGGCGCGAAGCGGCGCGCGAGATCGGCCACGAAGTCCACGGCCCGAGGCGTGAGCACCTCCTCGGAGCCTGCTACCAGCCCGCCTCTGATCTGGCTCTCGCTCGTCATCTCCGCCCCCGCTGAACTCGGTGAAATCATTGACGCATGTGCATTCGATTCCCAATAAGCCAATGGGGTGCAGAAGATTATGCTGAGAAGCCAAGAATAGTCTTCCGCGTCAATTGGAAAATCGAGTAAAGTCTGTGGCCATGGCGATCCCCTCGATCCCCGGGCGCAAGGTACGCGCGCTCCGCCAGCGCAGCGGCGTGTCGCAGGCGACGCTGGCGCAGCGCCTCGGCGTATCGGCTTCCTACCTCAACCTGATCGAGCACGATCGCCGTCCCCTCACCGCGGGCCTGCTCGTCCGCCTCGCGCAGGTCCTGGACCTGGAGCTGAAGGCGCTCGGCGCGGGCCAGGACGCGGAACTCGCCTCGGACCTGGTCGAGGCCTTCGCCGACCCGCTCTTCGAAGGCACCGCTCCTTCGGAGACCGAGCTGCGCGAGGTGGCGATCGCCAGCCCCGACGTGGCGCGGGCGATCGTGCGCCTGCACCAGGCCTACGCCACGGCGCAGACGTCGGCGCGCACGCTGGCCGCCCAGGTGCTGGACCGCCAGGACGTGCCGGACCTGACGCGGTCGGAGCTGCTGCCCGAGCAGGTGACGGACTTCCTGCAGAGCCACGCCAACCACTTCCCCGACCTCGAGGCCGAGGCCGAGCGCGTGTGGCGGGACGGCCGCCTCGAGGGCGAAGACCTCTTCGCGGCGCTGGCCGAGTACGCGAAGGCGAAGCTCGGCGTCACCGTGGCCGTGCGCCGGCTCGGCGACATGCGGGGCGCCGTGCGGCGCTACGACCCCGAGCGCAAGACGCTCGCCCTGTCGGAGGGGCTGAGGCGAGGCTCGCGGAACTTCCAGGTCGCCTACCAGATCGGCCTGCTCGAATGCTCGGATCTCTTGAACCGGCTCGTGCAGGACCCGGCGCTCACCTCGGACGAGTCGCGCGCGCTCTGCCGCATGACCCTGGCCAGCTACTTCGCCGCCGCCGTGCTCATGCCCTACGCCCCGTTCCTGCGCGCGGCCGAGGAGGAGCGCTACGACCTGGACGTGCTCCAGCACCGCTTCCGCTCGAACTTCGAGCAGGTCTGCCACCGGCTGTGCACGCTGCAGCGAAAGGGCGCCGAGGGTGTGCCTTTCTTCATGGTGCGCATCGACCTCGCCGGCAACATCTCGAAGAAGTTCAGCGCCAACGGCGTGCGCTTCCCGCGCTTCGGGGGGCTGTGCCCGCTGCGCAACGTGCACGCCGCCTTCCTGCAGCCCAACGTGCTGCGCGTGCAGGTCTCGCGCACGCCGGAGGGGCTCACCTTCTTCTCGATGGCGCGCACGATCCGGCGGCACCGCGGCGGCTATCACGCGCCCGAGATCCTCTACGCGATCGAGCTGGGCTGCGAGATCGAGTGGGCGCGGCGGCTGGTCTACGCCGACGGCTTCGACCTGGCGAACCTCGCGGGCGTCGTGCCCGTGGGCGTGACCTGCCGGCTGTGCGAGCGGCTGGACTGCGGCGCGCGCGCGTTCCCCTCCATCCAGCGGCCGCTCAGCGTGAACGAGAACGTGCGCGGCATCTCGTTCTTCGCCCCGACGGAGGAGAGCTGAAGCGGCCCGAATGAGGTCGTGGGGCAATCATCCGCTGGCGGCGGCCGCGAAGGCACCCGGTATGCCGGCGGAGCGGCCGCGCTCGGCCCGGGCCTGATTGACGCAGGCACCTCTCGCGGTAACCTTCGGCCCCGAACGGCCGCGGAGGCAACTCCATCCTTCGCTCTCGGGAGGAACCATGAAAGCGATTCGCATCCATGCCTATGGCGGGCCCGAGGCCCTTCGCTACGAAGACGTGCCCGATCCCACGCCCGGCGCCGGCCAGGCGCTGGTGCGCATCGAGGCTGCGGGCGTGAACTACGTCGACGTCTATCAGCGCATGGGTCTCTACAACGTGCCGCTGCCGGGCACGCCCGGCTCCGAGGCCGGCGGCACGGTGGCCGCGCTGGGCGCGGGCGTGAGCGATCTGCGCGTCGGCGATCGCGTCACCTACCAGGGCGTGCTCGGCGCCTACGCGGAGCGGGCGGTGGTGCCCGCCGAGCGCCTCGTGCGCCTACCCGACGGGGTGAGCACGAAACAGGGCGCCGCCGTGATGCTCCAGGGCATGACGGCGCACTACCTCGCCGGCTCGACCTATCCGCTGAAGGCCGGCGACACCTGCCTCGTGCACGCGGCGGCGGGCGGCGTGGGCCTGCTCCTCTGCCAGATCGCCAAGCAGCGCGGGGCGCGGGTGATCGGCACGGTCTCGACCGCCGAGAAGGCTGCCCGAGCCCGTGCGGCCGGCGCCGACGAGGTGATCCGCTACGACGAGCAGGACTTCGAGGCGGAGGTCCAGCGACTCACCGCCGGCAAGGGCGTGCAGGTGGTCTACGACTCGGTCGGGCGCACGACCTTCGACAAGAGCCTGCGCTGCCTCGCCCCGCGGGGGATGATGGCGCTCTTCGGCCAGTCGAGCGGTCCCGTGCCCCCCTTCGACCTGCAGAGGCTGAACCAGCGCGGCTCGCTGTTCATCACCCGCCCGACGCTCGGCCACTACGTCGCCACCCGCACGGAGCTGCTCGAACGGGCGAACGAGGTGCTGGGCTGGGTGCGGGACGGCAAGCTCAGGCTCAGCGTGTGGCGGGAGTTCCCGCTCTCCCAGGCCGTCGAGGCCCACCGCCAGCTCGAGTCCCGAGCCACGACGGGGAAGCTGCTGCTCCTGCCGGGGGCATAGCCCGCACGAGGGCGAGTCCCCGTCCGAGCGCGGCCGGGGACAGCCCCACCGGAGAGGACCGTCGCCCGCCCGTACCACCCCACCCGGCCACGGTCCTTTTCTCCTCCCGCCTCGGCGGCTACCATTCTGGATCGTGAGCGGACCCTCCCCAGCCGGCCGTGCCGGTCGCCCGAGGCGCCGCGCCTCGCGGCGGGAGCCCGGAGCCGCGCGGGCGGGCGTCCGGCCGCCATCGCCGCGCGTCGGCTCCGTCCTGCCCGTGCTCCTCGCCCTCGCGGCCGCGGCGCTCGCGATCGCCGTCTACGGGGGCGCGCTCGGCCACGACTTCGTGACCTGGGACGATCCCGCCTACGTGCAGGAGAACCTGCCGGTGCAGCAGCACCGCTACGGCGAGCTGATGCGCCGGATCGTCTGCCTCAACTATCACCCGCTCACGATGCTCTCCCTCGCGCTCGACGCGGGCCCGCCGCTCTCGCCACGCCGCTTCCTCGCGACCAACGTGGCCCTGCACGGACTGAACACCCTGCTGGTGTTCGGGCTGGCCTGGCTGCTGTCGCGGCGGCGGGCCTGGGTCGCCTTCCTGGCGGCCCTGCTCTTCGGCCTCCATCCCCTGCACGTCGAATCGGTGGCCTGGATCTCGGAGCGCAAGGACGTGCTCTACGCCGCCTTCTTCCTGGCGGCCGCCATCGCCTACCTGCGCTACCTGGACTCCCGCGCCTGGCCCTGGCTGGCCGCGACGTTCGGCTTGTTCTCGCTCTCCTGCCTGTCGAAGGGAATGGCCGTGACCTTCCCGGGCGTGATGGTGCTGCTGGATCTGTGGAAGGCGAGACCGCTCGGGGAGCGGCGTGCCGTGCTCGAGAAGCTCCCCTTCCTGGCCGTGTCGCTGGTGGTCGGCTGGATCGCGGTGGACGTGCAGGCCGGCGGGAACCTCCACGGCCTGCTCCTGCGCACGGACCCGCGCGCGCACGCGCTCGCGGCCGCCGCGCCCTTCACCTTGCTCCAGCGCCTGGGATTCGCCTCCTACGGATACGCCGCGTACCTCGTGCGCTTCTTCGTCCCGGTCGGACTCTCCGCGTTCTATGCCTACCCCGAGCCCGCGGCGGCGAACCAGCTGCAGTACCAGCTCGCGCCCCTCTTCGTGCTGGGCACCCTGGTGCTCGCGGCCTGGGACCTCCGGCGCAGCCGGCTCCTGTTCTTCGGCCTCGGCTGGTTCCTGGTGAACGTGGTCCTCGTGCTCCAGGTCCTGCCGGTCGGGGCCGCCATGATGGCCGACCGCTACACGTACGTGTCCTACGTGGGCCCGGGCATCGCGCTGGCTCTGGGGATCGCGCGCGTGGCGGACCGGCATCGGGCGGGGCGCGCGCTCTGGGGCGCGGGCTTCCTCTTCGTCGCGCTCCTCGCGCCCCTCACCGGGGCGCAGGTGCGGACCTGGCGGGACACCGACGCGCTGTGGAGCAACGTCCTGCGCCGCCAGGACGGGCCGCCCCTGGCCTACGTGGCCCGCGGGACCTGGCGGGGCCGGCACGCGCGGTTGGGCGAAGCCCGACAGGACCTGGAGCGCGCCCTCGCCCTCGGCTACACGGGCGCGGACGCCTACCTCGGCCTGGGGATCGTGCTCGGCTCGCAAGGTCGCGCGGATTCCGCGCTGGCCATGTTCGGCCGCGCCCTCGCGAGCGACCCCGGTGGAGGCATGATCTACTTCAACCGGGCGCTCACCTGGCTGCAGATCGGCCGGCCGGATTCCGCGCTCGCGGACCTCGACCGTGCGGAGCCGCTCCTCGGAGCGCAGGCCGCGCAGGTTCACGCCCCGCGCGGGTACGCCCTCCTGCAGCTCGGCGCCCCGGCCCGGGCCATCGCCGACTTCGACCAGGCCATCGCCGCGAACGGGGCGGACGTCGCGAGCCTGTTCTACCGCGGCACCAGTCGGCTGCGCCTCGGGGACCGGCCCGGCGCCGCCGCGGACTTCCGGGCGGCGCTGGCTCTCGACCCGGGCCACGCCGGAGCCCGGGCCGCACTGCGCTCGCTCGAAGCCGGCCCGCGCTGAGCCGAGCAGGACGCTAGGGCGTGAGCGCCTCGAACTTGGTGCGGAAGCTCCAGCTCGACGACCACGCGCTCGCGCCGACGGAGTTCGCCGCGCTCACCCGCCAGTAGTAGAGCGTGGCGGCCGAGAGCCCGTGCACGGTCATCGAGTTGGTGGGGATGCCGGACTGGTCGTACACCAGTTTGCCGAAGGACGAGCTGGTGGCGATCTGCAGCCGGTAGGAGGTCGCACCCGTCGAGGTCGCCCACTTCAGCGTGGGCGTGATCGGCACGGAGGTCGCGCCGTTCGGCGGGAGCAGCAGCGCGGGCACGCCCGGCGGCCCGCCCGGCGGCGTGCCCGCCGTGGTGAAGCTCCAGGCCGCCGACCAGGCGCTGGAGCCGGCCGAGTTCGCGGCCGACACGCGCCAGTAGTAGACCGACCCCGCGGCCAGTCCCGAGACGGGCGCCGACGCGGAGGCGATGCCCGAGCGATCCACGACCGTCGTGCGGAAGTCCCAGGCGGTCGAGACCTGGAGCCGATAGGACGTGGCGCCGGCCGCGGCGTTCCACTGCAGCGTCGGGCTGGTCGAGACCCCCGTGGCTCCGTTTCGCGGGAAGTACAGCGTCGGGGCCGGCGGCGGGCTCGTGGGCGCGGCCACCGTGGTGAACCTCCAGCTCGGCGACCAGGCGCTCGTCCCGCCAGAGCCGGAGGCGGCGGCCCGCCAGTAGTAGAGCGTGCCCCCGGCGAGCCCCGTTGCGTCCGTCGAGGTGGAGCCGAGCCCCGAGCGGTCCAGCACTGTCGTGGCGAAGCCGGAGCTGGTCGAGACCTGGACGCGATAGGAGAGCGCTCCCGCCGAGGGGCACCAGAGCAGGGTCGGGGAGGTCGAGACGTCCACGGCCCCATCGGCCGGCGAGCTGAGAACCGGCGCCGACGGGGGGAGGGGCGCCGGCGCCGAGCCGAAGATCGAGTAGAGCAGCAGGTTCGGCGTGCCCGCGGGCAGGCCGCCGATCACGCCGCCCGTGGCGTTCGCCGTGAGCGCCAGGGCGACGTCGGCCGGGCTCGCCGTGGGATTCGCCTCGAGGTACAAGGCGGCTGCGCCGGAGACGTGCGGCGTGGCGATCGAGGTGCCGGACACTGCCAGGGTGGCCGTGTTCGACGTGGACCAGTCGGTGGTGATGTTCGCGCCGGGCGCGAGGATGTCCAGGAGGCTCCCGAAGTTCGAGAAGGAGGCGAAGCCGTCCAGGCCGTCGGTCGCCCCGACGGTGATCGCTTCGGCCACGTCGGAAGGCGAGAACCCCGACGCGTCGGCCGAGGAGTTGCCCGCCGCGACGCAGTACGTCACGCCGTCCGCGATGGAGCGCTTGACCCCGTCGTCGAGGGACTGGGAGCGGGCCCCGACGAGCGACATGTTGGCGACCGCTGGCCGCGTCGTGTGATCGGCCGTGACCCAGTCCACCCCTGCGAGCACCTGCGAGTAGTACCCGTCGCCATCGCTGTTGAGCACGCGAACCGCGATGAGGCGGACGCCCTTGGCGACGCCGTACAGCGTCCCGCCGATCGTGCCCGCCACGCCCGTGCCGTGGCCGTTGGCGTCGTCCGCCGTGCCGCCCGGCGTGACCTCGTCCACCCCGGCGACCACGCGGCCGCCGAAGTCCACGTGGCTCGCGCGGATGCCCGTGTCGATGACGTACACGTCCACGCCCGCGCCGGTCTGGTTGTAGGCGAAGGATTGATCCAGCGGCCGCTGCCGCTGGTCGATCCGGTCCAGGCCCCAGGAGGGCGGACTCGCCTGCGTGCCCGCCGCGTGCGCCACCTGGTCCCGCTCGATGTAGGCGACCCGCGGGTCGCCGCGCAGGACCTCGACCGCGGCCGGAGTGAGCGGGGCGGCGAAGCCGCGGAGAGCGTGCCGGTAACGGAAGCTCGTGCGGAACGGGTGTCGCCGCCCGAGGTCCGCGATGGCCTGGTCGACGTCGCCGACGTTGTCCTTCAGCACCACGATGTACGCGCCGTCGACGTACCTCGCGCCGACCGCGTGGTCGAAGAGGGGCGCGCGCGCGACGGCTTCTTCGCGGGGCGCGGCGATCTGCGAGGGATGCTTCGCGCAGCCCAACACCATGAGCGCGAGCGCGGCAGCGGCCGCGCGCGTATGCAAGAGGGGGGACCTCATGGTTGCTTCCTCGAGCCAGTGGAGGGTGATTCATCCGAGAGGCGGGCCCGTGCACAGGCCAGGACGAGCGCAGACGGAGGGAAATGGGAAGTTCGCGGCCTCCTTCCCGGGGCGGAGGATTGGATCGCCCCGACGTTCGCATTCTCCCGCCTCGCGGGAGCGATCACAACAGCAAACAAGCGCTTTGCCCGGGAAGATGGAAGGAGGCTCGCGAGCCGAGAACGAGCCAGCCTGGGCCCGCATGAATGAGGCCCTGGCCGGCCGCGCTCGGGGCACCCCAGCGCTCCGGCTCGCACCCGCCCGACGGGTCGCAGCGAGAGCCGGAGCCGCGGCGAGCCGGCGGCGGCGAAGCGGCCAGGGAAGGCGCCGAGCGCGGAGGGGCCGAGGGACGTCCCGAGCGAGCCGGCGGCGGCGAAGCAGCCAGGGAAAGGCGCCGTGCGCGGCAGGGTCGAGGGACACGCCGCGGCGAGCCGGCGGCGGCGAAGCGGCCAGGGAAGGCGCCGAGCGCGGAGGGATCCGCGCCCGCCGGCGCGCCGGGGAAATTTCCCCAACTCACGCGACTGAGGAAGGCGGCCTCAGCCCTTGTTCTCTATCCCGGAGCGCTCGGGCCCAAACGCACGCCGGCGCTCAGGACGAAGGCGAGGGGCGCGCTCCCGGACCCCTGGCTTCGGCCGCGGCCATGTCCTCGGCCGCATAGTAGCTCGCCGCCCACTCCCGCATGCCGGGCCGGGTGTAGACGTCGGCGCGCGGGTGCTCGATCAGGTCCACGATGACCCCGGCCACCTCCTCGACCGGCTGCGCGTTCGGCATCTGCCGCGAGTCGGCGCCCCCGCCCAGCGCGTGCGCGCCGAATTCGGTGGCCACGACCCCCGGCGACACGGTGGAGACGTGGATCGCCGGCCAGCGCTCGCGCAGCTCCATGCGCAGATTGGCGGTGAGGGCGTTCAGCGCGTGCTTGGCGGCGTTGTAGGCCGAGCGGGCCGCCACGTAGGGAACGCGCCCGAGCATCGAGGAGACGTTGATGATGTGCCCGCGCCCCCGCGCCTGGAAGTGCGGGAGCACGACCTGCATGCCGTAGAGCGCGGCCTTGGCGTTCACCCGCATCATCTCGTCGAAGTCCTCGTCGCTGAGCTGGGAGACGGGCCGGGTGATGCCGCGCCCCGCGTTGTTCACCCACACGTCCACCTGCGCGAAGCGCTCGAGCGCGGCGGCGAGGATGCGCTCCACGTCCGCGCGCCGCGTCACGTCGGCCACCACCTCGGCCGCCGGCGCCCCGGCCGCGGCCGCGACCTCGTGCAGCTCGCGCGCCCGCCGGGCCGCCAGCACGAGCCGCGCCCCGCGCGCCCCGGCCAGGCGCGCCAGGGCCGCGCCGATGCCGCCGCTCGCGCCCGTGATCACGATGACCTTGTCGAGCGGCCGGGATCCGGATTCGGCTGGCACGTTGGCGTCCTCCTCAGCTCGGCCGCGGGGTGCCGTGCGCGGGCTCGGGCGCGGGGATCTCCTCACGCGCCCAGTAGACGAAGTCGGTGATCGGGGGCGCCTGATCCAGCTCGCGCAGCAGCAGGGCGATCTGCCCGCGGTGGTAGGCCGAGTGTCCGAAGAGCTGGGCCAGGATGTCGACGACGGCCGTGCGGTACCACTCGCCCTCCAGGCTCCGGTAGCGGAGCGGCTCGACGAGCCGCGCGTCGTCCAGCCGGTCCAGGTAGCCCGCCCAGGCCGTCTCGATGGCCTCGAGATCCTCGCTCACCTCGTGGAGCGACCTGCCTTCCCCGCCGAGGTCGCTCGGGCCTTCGGCGATGGCGCCCAGGCGGAAGAGCCACAGCTCGCGCGCGGCCGCGACGTGGGCCAGGAGCGCGACCGCCTTGCGGTACTGCGGCGCGGCGCGCAGCGCCTCCGGCACGGCGCCCAGGGCCCTCAGCACCTTGGCGTGGCTGTCCCTCTCGTACTCGAACCAGCGGCGATAGCGGCCCGTGAGCGTGTGCTCCATGGCGAAGACCTCCGTGCGCGGGGGGGGGCGATGACGGCCGGCCGGCCGCGGGACCAACGTAGGCCCGCCCGCGGGCGCAGGCAAGCCGCGCCCCGCGCGTCCCCGCCGGCCCCACGGCCGGCGGGGACGCCGCGCCTACTCGTAGCGCAGGGACTCGATCGGATCGAGGGAGGCCGCCCGTCGCGCCGGCCAGACGCCGAAGATCACCCCCACGGCGGCCGCGAAGAGGAAGGCGATCAGCACGGAGGAGACGCCCACGGAGGTGTTCCAGTCGAACGCGTGCCGCAGCACGACCGAGGCTCCCGCGCCGAGGGCGATTCCCACCACGCCGCCCAGCATGCAGAGCACCAGCGCCTCGATCAGGAACTGGAGCAGGATGTTGGTCTGCGTGGCGCCCAGCGCCTTGCGCACGCCGATCTCCCGGGTCCGCTCGGTCACCGAGACGAGCATGATGTTCATGATGCCGATGCCGCCGACGAGCAGGCTCACCGCCGCGATCCCCGCGAGGAGCAGGGTGAAGACCTGCGTCGTCTGGCCGAGCGTCTGCAGGAAGTCCGACTGGTTGCGGATCTGGAAGTCGTCGTCCTGCCCCGGGCGCAGGCGATGCTCGCGGCGCAGGATCTTCTCGACCTCGGCCATGGTCACGGGGATGTCCGCCTCGGTGGGTGCGAGGAGGTTGATCGAGCGCAATCGGTCCCCGCCCAGCAGCCGGTACTGCGCGGTCTGGATGGGGATGAGGACCTGGTCGTCGGGATTGAAGAACCCCGTGCCCTGCCCCTTGGAGGCGAGCACGCCCACCACCTGGAACTGCACGCTGTTGATGCGGATGTCGCCCCCGACGAGCGCCTGGGGCGAGCCGACCCCCAGGTCCTCGAGCACCTGCGCGCCCACCACCGCCACCCGCCGCTTGGCCGCGTCGTCCGCCGACGTGAACATGCGCCCCGCCGCCAGCGTGAACTTGCGCACCTCGGGGTAGTTCGACGACGTGCCCACCACCGAGGTGTTCGTGTTCTGGTCCTCGTACTGCACCTGGAGCTGGCGCGACATCTCGGGCTGCACGGCCACCACGTAGCTGGACCGGTCCTCGATCGCCTGCGAGTCCTCCAGGGTGAGCGGGGCACGGTCGGCCGCGGAGGCGATGCCACCCGCGAGGCGGGCCTGGCCGGGCATGACGCTGAGCAGGGTCGTGCCGAGCGCCTGGATGCGATCGTTCACCGACTGCTGCGCCCCGTTGCCCAGCGCGACCATGGTGATCACGGCCGCCACGCCGATCACGATGCCGAGCATCGTGAGGAACGAGCGCAGCTTGTTCGCCCCGAGCGCCTCGAGGGCGACGCTGATCGTCTCGCCGAAGAGCATTATCGTCCTCCTCCGCCGCCGCGCGCGCCGCCGCCACCGCCGGCTCCGGGCATCGCGCTGCCCATGCGCTGGCGGAGCTGCGCCTGCTGCTGCTGCCGCTTCGCCTGGATCTCGGCCACGCTCAGCATGGCCACCTCGTCGCCCTCGTTCACGCCCGCGAGGACCTGAGCGTAGTCGAAGTCACTCACCCCCAGGCGCACGAGCCTCGGCTCGAGCCCCCGCGCGGTCTGCACGAAGACCACCTGCGCCTGGCCGCTCCGCCCGCCGCCACCGGGGCCGCCGGCGGGCGCCCACGGTGCGCCCGACCTGGCGGTGTCCCCCGGTGCGGCTTGGCGGTCGCCGCGGGAGCCAGGGAATCCTCCCCCGCCCCGCGCCATCCATGCACCACGACCGCCGCCTGCCTGACCGTATGCGCCACCCTGTCCCCCGCCTCCCGCTTGGCCCCAGCGGCCGCGGCCCATTCCTCGCGCGCGCGCCGAATCGGCGCCGAACCTGCCCGCGCCGGCCGAGTCGCCTCGCAGGCCCCCCCGCGCGGCCAGACGCGCCGCGATCTGCCGCTGCACCTGCGCCCGCAGCGAGTCGGGATCCAGCCCCAGGGCCGCGGCGACCGCCGGCAGCTCGCGCACGCTGCGCACCGCGTCCAGCGGGACGGCCACCACGTCGGTGGCCTGGGCGATCGAGATCGTGACCTCGCCGTTCATGCCGGGCAGGAGCAGGCCGTTCTCGTTGGCGATGTTGATGAGCACCGGGAACATGGTGACCGACTGCTGGATCACCGCCTGGGGCTCGATCTTCTGCACGACTCCGCGGAAGGGTCGGTTGGGAAAGGCGTCCACCGTCACCGTGGCGGGCATCCCCGGCCGCACGTTGCCGATGTCGGTCTCGCCCACCAGCGCCTGCATCTGCACGCGGTTCAGGTCGGCCATCTTGAAGAGCAGCGTGCCGCCGCTCGCCGAGAGGGTGGCCGAGGCGATGACCTGCCCCTTGGTGGCGTCCTGCTCGATGATCGTGCCGGCGTAGGGCGCGCGCACCCGGGCATCGTCGAGCGCCTGCTTGGCGATGGACAGGTTGGAGCGGGCGTTCACGAGCTGCGACTTGGCGTTCGCATAGGCCAGCACCGCGCTCTCGTTCTGGTCGGTGGTCATGACGCCCTGCTTGAAGAGCTGGGCGGCGCGCTCCTCCTGCGTCTTCGTGATCGCCACGTTGGCCTTGGCGGCCTCGAGGGCCGCCAGCGCCTCGTCGTACTGGTTCTGCACGTTCACGGTGTCGATCTGCGCCAGGAGGTCGCCCGCGCGCACGACGGAGCCGATCTCGACGGGCATGCGCGTGATCTGGCCCGAGGCCTTCGAGCGGATCTCGGTGGTCTCGATCGGCTGGACGGTCCCCGTGGCCTCGACCGTCTGGGAGATGTCGCGGCGGCCGACCTGCTCGACCGGGATGACCGGCGCGTCGGAGCGGCGGTGGAAGGCGAAGCGCGCCACCAGCACGACGGCCACGATCACGACCACCGCGCCCACGAGCGGACCGGGTCGCAGGAAGCGGGAACGAAACGAGCTTTGGTTCACGGCATTCTCCTTCCCGCGGCGCTCTCGCCGCGCCCGAGACGGCTCCTTCGCGTCCTCACAGGCTGCGCCCCACGAGGGCCTCGAGCTGCGCCTTGGCCACCCGCTGGTTGTACCGCGCCTGGATGAGGTCGTGGCGCGCCTGGTTGAGCGTCGTTTGCGAGGTCAGGACGTCGAGCAGGGTGGACGTCCCGACCTGATACTTGATCTGCTGCTCGTGCAGGTCCTCCTCGGCCGCCTCCAGGGTGGCGGTCTGGACGGCCACCTGCTCCTCCGCGGCGTGGAAGGCGCCCAGGGACTGCGTCAGGCTCTCGAGCGCCGCCAGGCGGGCGTCCCGCAGCGCCGCCGCGGCGTTGTCGCGCGCCACCTGCGCCTCCGTCACCTGCTGCTCGCGCTGGAGCTGGTTGAAGATCGGGAAGGTCACCGAGAAGCTGAGCGACCCCGTGTACGCGTAGCCCTCCTCGGCCAGCGTGAAGTCCGAGTTGAGGCCGCTCCCCCGCCGCGAGTAGCTGGCCGACAACGAGGGCAGATACGTCGTCCACGAGCTGCGCAGCGCCGAGCGGGCCGCGCCCAGCGACGACGCGGCCTGCTGGACGCCCGGGCCGTTCTCGGCGAGGGCCCCCAGCGCCTCGTCGCTCACGGCGAGCCCCGGCCGGTCCAGCGAGTCGTTCGGCGCCGCCGTCACCAGGTCGCTCGTGCCCACGGCGCGGGTGAGCGAGGCGTCGGCCTGCGCGAGGGCGACGCGGGCCTGCGTCAGGGCGAGCTGCGCGTTGTGCACGGCGATCACCGAGCGCAAGGAGTCCGATCGGGTCACGAGCCGGGCGCGCAGCTGCAGGATGGAGGTGTGGAGCTGCTGCTGCGCCTGGTCCAGCTGGGCGGCCGCCGCCACCTCCGACTCGCGGGCGGCGAGGACGTTGAAGAACTGCTGCTTGGCCGCGAGCACCGCGCCGAAGCGCTGCGCCACCAGGTTCGCGTCCGCCACGCCCACCTGGGCCCGCGCCTGCCCGAGGGCGAAGATCCGCTGCCCGCCCGTGAAGAGGTCCACGTTGGCGCTCAGGCCCGTGCTGTACGTCCACGGCTCCGAGGCCAGCGTGATGACCTGCCCGTTGAGGATGCGCTGCTGCCCCGCCCCGGCCGGGACCTGTCGCGAGGCGCCCGCCGAGAGGCTCAGCGAGGGCACGAACGCGGCGTAGGCCGCGCGCACGCCCGCGGCGCTGCTGCGCTTCTGTCCCTCCGCCTGGACGACCGCGGGAGCGTTGCGCTCGGCGAGCGAGACGGCATCGGCGAGCGAGATCGGGCGCGCGGCGGAGTCGCCGGTCGCCGGGACCGCCGCCGTCAGCATCAGCAGAGTGAGCCACGTCACGGGTGCGTCTCCTCCTGGTGGTGTGCGCCGGCGGCCTCGTCGCGCGGGGCACGGGCCGGGCGGGCTGGCGCCCCGCCTCGCGCGGGGTCCCGATCGTCGGACTCCACCAAGCCATCGCGCAGCACGACACGGCGCTGCGCGTGCGCGGCGACGTCCGGATCGTGGGTCACGACAACGATGGTCTGCCCTTCCGTGTGGAGTTGTCCGAAGAGTGTCAACACCTCCTCGCCGGTGCGACTGTCCAGGTTCCCCGTGGGCTCGTCGGCCAGGATCAGTGCCGGGCCGGTGACGAGCGCGCGGGCGATGGCCACCCGCTGGCGCTGGCCGCCCGACAGCTCGTTGGGCCGGTGGTGCAGCCGGTCGGCGAGGCCCACGCGCCCGAGCGCCGCGGTCGCGCGGGACCGGCGGTCCTCGGCCGGGACGCCCGCGTAGACCAGCGGCAGCTCCACGTTGCGGAGGGCCGTCGCCCGCGCCAGCAGGTTGAAGGTCTGGAACACGAACCCGATCTCCCGGTTGCGGATGTGCGCCAGCTCCTCGTCCGTCATGCGCGAGACCGGGGTTCCGTGGAGCCAGTACTCCCCGCGGCTCGGCCCCTCGAGGCAGCCGAGGATGTTCATGAGCGTGGACTTGCCCGAGCCCGACGGCCCCATGATGGCCACGTACTCGTTGCGCCCGACGGTCAGGTCCACCTGGCGCAGCGCCCGCACGGTCTCGCTGCCCATGACGTAGTCCCGGCTCAGGCCGGCCACGCGGATGATCGGCTCGTCGCGCCCGGCCTCGCGGCGAGCCGTGGGCTCCGCCGCCGTCGCGGCCGCCCGCGTCAACTCTTCACCCGGTCGTAGACGCGCTTGAACTCGCGCGAGGGCATGTCGCCCGAGCCCTGCATCTTGGTCTCGATCACGAGCACGTCTCCCTTCCCCTCGAGGCTGATGGTCTGCGTGATCTTGCCGCCGCGCGGGCTCTGGCGCGTGATCTCGAGCTTGTCCTTCTTCCATTCGCCGTTGAGCACCAGGGCGCCGGGAGAGTGGGCCATCGTGTCCGGGGCGCTGCCCAGGGTCGTGATCTCCTGCAGCACGGCGCCAGACGAGTCCTCGAAGCTCACCTCGCTCGGGGTCTGGGTCACGTGCATCAGGTCGGGCAGCCGCGCGGGCCGCTGGGCGGAAGCCGACTGGTCGTCGCCGCCGCCCGCGTCCTGGCCCTCTCCCCCGCCACGCCCGCCCCGACCCCCGCGCCCACCCATCCCACCGCCCATGTCGCCTCCACCCATGCCGCCGCGTCCGCCCCAACCGCCCCCACCCATACCGCCCCCACCCATGCCGCCGCGCCAGCCGCCACCGCCGTACCCTCCGCCGCGGCCGCCGCGCATGCCCGCGCCGCCGGGGCCCGAGGGCACGTCGCTGCGCTTCGTGTTCAGGCGCCACTGTCCGGTGAGATCGGGGGGCTGCTTGCTGTCGGCCGCGCGCGCGGGGACCGCGGCGGCGGCGCTGAGCATGCCGGCGATCATGGCGAGACCGATCACTACACGACGGATCATGACGGACCTCCTGCGGGGCAGAGTGTCGGGAGGGCCGGAGGAGCCTCCTGCCCGAGGCTCCTCCGCCGTTCTGCGCGAGCCCGAGTGCCGGATCGCGCCGCTGGCCCGGTCGCGGATCCGGCGTTTCCCGGGCTCGCCGCCCGGTCTTCACCCGCAGGTATACTCGGAGCGTGTGGCAGAGATGTGGCGACGGCTCGGCAAATTGGGACGCGACCCTGCCACCATAGGCCATAGGCTTGTCACATCTCTGCCATACGGCCCGAGTAGGTTAGGATCGTTCCGCGAGGCGAGGAGCGGGCCCGCGGAGCCACGGGCGGCGCGCAGCGAGGGCCGGCGCCGGGTGCCGGCAGAGCGGCCGCGGGTCGCGAGGCACTGCCAACGCTGGAGTTCTCCATGAAGCAGCGAATCCAGGTCGTCGAGGACGACGCGCGCATCGCCGACGTGATCGCCAAGAACCTCGAGGCCGTCGGCTTCGAATGCCATCAATCCCCCGACGGCGGCCGGGCGCTCGCGGACTTCGCGCGCCTGAAGCCCGCGCTGGTCGTGCTGGACCTGGGGCTCCCCGGCCTGGACGGGCTGGAGTTCATGCGCCGCATCCGCCGCGACTGCGACGTGCCCATCCTCATCGTGACCGCGCGCACGAGCGAGAGCGACAAGCTCCTCGGCCTCGAGATCGGCGCCGACGACTACGTGACGAAGCCCTTCAGCACCGCGGAGCTGGTGGCGCGCGTGCGCGCGCTCCTGCGCCGCTCGAGCGGGGCGGTGACGGAGCGCGTGCTCGAGCTGGAGGGCCTGCGCATCGACCCCGGACGCCGCACCGTGGAGCGCGACGGCCGACCGGTGCCTCTGACCACGCTGGAGTTCGACCTCCTCTACTTCCTGGCTTCGCGACCCGGCCGCGTCTTCAGCCGCGAGGCGCTCATGGACCATGTCTGGGGCAGCGACCGCGTGGTGGACGACCGATCGATCGACAGCCTCGTGAGCCGCGTGCGCCGCAAGCTCGAGGTGGATCCCGCCAAGCCGCGCTACCTGCAGACCGTGTGGGGCGCGGGCTACCGCTTCCCGGAGCCCGTGTCGTGAGCCCGCGGTCCACGGAGTCCGCGTCGTGACGCCCGGCCCCCGTGGGCGGAGCCTCTTCTGGACGATCTCGGGCATGTTCCTGCTCGCGGTCGTGCTGGGCACGCTCGTCCAGGTGTTCGTGGCGGTCGCGGTGTTGCGGCCGCTGGAGGCGCGCGAGGCGCGTGCGCGCGCCGAGGTCGTGGCCTCGGGGCTCGCCGCCGACATCGCCACCGCGGCGCAGCCGCTGCGGCCGACGGAGCTGGACTCGTTGCTGGCGGAGCATCGCTCCGGCCTCGGCAACCGCCCCGGCCTGATCGCCTATCGCAGCCCCGAGGGCCAGGTCCACACGGCGCCGCCCGAGCGCGGGCGCTTCCTCGCGCGCGCGCTGGCGGAGCACGGCGGGCCGGGCGGCACGGGGCGCGAGGGTGGCGGGCTCGAAGGCGGGCCGCCGGGGCGGCCTCTCCCGCCCGAGGCCCAGGAGGGCGACCGCCGGGGCCCGCCGCGCGGTCCCGCCGAGCCGCACGAGCCCGGGCCGCCCGGACGCTTCGACCTGGTCGTGCGCCGGCCGGTCGTGCGCGGCCCGGAGCAGCTCGGCGAGGTGTTCGTGGTGCGCCCGCTGCGGCCGCCCGGCTTCCTCTTCCAATCGCAGACCGCGCTGCTCTTCTTCCCCATCGCCGTGATCGTCTCCGTCCTCATGGGATTCGCCCTCGTGCGCATGCTGGTGCGCCGCCTGCGCGCGATGGAGATGCTGGCCGCGCGCGTGGCGGACGGCGACCTCACGGTGCGGATCGGCGACGCGCGCGGCGACGAGATCGGCAGGCTCGCGCAACGGCTCGACCGGATGACGGAACGGCTCGCCGAGGCGCGCGCCCGCGTCGAGGCCACGGAGCAGCAACGCCGGCAGCTCTTCGCCGACATCACGCACGAGCTGGCCACTCCGCTCACCTCGATCCGCGGCTACGCCGAGACCCTGCTCGATCCGGGCGTGCCCAAGTCCGACGACGAGCGCGGCCGCTTCGTGCGCGGCGTGCTCGAGGAGGCCCGGCGCCTCGACCGGCTGATCCGCGACCTCTTCGAGCTGGCCCGGCTCGAGGCGGGCGCCTCGCCCCTGGAGAAGGAGACGCTCGACTGGGCGGCCCTGTGCCGCAACACGGCGGAGCGCTTCGAGCCGCGCTTCCGCGCCGCCGGCCTCGCGCTGGTCTGGCGCGAGCCGCCGCCCGAGGCCTGGATCGAGGCCGACGGCCACCGCCTGGAGCAGGTGCTCGAGAACCTGCTGGTGAACGCGCTGCGCTACGTCCCGGCGGGCGGCGAGGTGACGCTGGCGCTCGAGCCGGCGCCCGCGAGCGAGCCCGGCTTCCGCCTGGTGGTGACCGACGATGGCCCGGGCCTGCCGCCCGCCGAGCTGGCGCACGTCTTCGAGCGCTTCTACCGCGCGGCCGGCGCCCCGGGAGCCGACGCGGCCAGCGACCGCGCGGGCTCGGGCCTCGGTCTGGCCATCGTGCGCGAGATCGTGCAGCGGCACGGGGGCACGGTGTCCGCCCGGTCCCTCGAGCCGCGGGGGCTCGCGATCACGATCGCGCTGCCGGCGCGGACGTCGCCCGGGCCGGCCCCGGGCCCAATCGGCCGTTGATCTCTGGCGGCCGTGCAGAGTGAAGTCGAGGCCCTCCCTCCGATCGGGTGAGGCGTGAAGACCATGGTCCTGGCCGCGGGCGCGGGGGAGCGCCTGCGGCCGCTGACCGAGCAGCTCCCCAAGCCGCTCCTGCCGGTCGCGAACCGGCCGGTCATGGCCTACGGCCTCGAGCACCTCGCCGCCCACGGCTTCCGCGACGTCATCGCCAACGTCTGCCACCACGCCCAGGCCATCGAGACCGCCTTCGCGGACGGCTCGGGCTGCGGCGTGCGCCTGCGCTACGCGCGCGAGGATCGGCTCTGGGGCTCGGCCGGCTCCGTGAAGCGCGCGGCCGCCGTCTTCGGCGACGAGACCTTTCTCGTCGTCTGCGCCGACAACCTCAACGACCTGGACGTGGGCGATCTGGTCGCTCGCCACCGGCGGGCGCGCGCCCTGGCGAGCATAGGGCTCGTGCAGGTGAGCGACACCTCCCAGTACGGCATCGTCGTGACCGACGACCGGGGCCGGATCGAGAGGTTCGTCGAGAAGCCGCGGGGACCGGCTCCCAGCCGCCTGGCGAACGCAGGGATCTACGTCTTCGAGCCGGAGATCTGCGAGCGCATCCCGGCGGATGTGCCGTACGACTTCGGACTCGACGTCTTTCCCCAGCTCGTGCGCTCGGGCGCGGCCTTCCATGGCTTCGAGCTGCCGGGGCAGTGGCGGGACATCGGCCGGCTGCGCGATTACCTGGCCGCGCAGCGGGACGTCATGGAGGGTTCATTCGCGGCGCGCGTGCCGGGCAGATCGGTCCAGCCGCGCGTCTGGGTGGGAGAAGGCTGCGAGATCCACCCGCAGGCCAGGCTGGAGGCGCCGGTGGTGATCGGGGAGCGTTGCCGGATCGGCGCGGGCGCCGTCCTCGGCGGCGGCACCTCGGTCGCCTCGGACGTCGTGGTGCCGGAGGGGACGCGGCTCTGGAGCTGCGTGCTCTGGCAGGGCGCGCGGGTTCCTCCCGGGGCCGACCTGTCCCGGGCGGTCGTGGGCCGCGAGGGCGTGCTCGCCACGTGTCCCGAGTGAGCCGGCCGCGGCCAGCGCGCTCGCCACGCCTTCCGCGTCAGGAGCGCCTCGCCGCGCGCCTCCGCCGGCCCGCGGCCGCCCGCCACGGTGCCGCTTCGCGATCGCCGCCCCCGGCCCGCTCGCCGGGCGGACGGGGGACGATCGTGAGCCCGGCCAGCGCCAGGATCGCCGGGTAGCTGCGCACCGCCGTGTAGTCGTGCTCCCGCTCCCCCTCGGGCAGCTCGTCCCACGGCACCAGGGTGGGATTCGTCCGCTTCGCGGGGTCCCTGGGGCCGCGACGCCAGCCGGCGACCAGCCTCTCCGCGGTGTAGCGGCCGTGCTCCCGCTCCGCCATCTCGGCGGCCTTCCGCTCGAAGCCGGGAGGCGCCGCCGCCCGAGCCGCGGGACCCCCGGGCGCGGGTGCGACCTCGTAGCCGGCCGCGCGCAGGATCAGGAGCGAGAAGGCCGCCTGGGCCCGGCTCGACTTCCGGTACACCTCCGGCAGTTGCTTCCAGCTCAGCATGCTCTCGGACACCTTGCGCAGCGCGTCCGCGTGCGGGCGGTAGCCCTCGTGGAGGATCACGGCCATGCGATCCAGCGTCGCGCGGGGCAGTCGCTTCGCCCCGGGATGGGCCAGCTTGACGAAGGCCGAGAGCGTCGCCCAATCGCGCGGCAGCGGCACGAGTCCGCCGTCGTGGCTCCAGTCGGCGTCGGGCAGCAGCTCGGAGGCGGCGCGGCCGCTCTGCACGAGGATGCCCACCTTGGCGCCGAGAGCCAGGGCGAGGCGGTATTCGAAGGCGCTCAGGAGGCCGCCGTTGACGCCCACGACGTGGACGTCGCCGGGATCCACTCCGGAGAGGAGCAGGTCCGCCCAGGTCTGCAACGGCCCGAGCGGCGTGTAGCCCCGGCCCGCCGTGCGGCAGATCTGCGCGTAGCCGGGATGCAGGAGGTCGCCCGCCGGGACGAAGCGCTGAGCGGGCAGATAGCCGACCTTGAAGACGGCCTTGGCGTGCAACCCCACGAGGTCGCCCACGAGCCCGCTCACTCCGGCTTTCGTTCCCCCGCACACGATCGTCCCGTCGAAGTCGGCGAAGGCCCGGTCGAGCAGGACCTCGAACTCCCGGCGCAGCTCGGCCTCGACCTTCACGTCGCAACCGCCCACCACGATCACGACCGGCCGCACGAAGCGTGGGCGCTCCGCGGCGGGGGTGGCGATCGCCTCGAGCAGTGCCCGGGTCTCGGGCGAGATCCGCCTCCCGCGCCTCTCGCGGCCACGTGACCGGGCAGGCTCGCCGCGCTCCCGGGCGGCCACGCCCAGGACGAGCAGCCGGCGCACCCACTCGAAGCCCTGGGCCTCCGCGGGCAGCCCGCGCTCTCCGCGGGAGAGCGCCCCGATCATCTCCGTGATCGCGGCCAGCTCGGCCCTCACCCAGGAGCTGCCATGGCTGGCCGCCACCGCCTTCGCGTACGAGTGCAGGCTGCGATAGGGCTCCTTGGGCTCGGCGTACAGCTCCAGGCGCCCGCGGTCGCGATGCGCTTCGGGGAGGTACACGCCCAGGTCCGCCCGCCGGTCGCACTCCTGCGCCGCGTGGCCGAGGACCTGCCGCGCGAGGCTCAGCGGCCGGAGGCTGCGCTCGAGCCGCACCTTGCACTCCAGGTACGGGGCGAGCGCCCGCGGCTCGTCGGGGGAGACGAGGAGAGCCTTCTCGAACCAGGGGAGCGCCTCGCCCGGGTCGTCTCTCAGGTAGGAGCGACCCATCTCGCAGAGCGCCCGCCGGTTCGCCCGATCGATCTGGATCGCCTGCCGGAGCCAGCGGCGGCCGCGGGCGAGACGACCGGCCCGCCAGGCGGCCCGCCCGAGGTCGCAGAGGACGGCGCTGCGCGGCGATGTCGCGAGGGGCGCGAGGTGACGCAGGGCCGACGTCCAGTCCTGACGTGACATGAAGAGACGGCCGAGCTGGTGCAGGGCGGTCTCGTCGTGGGGGTCCACGGCGTGCACGGCCTGCCAGCGCGCGATGGCCTCCTCGATCTTGTCCGGCGGGAGATAGGTG
Organism: Candidatus Eiseniibacteriota bacterium; assembly: GCA_033853925.1. Classification (GTDB taxonomy): domain Bacteria; phylum Eisenbacteria; class RBG-16-71-46; order RBG-16-71-46; family RBG-16-71-46; genus JANXPZ01. The sequence continues at coordinate 20,735 of JAWOLC010000135.1, forward strand.
TCGAAGGAGACGTAGGCGTCCAGGCTGCGCACCGCCTCCGAGAAGCGGCCATCGCCCATCTCGAGGAGCGCGGCCACGCGCGCCAGCTCGCGCTCGAGCGAGGCGGGCACGACCAGCTCGGCCTTGTAGACCCGGTCGTGATCGATCGTCGCCCAGACGTGCTGGAGCATGGTGCAGATTTGGATCTCGGCCTTGAGCCCCAGCAGCTCCGGCTCGACCTCGACCCCGAGGATCTCCGGCTGCTTCAACTGCACGATGAAGTGGGACGCGCCGTAGCCGAATTCGCCGACCTTGAGCCGCGCGGCCGGGCAGACGCTGTTCTCGCGATCGATGGCGAAGCTCCCGTCGCGCTCGTCGTCGATGAACCGGCAGACGGCCTCGGCCTCGTCGGCCGTGTAGGTGACGAGGCGGGCGCCCGCCAGATCCGTGAGCTGGTGCACGGGGTCCGCGTACTTGTCGCGCTTGCGCAGGGCCTTCTCGGCGAAGCTGGCGATGGACTTCTCCCGGCCCTGGACCAGCGCGCCCGGGCAGTAGCGGCGGGCGACCGCCTCGAGGATCCGGCCCAGCCGCTCGGCCAGCCGACGGTACGTGGGCTGCAGGCGCGCGTAGGCCTTGACCTGCTTCGTCAACCACCCCCGGTCGTCCGCTCGCATCTCTCTCTTCTCCCTCGTTGGCTCCGCGGCGCGGGCGGGCGGTCACGCCCCGCCCCTCGAGGCTCACGCCGGATAGATGAACAGCCCCGCCGACTCCAGGCACGCCGGGATCCGCCGCACGGCCGCGCGATCCTTGTCCTGCTGGCCGGCGGGCAGGGCTTCCCACGGCACCAGGCACGGGCTGGTCCTCGCCGCTTCGTCCTTGGCCCCCGGGGCGTAGGCCCAGCCGGCCAGGTGGCGCTCGGCGCACCAGCGCGCGTGCTCCATGGGGGCCAGGATCTCGACCTGGGCCTCCGAGAGCGCGGCGACCGCCGTCCGGCTCGCGTCGGCCGGGGCGCAGCGGAGGCCGAGGGCGCGGAGCTTGACCGGGATGTGATCCGCCTGCTGGCGATTCGAGTCGCGGTAGACCTCGGCCAGCTCCTCCCAGGGCAGGAGCGCCCCGTCCGGACCGGCGCCCGCCGCCGGCTCGCCCGAGGCCTTCACGAAGTCCCGATGGATCTGCTTGGCCAGCGCGTCCTGCGTCTCGTCGAGCAGCACCTCGCGGCGGAAGACGTCTTCGACCATGCCGAAGGGGCGAAGGTCCGCGGCCAGCGGGCTGGGGCCGCCCGCCCCTTCGAGCAGGCTCGTGAAGCCGCGGCGCGAGGTCATCCGCACCAGGATGGGATTGGGCGCCTCTCCCAGCTTCCAGCGCAGGCGCAGCGCCTGCGCCAGGTTCCAGGAATCGCTCGGGTTGCAGAAGGCCACGCTCACCAGCTCGGCGGGCTCGGCGCACAGGGCGGCGAGGCGACCGGCCAGCGTCAGATCCCGGGCCGCCAGCTCGGCGAACGCGACGTCGCACGCCTTGTCGAACAGGCGGTGCTTCGCCAGCAGCGCCGCTCGCGGCGGCCGCCGCGAATCCCGCTCGTGGAAGATCGTGGCCCGCGGCGGCAGGCCGTTGGCGAAGTGGGCGATCTTGGCGGCCTGCTCGAGCAGGCTCTCCCCCATCTGGCCGTAATGGACGACGACCAGGTGAACTCGCCGGGGATCGGCGGGCGAGGTGATGGGCGCGTAGTCCAGGGGATGCCGCTCGAGGGCGAGCCGCGCGCTGCTCTCGAAGGGGTCGATGCCGATCACCCGGACCCGCATCCGCCCGCCCCACAGCCGCAGCGCCCCCGCGTGATGGCGGAACAGGTCCCGCATCTCCGGGTCGCTCACGTGCAGGAAGCAGTCGATGTCGCCGGCGTCGAGCCGGCCCCCGTCCGCGGCGATGCGACGCGAGGCGCGAACCAGCACCTCCGCGTTCGTGGCGTCGGACTGCGTGACGGCGATGAGGTAGCGGCAGGAGTGCACGCGGGCCGCCTTCAGCAGCTTCTCGTCCGTCGCGTCGCCGTACAGGATCGTGGCCCCGGCCTTGTGGGCGGCCGGCGCCAGCTCGTGGTCGGGGTTCTGCTCGATCACGACCACCGGGAGCCGCTCGGGCGGCCGGCCGGCCGCCCGGGGACGCCCCGCCTCGCGCCGCGAGGGGCGGAACTCCTGGATGAGCAGCAGCGCCTTCTGACTCAGGCCGCACACGACCACGTGCCCGTCCAGGTCGAGCAGGCGGGCGACGCGGTACAAGCGCGTGAGCCCTGCCGTGAAGGTGAGGATCGCGCCGTAGCCCACCGTGAGCACGGCGAGGAGGCGCGCGATCTCCAGCGGCATCGGGATGGGCGCCGTCAGATGGGGCGAGTGGAGGACGAAGAGCTGGATCGAGGCGTAGAGGCTCGAGATCAGCGTCGTGGCCTCGTCGTGGATCCGGGCGTAGTCCTCGAATCCCCAGATGCCCAGGACCAGCACGAGCAGGAAGCACGCGGGGAAGAGCGCCCACTGCACGCGATCCCAGTACTGATAGGCGGGGCCCGAGCGGCCCGAGGGCATGGCGGCCTCCTGCTCGTGGCGGCGGCCGGGCGGCGGGCGTGGGGCCCGAGCGTGGGCGCGGCCGGCGGCGCGGACGGGGGATTATACCCCGCGTCCCTGCGCCGAACAGCAGGCCCGGGACGGCGGCGAGGCGGCGGAGCGGCGCACCCGGCTCACGGCCCCCCCCGGCTACGCTCCCTCCCGGGTTCCCGCGGCGGGCTCCTTCGGCGCGGCGCCCGAGGTGAAGTAGCGCGCCTCGAGGTCGGCCCACTTCGGCTCCCCGGGCTCCGCCGCCTGCAACTCCCGGCGCAGGCGCACGACCTCGTCCTGGTACCAGGCGACCACGGGCTTGCCGATGCGCAGGCCGCCCAGGTCCGCCGCCAGGTCGCTCGGCCGCACGAGGCAGACCCAGCCCTGGTCGTACGGACTCTCGACCGCGAGCTGGGGCGTGCGGACCAGAGCCTGATTGACCTCGGTGACTTCGCCGCTCACCGGCGCCCGGAAGCGCACGCTCTGGTCGCCGCGCCGGACGACGAAGAGCGGCTCGCCGCGCCGGACCCGGGCGCCCACGGCCGGCAGCTCGACCTTCTCCACCTTCTTCAGCGCCTTGCGCGCGAAGTCGTCGAGCCCGGCCAGCACCTGGCCGTCCGTGTCGATGCGCGCCCAGGCGTGCTCGGGCGAGACGAACGCCCCGCCGGGCACGCAGTACTCGCCGCCCGCCACGATCTCGGCCATCGCCGGGGTCACCACGTGCACGGTGGGCCGGCTCTGCGCGGCGAGCCGCGCCTCGCGCCGGATCTGCAGCCGGTTCGCCATGGACACCAGCTCTTCCTCGGTGAACGGCTTCTGCACGTAGTCCACGGCCCCGAACTGCATGGTCTCCACGGCCGTCTCGATCGTGCCGTAGCCGGTGATCACCACCACGTCGGTGTCGGGGCGCAGGTGCCGCGCGGCCTTCACCACCTCGACGCCGTCCATCCCGGGCATCTTGAGGTCGGTGAAGAGGAAGTCGTAGTCGCGCGCGCGCAGCAGGGTGAGCGCCTCGGGGCCGCTCTCCACGGTGTCCACGCTGAAGCCGGCGAGGACGAGGATCTTGCGGAAGCCGTCCAGCACCACGGCCTCGTCGTCCACGGCCAGGATGCGCGCCCGGGCCCCCGGCACCTCCGCGCGCTTCAGGCTCTTCGCCTCGTCGGCGAACGAGAGCCGCAGCGCGGTCTCCAGCACGGCCTGGCGCTCGCGCCGGTCGCGCGCCGCCGCCAGCCGCTTCGACACGACGCGCACCAGGATGTCGGCGACGACGAAGATGACGACGAGCAGAAGGACGAGCAGTGCGGTCATGGCTTCCGTTCCTCTTCGGCGGCGTCCGTCGACGCCAGGACGCGCCGCACCAGGGTCAGCAGCTCCGAGTCATCGAACGGCTTGGGCAGGAACGCCGTCGCTCCCGCCGCCCGCGCCAGGTCTTCCTGCGCCGGCGTAGGATAGCCCGTGATCACGACGATGGGCAGCCCGGGGCGCAGGGCCCGGATGGCCCGCACCGCGTCGAGCCCCGATTTCCCCGGCAGCATGAGGTCGCAGAGCACGAGGCGGCAGGCCGCCAGGGCCGGGTGCGCCAGAGCCGACTCCGCGTCGGGGGCGGACTCCACCTGGAGCCCCTCGGGCCGGAGCACGAGGGCGATCGCGTCCCCGACGACCCGCTCGTCGTCCACGACGAACACGTCGCAGGCGCGGGTCACGCCCGGCCTCCCGCGTCGCCCGCGGGAGCCGGCCGCGGCGCGGCGCCGCCCCTCGCGTCGGGCATGGGGACGCGGCCCGGCGCGGGCGCCTGGCCGGGATCGGCCGCCTCCGGCGCGGTCTCGGGCACCCGGAAGGGCAGCCGCACGACGAAGCGCGACCCGCGGCCCGGCTGGCTCTCGACGGTGATCGAGCCGCCGTGCCCCTCGACGATGCCCCAGGTGACGGCGAGGCCCAGCCCCGTGCCTCGCGTGCCCTTGGTGGTGAAGAAGGGCTCGAAGAGCCGGTCCATCTCCTCCTCCGTGATGCCGCGTCCGTCGTCCTCGACCTCGAGCTGGGCATAGGGCTGCGGGCCGCGCGCCTCCACGGCCTCCCAGCGCGTCCCCTGGCAGCCCTTGCGCGAGCACCACTCCACCACTCCGAGCCGGGCGACCTGCACTCCGAACAGGGGCGCGCCGCACTCCGCGCAGCGTCGCTCGGCCGCCTCGAGCCGGGTCCGGCACACGGGACAGAGGTAGCTGGCGATCACGCCCTCCTCGCAGGGCTCGGCCGCCCGGTGGTTGGCGCGGCCGTAGACCGGATCCAGGTGCACGAGGACCTCGCGCTCGCCGGCGCGGCGCAGCACCCGGATCGTGGGCACCCCGGCCAGGCGCACGCTCGGATCGAGCAGGTCGCAGCCCTTGGGGCAGGCCGCGGCGCGGATCGTGACGTTTCCCCGCGGCGGCACGTCCACCGAGGAGCTGCGCACCCGGATCGAGCCGCCCGTGGGCGTCTCGCCGCCCGCGATCGCGTCGGCCGCGTTCAGCAGCAGGTTCACCATCACCTGCTGGATCTGGTTCGCGTCGGCGGGCACGGGCGCCAGCTCCCGCTCCAGCTCGAGGCCGATGCCCACGTGGGCCAGCGCGAGCTGGTTCGCCACCACCGCGGCGGCGCGCCGCACGACCTCGTTCAGATCGGTGGGCTGCCGCTTGGGCGGTGTCTGGCGCGCGAAGTCGAGCAGCCCGCGCACGATCTCGCGGCAGCGCTTGGTCTCGCGCACGATCACCCCGAGATCCGCCTGCGTCTCGGGGTCGGCGGCCGCGCGCCTCTCCAGGTAGGAGGCGTAGGTGAGCACCCCCGTGAGCGGGTTGTTGATCTCGTGCGCCACGCCGGCGGCGAGGCGCCCCACCGAGGCGAGCTTGTCGGCCTGGGCCAGCTGCCGCTGGGCCTCGTTCAGCCGGCGGGTCATGTCGTTGAAGGCGCGCGCCAGGTCCCCCAGCTCGTGCCGGGCGGTGGCGGGCACCGAGGTGGAGAGGTCGCCCTGCGCCACCCGGCGGGTGCTGGCGATGAGGGCGGCCACCGGGCGCAGGATGAGCTGGCGGCTCAGTCCCCAGAGGAGCACGCTGCTGGCGGCGATGGCCAGGACCGCGAGCAGGACCAGCTGGCGCTGGTCGTGCGCGATCTGCCGGTCGGCCGCGGCCATGGACAGGTTCACGTCGAGCACGCCCAGCACGGATTCCTCGCGGGTGTGCGCGTGGCAGCCCGCCGACCAGCAGCTCCGCTCGTTGTGGATCGGGCGGATCATCCCCAGCACGCGGTGGCCGTCCGCCGCGCGGTAGATGCGGGCGCGGGCGTGGATGGGCAGGCGCTGGAGCGGCCGCCCGGCCGCGTGGCAGGCGTAGCAGGCCTCGGCGTTCTTGTCGACGGCGCGGCCGATCTCCGCCTCGTCGGACGAGAACATCACCGTGCCGGTGGCGTTGAAGAGCCGCACCTTCTCGATCCCCTGCTGGTGCCCGATCGTGACGATCTCGCGGTGCACGGCGTCGCGCCGGTTCTCGAGCATGTCGTGGTAGGTGCTGCTGGCGATCGTCTCGCTGAGCTGATCGGCGCTGCGCTTGAGCTGGTCGACGAGGGCGCCCTGGTGGGCGCGCAGGATGATTCCGGACATGACGCCGATGACGGCGGCCGTCACCACGGCCACGCCCAGGATCGCCAGCGTCCCGATGCCCGGCTTCATCGCCCCGCTCGCGCCGGCCCGGCTCCCGCGCGGGCGGAGCCGCGCGCGGCCTCGGGGAACACGGGCAGGAAGCGAACCGCCAGGGCGAAGGCGGCGAAGCCGATGGCGACCAGGCCCAGGGACACCACGACCTCCATCCAGGTCGGCGTGTAGTGCGTGCCGCTCGCCCGCTCGAGCCCCGTCACGCTCACGTTCAGCCGGTGCATGATGAAGCCCAGCACGGCCAGCGCGGCGCCGCTCACCAGCCCCACGGGCGATCGGCGGATGCGGGGCCAGGCGAGCAGCCCCACCGGCAGGACCACGCCCAGGCCGAACTCGACCAGGAACATGCTCCCCTCGTAGGTGGGCTGGAAGGCGAGCGGCAGAGCGCCGCTCCGCGCCAGCAACTCGAGGCGCAGGATACCAAACACGGCCAGCACGACGACCATCGCCCGCCCGAGCGGCTCGAGCAGCTCCATCTCGAGCTGCCGGCCGAAGGCGCGGCCGCTCAGATGGGACTCGACGATGATCATCCCCAGGCCCCCCCCGACCGCCGAGACGAAGAACAGGACCGGGAGCTGGGGCGAGTACCAGAGCGGGTACAGCTTCTCGGGGACGATCAGGTAGAGCGAGCCGAGCGACGACTGGTGGAGGGTCGAGAGCAGCACCCCGACGATGACCAGCGGCGTGTTCACCGAGCGCAGGATGCGGCGGGGGCGCTCCAGGCGCAGGCGCTCGAGCACGATCGGCAGGAACTCGAGCGTCAGCACCGTCGTGTACAGCATCACGCACCAGGCCACCTCGAACATGACCGAGTGCGGGTTCCAGAAGATCACCGCGTGCCAGATGCGCCAGGGCTGGCCGAGGTCGAAGAGCAGGGCGAAGACCACGAAGAGGTAGCCGAGGAAGCCGGTGAGCACCGTGGGCCGGACGATGGGCTCGAAGCGGCGGATGTTGAACAGGTGCACGACCGCCATGATCGTGAACGCCCCGGCGGCGAGCCCGACGCCGCAGAGGATGTCGAAGCCGATCCACAGGCCCCAGGGGAAGCGGTCGCTCAGGTTCGTGGTGGCGCCGAGGCCGCGGGTGAAGCGCAGGACGGCGACGTAGAGGAAGGCCGCGAGCAGGACGAAGAAGACCGTCGTCCAGAAGCCGCCGCGCACCGCGCGGCGCGGCTCGCCGAGGACCGTGCTCACGACCGCGGGCCCCTAGGGGCCGCGGGCCCGCGCGGCTCGGGCCCCCCGGCGTCTCCCTCGGCTCGCTGGACCTCCTCGCGCCGCCTCGTGATCCAGTGGATGCCGTAGAGGAACACGGCCGCGAGGCCGACGAAGTCGGGCAGCTCGGAGAGCACGCGCCAGGTGAGGAACGGCAGGGGCTCGTGGGGGAGATCGGCGGGCAGGCCGAGGCTCGCGAAGGGCACCCCGGCGAGCATCAGCACCGAGGTGCCGCCCGCCTCGTCGAGGCCGTAGACGTGATCCACGTAGCGGCCGGGCTCCCGGGCCAGCCGGGCCCGCGCCTCGCGTACCAGCGCCTCGCGCTCGCCGAAGAGCGTGGCCCCCGTCGGGCACACGGCCGCGCAGGCGGTCGGCTGGCCGGCCGCCAGCCGTGGCGCGCACAGCGCGCACTTGCCCACGATCGGGACCGGGCGATCCCACTGGTACTTCGGGACCCCGAACGGGCAGGCCATGATGCAGTAGCGGCAGCCGATGCAGATCTTGGAATCGTAGACGACCGGGCCCGCGGCCGTCTTGCGCATCGCCCCCACCGGACACACGGACGCGCAGGTCGGGGTGAGACAGTGCATGCAGAGGCGGCGCACGTTCGCCCCGCCGCGGTTCTCCACCACGGTCCAGGTGTAGGCCGTCGTCCGGCTCTCGATGGGCAGGGGCAGGCCGTTCTGCTCCTTGCAGGCCGCCGAGCAGGCGCCGCAGCCGATGCAGCGGGTGGAGTCGAAGAGCAGGCCCCAGCTCATGGACTCGCTCCCGCCCCGACGTGGCAGCGCGCGCACGCGCCGGGATCCTCGGCGGCGAACGCCCGCTGCCCGTCGTGACAGAGCCCGCACCCCGACCGCTCGTGCATGCCCCCGTTCGGCAGCGGAGACGCCGCGCTCATGCGGAAGGGACGCGGATGGCAGGACCGGCAGCTCCCCGGGCCGCGCGCGTGCGTCGAGTGGCGGAAGGTGACGAGGCCGGGCGAGTCCGCGCCCCGCGGGTAGGCATGCGGACGGGGGAGCGCGGCTGTGGGAGGAGCCCCGGCAGCCGCCCCCGTGCCGGACCCGGCTGCCATTCGGCGGGTGGGCATGCCAGAATGGCAGGCGGCGCAGGAGGCGGTGTCCCTCACGGCGAACGCCTTCCGGCCGTCGTGGCAGGCTCCGCACGACCCGCCCGCGTTCATCGCGCGATGGCTCGGTTCGGGGCCCCGGTGGAGGATGGGAAAGAGCCCGGGGTGGCAGCCCGTGCAGCGGTCGTGCTCGAGCGCCACGTGGCTCGTGTGGCGGAAGACGACCGCGCGATCCGGGCCGACCGCGCGGCGATACACGATGTCGGCGGGGAGGCGCAGCTCGGCTGCGGCCGGCCGGCGAGGCTCGGCGGGGAGTTGCGCGCCGGCAGCGGCGGGCACCGAACGGAATAGAAGGACGACGAGGAGGGCGAGCGACAGATCAGCCAGCCTTCCGTCCGAGTGCGGCACGTCGGGTCCACCTCCCTCCACATGTGGGTCGGTAATCCTACGGATGGCAATACCCGTTCCACTCGGACAAGGATCAGCTCGCCGGTTGCGCCAGACCCTCCCCAGGCACTTCCCCTCAGGGGCTGCCCCGCCCGGACAGTACAGACAAACAAGGGCTACCCCCAGAGGGCGCGCGTCGGCAAGCCACCGCCGCGCGCTGGTCCCGACGCGAGCCGTGGTGGCTGACTCGTGGCTCTGGGCGAGAACTGGGGGACAGGACACCAGGTGGCTTCCGCCGTCGCTCGCGGGCACGGTCGTCGCTCGCGAGCGCGCGCCTGCAGATTCCCCCTTGACGAGACGGGCACTGCGGAACAAAGAATGTGGGTGACGCCGCGACGCAACCTGGTCCCGGCGCGAACTCACCCCACGCATGGAGTGGGGCGCGGCCTTGCATGGGCTCCCTTGTGAGACCCACGGCCGAGAAAGCGCAAGACGCCGGTTGAGCGCCACCCGGGAACGCGGGTCCATCCGGAGTCCCCGAGCGACGAGCGATCGGCGTCGCGCTTTTGCCGGCTTCACGGGGCTGAAGGGGCGACACCCTCGTGCGCTTCGGCGTGCCGCTGAGCGAAGCGGTCCGGCGCGCCGCCGCCCTGCGCCCGCCGCTGGCGAGATCGGCGAAGCAGCGGGCTACAGTCCCAGCTCGCCCTTGATCCCCCGCATCGCCGCCAGCGTGGTGCCGATGTGCTGGTCGAGGTCCACGCCCAGCTCCGCCGCGCCGGCGACGATGTCCTCGCGGCTCACGTTCCGCGCGAAGTCGGCGCGCTTCATCTTCTTCCGGACGCCCGGAACCTCGACCTCGTCCAGGGTCTTGTGGGGCGTGACGAGCGCGCAGGCGACGAGGAAGCCGCACAGCTCGTCGCAGGCGTAGAGCACCTTCGCCATCTCGGTGTCGCGGGGCACGCCCGTGTAGCTCGCGTGCCCGAGCACCGCGCGGCACACGTCCTCGGGCCAGCCCCGCTCGCGCAGCGCCTTGACGCCCTCGATCGGGTGGCGCACGGCGTCGGGGTGCCGCTCCCAGTCGAAGTCGTGCACGAGCCCCGTCAGGGCCCAGCGCTCTTCGTCCCCGCCGCGCTCCCGCGCGTAGTGGCGCATGGCCGCCTCGACGGCGTAGCAGTGCTTGAGGAGGTTGGGGTTCTGGATCCACTCGCGCAGGAGCGCGAGGGCCTCGTCGCGGGTCGGCAGGGCCGCGTCATTCACGGGGGTCGTCCTTTCCACGCGAAGGGCGGCTCCCGAGGGGCCGCCCGCGAACCTGGGTCATGGCCGCGGCCGCGAGAGGGGGCGGCCGCGGCGCGCTCACTTGTTGTCGAAGAAGGCGCGGTTCTTCTCGATGTACGACTTCCACTTCTCGGGCACGGTCATGTCCGGGAAGATGGCCTGCACGGGACAGGCCGCCTCGCACGCCTGGCAGTCGATGCACTCGTCGGGGTGGATGTAGTACTGGTCCTCGCCCTCGTAGATGCAGTTGACCGGGCAGACCTCGACGCACGACTTGTCCTTCACCCCGATGCAGGGCTCCGCGATGACGAACGGCATCCGACCTCCGGCACGGCCTCCCGCGGCGCGGCGGCCCCGCGCCCTTCCGCTGAAAGCGCGAGTCTAGGGCCCGATTCTCGAAGGGGTCAAGAAAGGCGGCGGCTAGTGTCCTGTCCCTGGGTAGGGTGACATAGGTCGGAGGCCCGCAGTTGCCCTGGCAAGGCGCGCCGACGACGCGCGCGGCAGCCTCCCGGCTCCGTCATTCGATTGTCAATAGACTCGCGGCGCGACGCGGCCTAGAATCCGAGTGAGGACCGGGGAGATTCGGGATGGCCGGCCCCGCGCCGGCGCCGAGAGGAGCCCCTCATGAGGCCGCATCTCGAGAGCGCGTTCGCCGCGCTCGCGCTGGCGGCGCTGCTGACGCCGTCCCTCCCGCCCGCGCCGGCCGAAGCGTCCGCCCCGACCTGGCAGATGATCGGGGTGCCCGGCAACGCCTTCTCCATCCCGATCTACGACGCGGCGCGGCGACGAATGCTGTTGATCGGCACGAACGACTACGCCGACAGCAGCCGCACGGTCTGGGCCACGAGCCTGGACTCCCTGCAGGGATGGTCGCCCCTCCCCACCCACGGCCAGGCTCCGCGCAGTCCACTCTCCCAGGTTCTGCCCCTGTGGGGTGCGGCCTTCGACGCCGGGCACGACCGGGAGATCGTCTGGGGCGGCAACGACTACGAATTCGTGTCCGGGACGTGGGCGCTCTCCCTCGACTCCATGCAGTGGACCCAGCTCACCGCGACCGCCGCGCCGGGCAGCTACCACATCGGACAGAGCGCGGTCTACGACCCGGAGGGCGACCGCATCCTCGTCTTCGGCGGCATCTACTACAGCGGCCTGGGCACTCCCTACGCGACGAATGCCGTCAGCCAGCTGAACCTGACGGGAACGCCGGTCTGGACGAGCCTCTCGCCCTCGGGCTCCCTGCCCACGGGGCGCGGCTACGTCTCGACCGTCTTCGACGCGGCTCGCAACCGCGTTCTCATGTTCGGCGGCGTTTACGTGAATACCGACGTATGGCCGTACGCGTTGACTCCCATGGACGAGACCTGGGAGCTGAGCCTCGCGGGGACTCCGACCTGGCGCTTCCTCCCGCCCGTGACCCCCGTGCCGTCGGCGCGGTCCTCGGCCATCGCGGTGTACGACTCCCTGCAGGACCGCATGCTGATGCTCGACGCGCCGGGCGGGTCGGAGCACGCGTTGTGGAGCCTGGGCCTCGCGGACCCGGACACGGCGCGCTGGAGCGTGCAGATCCCGAGTGGCGCGTGGCCACGGTCCACGCCCGCCTGGATCCTGGATCCCGTGCGCAACGTGCTCGTCACGGCCGGCGGGCTGGTGACGGGAACGGGCACGGCCAGCCTCGGCGGGAGGTTCGAGCTGTCCCTGAGCAACACGCCGGCGTGGAGCGCGGTCGTCCCCGACCACGGCGGGCCCAGGTGGGGCGGCCTGGCCCTGCACGATCGCAGCCGCGGCCGGCTCCTCTCGGTCGCGCCCGATCCGGGTGCCCAGACGTACCTGGCGGTCTGGGCGGCGAACCTCGCCCAGCCGCCCGATTGGATCCGCCTGTCGTACACGGCGAACGCGCGCTCCGGCGCGTCGTACATCGTGGATCCGGTGCGCGATCGCCTGGTCATGTTCGGCGGGTACGCGTCGGGGAGCTACTTCAACAGCGTGGCCACGATGCCGCTCGGGGGCGGGGAGTGGACCCCGCTCTCCGTGAGCGGCACGCCACCCGCGGGCCGCTTCCACGCCGCGGCGATCTACGATTCGCTGGGGGACCGGATGATCGTCTACGGCGGCAACATCCTGAACGCGCAGGCGCGGCGGATCTGCTTCGGAGACGTCTGGGCGCTCACTCTCGGTGCCTCGCCAACGTGGTCGCAGCTCCCCATCACCGGCCCCGTTCCCCCCGCGCGCGAGGTGGCGACGTATGCGTTCGATGGTGTGGGACGCCGCTTGCTCGTCTACGGCGGCACCGACACGCTGGGAACGCTCGACGATTTCTGGTCCTTGTCACTGGACTCGCTCACCTGGAGACCGCTGGCGCCGTCGGGAACCGGTCCCGGCTCCTCGGCCTGGCTGATCGCGGTCGACGAGGTTCGCGAGCGGGCGCTCTTCGCGATTCCGGGAACCTCCCCCAGCTCCATGAACCATCTCTTCGTGTGGGAACTCCCGCTCACCGGCGATCTCGCCTGGTCGCAGCCCGCCCCTGCCAACACGGGGCCGGCGGGCAACGGGAGCTTCCGGGGCGGATTCTACGACCGGAATCGTGACGGGCTCGTGCTCTACGAGGGCGGGACCAGCGGGGATTCCTACGACCCGTGGGCGCAGCAGATCTGGACCCTCTTCCCCAACGATCACCTCACGCCGATCGAGATCGGCCTCGCCGGCGCCACGCTCGACGCCTCGGGCGTGACGGTGCGCTGGTGGACCGCGGGCTCCGGCTCGCGGCTCACGGTCGAGCGGCAGGTCGACGGCCGGGGCTGGAACGCGCTGGCTCGGGTGCTCCCCGACGGCACGGGCTACGTGGTCTACCGCGACGCCGACATCGCTCCCGGCCGCCTGCTCGAATACCGCCTGCGCCTCGAGGACGGCGCCGCCGTGCGCTACGCCGGCTACGCCTCGGTGCAGGTTCCGGGCGGGGCGTTGGTGTTCGCCGCTGCCCGGAACCCGGCGACCGCGCCGCGCTTCCGCGTGGCGCTGCCCGTGGGCACGCGCGACGCGCGGATCGAGCTGTTCGACACGGCGGGGCGCCGCGTGCGCTCGAGCCGACTCCGCGCCGCGAGTTCCGAGCCGACGCTCGCGGAGCTGGGCCCCGCCGGCTCGCTCGCGCCGGGCGTCTACCAGGCGCGGCTCGTCGCCGACGGCAGGTCACTCGGCAGCACGCGGCTCGTCATCCTGCGCTGATCGAGTCGCGGCAGACCGGCGGGCCCTCAGGCCACGGTCAGGCGGAAGCGGCAGCGCTTGCCGCCCCAGAGGACCGAATCCACCAGCTCGACCTGCACGGGCCGGCCGAGCATGCGCTCGTGCATCTCGCGAACGTAGCCCACGGAGCAGTGGCAGTAGGTCTTCGAGATGGACCCGGCCTTCTGCGCCTCGACCAGAGGGCAGAGACAGACGTTCTCCGGTGCCGCCTGCCCCGTCTCGGCGCTGCCGGCGTACGCGAAGCCGATCACGCGGCCCGTGATCGTGTAGCCGCGAGCCGCGCCCTTCTCGGCGATCCACTTGGCGAAGCGCTCGAACTCGTCGGGCCGCGGCTGGCCCTTGGGCGGCCCGGCATAGGCGGCGAAACAGGCCTTGCCGTTCGCCTCCAGGAGCCGCATGCGGGTCGGCTCGTCCAGCGTCTGGTCCGCGACGGCGAAGAAGCGCGTGACCCAGCCGTCCACGAACTCCATGCGCTTCGCCGCCCGCTCGGCGGTCGTGTCCCCGGGCTGCGCGCCGCTCGGAACCTCCGCCGCCCGCGGCTTCTCGGCGGCCTTCGTCGCGCTCCCCGGCGCGGGAGCACCGGGCGACGCGTCGCCTTTCGGGGCCGAGGCCTCACCGGCCAGCGCCCCTCGCATGCCGCCGACGGCTGCGCACAGGCAGGTTCCGGCGCCGATCCTGCCCAGGGTTCTGACGAACGTCTTGCGGTCCATGTTGTCTCCGGCCATTGTGTCCCCCTTCGCTCGGTCGCTTCCCAGGAGTCCCGCGCCCGACGTGGAATCGCTTTCGCGTCCTACCGGTCCGAGGATAGAATACCGCACCCGCCGCGGCGGAGACCCAGCCGCGGCGATCCCACAGCCCGCCTGGAGGCGGAAGATGCCAGTGCTCTACGAGCTCGATCGAGCCCGGGGATGGATACGTACCCGGTGCGTGGGCGAGGTCACGGTCGCCGAGGTCGTCGCGCATTTCTCGACGCTGGCGCAGGATCCGGCCTGCCCGTCGCGACTGGACGTGCTCCTGGACCTGAGCCAGGCGGTCACCGTGCCGCGGCTCCGCCAGCTCGAGGAGGTGGTCCAGGCGATGAACCGGGTGCGCGACCGCATCCGCTTCGAGGTCTGCGCCATCGTCGCGACGAGCGACGTGCTCTACGGTATGCTCCGCAGGTTCGAGGTGCTCGCCGAGCGGCATTTCCGCGTGACCCGAGTGTTTCGCGACCTCGGCGAAGCGGAGACCTGGCTGCTCGCGCAGCTCGCGCCGGCGCTCTGAGCGCGGGGCGCGGCCCGCGGCGAGAGGCCCGTCGGCTCCGGCCGCGACGGGCACGAGTCTTGGCACGGGGTGGCGAAGCGCCGCGGGGCCGGCGGCGCTCCCACCGGGAGCCGCCCAGCGCGTGCTCACCTATCTGATCCTTGGCATCACCTACGCTTTCGCCGCCGCCGTGCAGCCGGGGCCGATCCAGGCGTACCTCGTGTCGCAGGCGCTGAGCCACGGCTGGCGCCGGACGATCCCCGCGGCCTTCTCGCCCCTGGTGAGCGACGGGCCGATCATCGTCCTCGTGCTGCTGGTGCTGAGCCGCGTCCCAGCGTCGCTGCTGCTCCTCCTCCGCGGCGCGGGCGGGGTCTTCCTCCTCTACCTGGCGTTCCTCGCGCTCCGCACCTGGCGGCACTTCGAGCGCGGCACCGCCCAGCCCGCGCCGACGGGGCGCGAGAATCTCCTGCGCGCCACCCTCGTGAACCTGCTGAACCCGGGCCCCTACCTGGGCTGGAGCCTGGTGATGGGGCCCCTCCTCCTCAAGGGATGGCGCGAGGCGCCGCCACGCGGCGTCGCGCTCGTCGTCGGCTTCTACACGACGATGGTCGTCACGCAGGCGGGGATCGTCCTCCTGTTCGCGAGGGCCCGCGGGCTCGGGCAGAGGGTGAACCGCGCCCTGGTCGGCGTGTCGGCGGCGGCCCTCGCCGCCTTCGGGCTCTTCCAGCTCTGGTCTTGCGCCGCGGCGCTGCGCTGACCGAGCGGCAGAGCCGCGGAGAGCGCGCGAAAGCCCGAGTCGCCGGCGGCCGGCAGGCGATCTCGGCGGTCGCCTCGGTGACTGGCTCCCAGGATCGGCGAGCGCCCGAGTCCCGCTCCGCCAGTGGGCGGCCGTGGCGTCTCGCACGCCGCCCGAGCCCGCTCCGGCGTACCCCGGAGCCCCGAGCGCGCATCTCACGCATGTGAGGCCGGCCCGCAACGGCGGCCTCGTCCGCAAGGTGGACCTTTCTCGCCGGCCTGCTAGAATCTTGCGGTTCAACCAATTCACCGTGGGAGTCAACGTGTCGCGCATCTACGAGGTCGCCGTCCTGGGTTCCGGGCCCGCCGGCTACACCGCCGCCATCTACGCCGCCCGCGCCAACCTCCAGCCGCTCATGCTGGTCGGCACGCAGCCGGGCGGCCAGCTCACGACCACCACCGAGGTCGAGAACTACCCGGGGTTCCCGGACGGTATCCAGGGCCCCGAGCTGATGGAGAAGATGGGCGAGCAGGCGAAGCGCTTCGGCACGGAGATCGTCGCCGCCACCGTCGAGAGCGTGGACCTCGGGCGCCGGCCGTTCACGGTCCGCACCGACGCCGGCGAGTTCCGCGCCCGCTCGCTCATCCTCGCCACGGGCGCCTCGGCCAAGAAGCTGGGCCTCCCCTCGGAGGACGAGTTCTTCGGCTTCGGCGTCTCGGCGTGCGCGACCTGCGACGGCTTCTTCTTCCGCGGCAGGCGCGTCATGGTCTTCGGCGGCGGCGACACGGCCATGGAGGACGCGATGTACCTGGCGCGCTTCTGCTCCCAGGTCACGGTGGTGCACCGCCGCGACCAGCTCCGGGCCTCGAAGATCATGCAGGAGCGGGCCTTCAAGAACCCGAAGATCCAGTTCATCTGGAACGCGGAGCTGGCCGAGGTGCTGGGCGAGAGGTCCCCGCACAAGGTCACGGGCGTGAGGCTGCGCGACCGCCTGACCGGTCAATTGAGCGAGCACGCGGTCGACGGCGTCTTCGTGGCGATCGGGCACCGGCCCAACACGGAGTTCCTGGGCGGCCAGCTTCCGCTCAACAAGCAAGGCTACCTGCTCACCGAGCCGGGCACGACCCGCACGGCGATCCCCGGCGTGTTCGCCGCCGGGGACGTGGCGGATCCCTCGTACCGGCAGGCGGTGACCGCAGCGGGAAGCGGCTGCCAGGCGGCGATGGACGCCGAGCGCTGGCTGGCCGAGCAGGCCCACGAGGAGTCGGTGGAGGCCACGAAGAGGTAGCGGGCCGCTGAACGACCGAGGACGAGTCGGCGAGGAAGCGACGAGCGAGTCGTATCCCCCCGTGGATACGTCGCAGCGAGGAGCGACGAGCCGACGCAGTCAGCGGCCGGTTGAGCGGCCTGCTCACGAGGAGGCGCAGGTGGAGCGCGAGGTCCTCGAGTTCGACGTGCAATTCGTGGGCGCGGGCCCGGCCGGGCTCGCCGGCGCCATCCACCTCGCGAACCTCGTCGAGCGCCACAACGCCGCGATCCGCGCGGGCGCGCCCGGCGAGGCGCTGCCCGAGGTGACGATCGCCGTGCTCGAGAAGTCGAGGCGCGTGGGGGCGCACGGGCTCTCGGGCGCGATCCTCGATCCCCGCGCGCTCGAGGAGCTGCTCCCGGACTGGCGGGCCAAGGGCTGCCCGGTCGCGGCCGAGGTGACGACCGACGACGTCTATTTCCTCTGGGACACGGGCCAGTTCCGCCTGCCGCTCCTCCCCCCGGTGCTCCAGAACCACGGCAACGTGATCCTCTCCCTCGGTCGCCTGGTCGAGTGGCTGGCCGCGATCGCCGAAGAGAAGGGCGTGCTCGTGGTGACCGAGACGCCGGCCGCCAAGCCTCTCGTCGAGAACGGCCGCGTGGCGGGCGTGCGCACCGGCGACAAGGGCGTGAACAAGAAGGGCGAGAAGAAGCCCAACTACCAGCCGGGCGCCGACTGCCGCGCCAAGGCCACCGTGCTCTGCGAGGGCCCGCGCGGCACCGTGGCCAAGGCGCTCGAGACCACGCTCGGCCTGACCGTGGGCCGGAACGCCCAGGTCTACTCGACCGGGGTGAAGGAGCTGTGGGAGGTGCCCGCCGGGCGCGCACAGAAGGGGCGCGTGATCCACACCCTGGGCTGGCCGCTGCGCGAGGACACCTTCGGGGGCGGCTTCGTCTACGGCATGGACGAATCCCATTGGGCGGTCGGCTTCGTCACCGGCCTCGACGGTCCCGATCCCACGAACGATCCGCACGGCGTCTTCCAGCGCTTCAAGACCCATCCGCACGTGCGGCGCCTGCTCGAGGGCGGCAAGCCCGTCGCCTACGGGGCCAAGGCCATCCCCGAGGGCGGCTGGTGGGCGATGCCCAAGCTCTCGGCCGACGGCCTGCTCCTCGCCGGCGACTCGGGCGGCTTCCTGAATGGCGCCCGCCTCAAGGGCATCCATCTCGCCATCAAGTCGGGGATGCTCGCCGCCGAGACGCTCTTCGAGTGCCTGCTCGCGAACGACTTCTCGAAGGAGCGGCTGGCCAAGTACGAGACCCGCGTCGAGCACTCGTGGGCGGCGGCGGAGCTGAGGAGCGTGCGCAACTTCCACCAGGGCTTCGCGGACGGCCTGTACGCGGGGGTGCTGCGCTTCGGCGGGCAGATGGCCCTCGGCGGCCGCGACCCGCTGGCCGACCGGCTGCGGAACGTCCCGGGACACGAGCGCATGCGCAAGCTGCGCGAGCTGTATCCGGGCGGCAAGCCGGCGCCGCAGAAGTTCGACGGCGCGCTAACCTTCGACAAGCTGGCGGACGTGTACCTCTCGGGCACCAAGCACGACGAGGACCAGCCTTCGCACCTCGTGGTCTCCGACCTGAACGTCTGCGCCACCAAGTGCCGCGAGGAGTACGGCAATCCCTGCCAACACTTCTGCCCGGCCAGCGTCTACGAGATGGTCCCGGACGAAGCGAAGCCGGGAGCGCTCAAGCTGCAGATCAACGCGGCGAACTGCGTGCACTGCAAGACCTGCGACATCGCCGACCCGTACCAGATCATCACCTGGGTGCCGCCGGAAGGCGGCGACGGCCCCGACTACAAAGACCTGTAGACCGTGACCGACACGCCCATGGCTTGGTCGCGCAGGTGGGCAGGGGAGAGAGCGGTCGGCGGCAGGCACGCGAGGAAGTGGGGCCGCGCCGTGGGGACCCCGTGAGGAGGGGGCCTCCGCCGGCCGCCTTCGCGGTGACGAGCGGAATGGCGCCCTCGTGGAGGTGATCCTGGAACTCGGCTCATGACCCTGGCCGTCTTCGTCGAGAACCGCCCGTTCTTCGGCGCCCTGCTCGTGCACGCGCCTTTCCTGCACGCCCTGCGCGAGCGGCGGCCGGACGCGCGGCTCCTCCTGCTCTCGCCCTTCCCCGAGGCCGAGCTGCTGGTGCGGCTCGGTCTCGCCGACGAGGTGCGGCTCTACCAGAAGGACGTGCGCCGGATCGCGGGCGCCCTGCGCGAGGCGCGCCCCGACGCGGTCTACTCCCTGCGTCCCTTCTCCCGGCGGATCGATCTCGCGATCGGCGCGGGCGGCGCTCGCGAGCGCGTGGGCTATCGCTCGTGGCTGAGCCCCGCCCTCTTCACCCGGACCGTCCCGCACGACACCACGATCTACCGGCCGCGCAAGTACCTCACCCTCCTCGCAGGCGTGGACGCCCGCGCCGCGAGGCTGGACGCGTGGCTGCCGGCGGAGGCCGGCTGCCCGCAGCGCCCCGAGACCTGGGGGCGCTACGTCGGCGTGCTGCCGGGAGGAGGCGCGGGCGAGTTCAAGCTCTGGGGCATCGAGAACTTCCTCGCGGCCTGCGAGCTGCTCGCCGCGCGCGAGCCGAGCCTGCAGTTCGTCTTCGTGCTGGGGCGGCGGGAGTCGCGGCTCCGCGAGCCGATCGAGTCCTCGGCGGTCGCGGCGCGCAGCCGGTGCCTGGTGGACGAGCCGGTGCCGGCGCTGGCGGCCGTGGCGCGCCACGCGGCGGCCGCCTTCGGCAACGACTGCGGTCCCGGGCACCTCTTCCAGATGTGCGGCTGCCGGTACGCCTGCGTGATGGCCAACCATGATGGCACGGCGGCCCGGCGGATCGCCGAGTGGGTGGACGAGCCGAATCGGCCCTACGCCGTGACGACGGCCAGCGTGGCCGACATCCGGACGATCCCCGTGAGCGAGGTGGTCGCACGGGTGGCTCGGGCTCTCGGGCCCGCCTGAGGAGCCTCGCGCCGCTCGGCCGCCCGCGCCCGGCGGGGCGACGCGAATCCCCTCGAGCCAGCGGCGGCGCTCGGGACCGCGCGGCCCCACGGGTGTCATCCCCCCGCAAAGCCCCGCGGAACGGGGCACCGCTTTCGCGCCCGCAGGTATAGAATGCCGGCGTCGATCCCGGGGAATCTGGCATCACACCCGATGAGGCACGAGCGAGGAACCGACATGCGCATCCGCTGGAGGCTGGTCGCACTCACGCTGCTCGCCATCGGGCAGCTCTCCTGCGCCGCGGCCAACCTGACCCCCACGCAGGAATCCATGCCTGCCGCGCGAGCAGGGCTGTTGCCGGAGTATCGCCTCTTCTACGACGCGCTCCAGGACTACGGCGACTGGATCTTGATCGAGCCCTACGGCTACGTCTTCCGCCCCCGGGAGGACATGATGAGCTGGCGCCCGTACGCCGCGGGCTTCTGGGCGCCGAGCGACTCGTACGGCTGGGTGTGGATCTCGGAAGAGCCCTTCGGCTGGGCCACGTACCACTACGGCCGTTGGTTCTACGATCACTATCAGGGCTGGGTGTGGGTCCCCGGCCTCGACTGGGGGCCCGCCTGGGTCTCGTGGGAGCAGACGCCCGATTACGTCGGCTGGTCGCCGCAGTTCCCCTCGGGCTACTCCAGCTCCGCGGTGCCGGGAGGCACCTACCTCTTCGTGCCCACAGCCGATCTCCCGTCCACCGATCTCAAGACTCACACCCTGACGCGGAGCCAGGTGGGCGCGAAGCTCGGGACTCCGGAGCCCGTCGTGGACGAGGGCGAGCGCGACGGCGTGCGCTTCAACCTGGGCCCCAGCATCTCGGCGGTCGAGAAGGTGGCGGGCCGCCTCGACCGGGTGAAGATCGAGGACATGGCGACGCCCGCGAGTCCCACCGCCCGGCCCGGCGTGAGCCCGGGAGCGAAGCCCGCGCCGCCCGCGCACGGACCCGGGGCCGCGACCACGCCCCCGGCGTCGCGCGCGGAGGTGGAGGCGCTGAAGAAGGCGGGCGAAGATCAGGCGGAGGCCGCGCGCTGGACCAGCGCGAACAAGGCCCCGCCGCCGCTCAAGATCGAGGTCATCCGCCACCTGAAGTCGCGAGGCGCGCAGACCGCCAAGGAGGAGACGCCGGGCGCAGGAGGGAAGAAGCCAGCCCCGGCGGACAGCGCGCAGCACCACTGAGATGAGCGACTCCCGCCGCATCAAGGCCCGCGCGCTGGAGTTGGGCTTCGATGCAGCGGGGGTGGCGAGCCTCGCCGCGAGCGCCGAGGAGCCCGCCACGGCGGCCGACGAGGCTCCGGCCTCGCGGCGCTTCGCGGAGTGGCTGGCCTCCGGATTCCACGGGGGCATGGCCTGGCTCGCGAGCGAGCGAAGCCGCGAGCGGCGCGCCGATCCCGCGCGCATCCTCCCCGGCGCCCGCGCGGCCGTCTGCGTGGCGCTCTGCTACGAGCCCGCGCGCGCCGCCGAGGGCGACGGGCGTCTGGGGCGCATCGCCCGCTACGCCGTGGGCGAGGACTACCACCGCCTGATGCGCGAGCGGCTGGTCCAGCTCGAGCGCTTCGTGCAGGAGCTGCTGCCGGGGGCGCGCACGCTCTGGTACAGCGACACGGGCGCGATCCTCGAGCGCGACCTCGCCCGTCGCGCGGGGATCGGCTGGCTCGGCAAGCACTCGGGGCTGCTCTCCCCCACGCTCGGCTCCTACTTCCTGCTCGGCGAGATCCTCGTGGACCGCGAGCTGGAGGCCGACCCGCCGTTCCCGCGCGAGCACTGCGGAACCTGCGCGCGCTGTCTCACGGCCTGTCCCACGGGCGCCATCGTCGCGCCCTACCGGGTGGACGCGCGGCGCTGCATCTCCTACCTCACCATCGAGCACGGCGGAACGATCCCGCGCGAGCTGCGGCCGCTCGTCGGCGAGTGGATCTTCGGCTGCGACGTCTGCCAGGAGGTCTGCCCCTGGAACCGCTTCGCCCCGCCGGCGCGCGAGGCGCGGCTGCAGGCGCGGGCCCTCGCGGGCTGGACGCTCGAGGGCTTTCTCGCCCTGGACGAGCCGGGCTTCCGCACGCTCTTCGCCACGAGCCCCATCCGCCGCGCGCGGCGCGGCGGCTTCCTGCGCAACGTCTGCGTGGCCCTGGGCAACCGCGGCGACGCGCGGGCGGCGCCCGCGCTGACCCGCGCCCTGGCGACCGATCCCGAGCCGCTCGTGCGCGCGCACGCCGCCTGGGCGCTGGGCGAGATCGGACGGCGTGAGCCGGGCGCGATCCCGGAGGTGGAGCGGGCACTGTCCGCGGCGATCGCGTCCGACGCGGACCCCGAGGTCCGCGCCGAGGCGCGCCTCGCGCTCGCGAGCGCGGGCCAGCGCGCTCACGGCTGACCACGGGGACCCGGAGGGCGAGAGGAGGGCGCTACGGCGTGCTCGCCGCCGCTCCCGGGCCGCGGACCAAGCGGAACATCCTCCGGACGCCTTCGTCGCAGGCGCGCTCGCCGCGGCTCACGCCGATGTTGGTGGCGATCAGGATCGCCGCGTCGAGGCGCGGAGCGACCACGATGACCGCGTACCAGAAGCCGTCCGAGCCGGCGTGCACCAGGGTGGTGCCCAGGGAGTCGCTGCGCATCACGCCCCAGCCCGCGGCGAAGTGCGAGCGGGGCGGCGTCTCGGCGTGCAGCCGCCGGAACGATTCGCGTGAGAGCAGGCAGCAGCGGCCGCGCTCGGCCTCGAGATGGAGCGCCGCGAACTTGGCCCAGTCGCTCAGCGAGAGGCTGACGTTGCCCGCGGGGTGGATCGCCGGGGGAAGCCAGGTGCTCTCGACCCAGAAGAGGCGCGGCCCGACGAGGGCGTGCCCCCAGGGCTGGTCGAGGCTCCCCGGCGCGTGGGGCGTGCCGAAGCCCGCCCCCTTCATGCCCAGAGGCTGGAAGAGCCGGCGGCGCATCTGCGACTCCCAGGAGTCGCCGGTGAGGCGCTCGACGGCGGCCCCCAGGATGGTGAAGTTCGAGTTGGCATAGACGTTCCGAGTCCCCGGCGCGTACGCCGGCCGCCGGGCCAGCGCGCGGCGCACCGCCCCCAGGCGCTGCTCGCGCACCGAGCCGCCGAGAAGGCCCTGCCCCGCCAGGGCAAGCAGGTTGCGATCGTCGCGCAGCCCGCTCCGGTGCTGCATGAGCATCGCGATCGTGACCCCGCGATACTCCGGTCGCATGCCGGGCGCCAGATCCGGAAAGACCTCGGCCAGGGTCGAGTTCCAGCGCAGTCGGCCTTCTTCGACGAGGGTCGCCACCAGCGTCGCGGTCATCGCCTTGGTGTCGGAGCCGATGTGGAAGCGGTCGTACCAGCGCGCGCGCTCGAGTGCCCCCGCCCGGCGCACGCCGACGACTCCCAGGCCCCAGAGACTGTCGCCCCGCACGATCGCGCACGCCAGCGCGGGCACCTTGGTGCGCGCGCGGATCGGCTCGAGCAGGCTGTCGAGCCGCACGACGCCCGCCGGGAACGAGTCGCCGGCCGCGGCCGCGCCGCCGGCCCGCGGCGCGGGCGACGCGGCCGACGCCCGCGGTACGTGCGCCGCGTACGCAGGGTCCGCATCCGCCCCGAGCGAGCAGGAGAACCCCCAGGCCACGAACTCCGCGAACACGAGAAGCGCGCACGTCGTCGCGACCAGCAGCACCGTGCGGAAGCGCGGTGCTCGGCGGCGCGGCCTGCCTGGGAGCGGATCGGGCACGGGCGGCTCCGGAGTGATCAGACGAAGATCGCGACAGGCACCAGCATCAGCCCTGCACCCTTCACGCCACGCCTCCCGCGATGCGCCGAGACTCCCGCATCGCGAGCTCGTCCCCTCCAGTCCCGTGACCTTCTCTTTTGCCTGTTATAGCCAAGGGCATAGGCGCGCACCCCAGCTCAGTCAGTCGCCGCCGTGTTCACCGACTCAACATGAACACCCGGCGAGCGCAGGGCACGGACAATCTCCCCCAATTCCACTCGTCGCGAGTGTTCCTTGACGAACATCCCCCTCGCCAGCAACGTGAGTCGAGGCGCCCCTCGCCCCAACTCGTACTCGACGAGCGTGTGATGGTACCCCCGCCCGCCAACCTCATAAGCGACGAACCATCTCGTGCCGACATGTCCGGCGAGCAGCAAGCGCCTTCGCGGAGCGGGGACGACGCGGACGAGGTCAGTGGAACTGAAGGCGCCACCAGGATCAGCCATGCGCGGGTCTTCCGCGAAGAATCGCCGACTGAGGGCAGAGCGCACCGCGGGACTGATTTCACTCACTCTCCGTACGAGTGACCACGAGGTCCCTCCGAACTTGATGGCCGCCGAATCCGTCAAGCCAGTCGGCCGACTCGACACGGGCGCACTGATCGTGAGCAGGCTGAACGCCAACCCGCCGATCTCTAAGAGCCTCGCAAGCATGCTCACCCCTCTCCCGAAGCGTTCCCGCCAGTCCTGAGACACCATGGGCCCCACGGACGCGTGACTCCGTGGGGCTCATGGTAACCATAACTCGCGTCGCCAACAGGCGTCTCGACCTCGTTTCACTCTGATTTCACGCCGCCACGGCTGAGCGACCCGCTGCCTACTCCAGCTTCGCCCCCTCGATCCAGCCTCCGCTCCCGTCTTCGTACAGTTCCTTCTTCCAGATGGGGGCCGTGCTCTTGATCTCGTTCATGGCCCAGCGGCAGGCATCGAAGGCCGCGGCCCGATGCGCGGCGGCGACGACCACGGCCACGCTCGCCTCCGCGGGCGGGACCTCGCCCAGGCGATGGACGATGCGGCACGAGGCCACCGCGAACGAGCCGACGGTGTCGGCTTCGATCTTCTCGAGCGCGGCGATGGCCATGGGCCGGTAGGCTTCGTAGTGCAGGCGCACGACCTTCCGTCCCTCGTGCCGGTCGCGGGTCGTGCCGAGGAAGAGCGTCACGGCCCCGCAGTCGGGGCGCGTGGCCTCGGCCAGCAGGCGCTCGACCGGGATCGGGCCCTCGAGCAGCTCAGCCAAGCGTGCCTCCTGGCGAGCCCGCCGACCGATCCTTCCGGGAAGCCGGGCCGCGCCTAGTCCGCCGCGCCGCCTTCAGCTCGCAGCGCATGATCGGTCGGGTCGGCGAGCGCCGCGCCACCTCGATGAAGCCCGCCTGGCGAAAGGCGCTGGCCGCCCCGTGGTAGAGGAATGCGTCGGCCATGGGCGCTCGCGACTCGATCGGGTAACCCTCGAGCGCCTCCGCGCCGCCCTTGGCCGCGAGGACCTTCGCCTGCTCCAGCATCGCCGCGGTCAGGCCGCGACGGCGCCAGCCGCGGGCGACGAAGAAGCAGGGCGCCGACCACACGGGGCGCGCGTCCACCGGCGCCAGCACGCGCGAGGTCTCGAGCCGCCGGTAGGCGGCGCGGGGCGCGAAGGCGCACCAGCCCACGGGCTCGCGGCCCGCGTAGGCGAGCAGGCCGACGGGCTCGCCGGCGTCCACCAGGCGCCTGAGCGCGCGCCGGTTCCCCTCACCCTTGCCCGCGTCGAATTCGCGCCGGCCGAGGCGGAACCACATGCACCAGCAGCCCGCGCACGCGCCGCGGGGGCCGAACAGCCTGGCGAGGTCCGGCCAGCGCTCCGGCGTGACGGGCCGGCAGACGATGCGGCCGGGAGCGGGCGAGGAGCGCGCGGTGCGAGCCATGCTCAGCCACCGCTCACGGGCGGCAGGAGCGCCAGTTCCGCGCCCTCGGTGAGATCGGCGCCGCGAGGCACGAGCCGTCCGTTCAGGGCCACCGCCAGGTGCGGCCACAGGGATTCGAGCGCCGGATAGTCGCGGGCCAGCGCCGCGAGCGCATCCGCGACTCGGCTGCTCTCGGGCAGGACCAGCTCGATGCTGGCGCTGCCCGCGCTCTCCCGCGCCTGCGCGAAGAACAGGACCCTGACCTTCATGCGTGGCGCCCCCTCTCCCGTGCGGCTATGCTCGCCGGATGAGCGACGAGAATCAAGACGGGCCGCAGGAAGCCGACCGGGGCGGTCCGGAAGGCCCGCCGGCCGCCGGTCGAGATCCCGAGGCGCCGCCCTCCCCCGCCGCCTCGTCGGCTCCGCCGAGGGAGCCGCATCCCGCGTTCGAGTACCTCGAGTCGGGTGGGCCCACGCCCCCCGAGGCGCCGCCCTGGGCGGGCGAGATCGCCGCCGAGCCCCCGCAGGGATTCTATCCGTGGCTGGCCATCCTCGCCGTCCTCGGGTTCGGCGCCCTCCTCGTCCACCAGCTCGAGACCGCGCTCCTCATCGGGATCGCCGGGCTCTACGTCACGGCCCAGGGCGCCGACGCGCATCCGGGCTGGCGCTGGATCCACGCGCTGGTCGCGTGGGTCCCGCCCGTGAGCGGGCTCCTCGTGCTCGCGGCGCTGGCGGGCGTCCTCTTCCGCAGCGACTTCCCTCCGTCCACGCGCCTCGCGGTCACGGTCCTCTCGGGACTCAGCGCCGCCTTCTGCCTCCTGAGCCTCGTGCGCCCCGTGGCCGACGCGCTCGTGCGGCTCCTCTTCCGCGGCGGGACGCCGAGCCACACCCTGCGCCTCACCGCCCACCTCGCGCTCTTCGCCTTCCTCCTCGCCTTGCCGACCTGGTTCGCGCTGCGCGGCGAGCTGTCCACGGTCCTCGACGAGCCCGAGTCGCTCGTCTCGGCCACGGGGCTGGCGAGCAGCCTGATCGGCTACGTCGTCCTGGCCCTGGCCTCGGTGGGCTGGCTGGTGCGGCGGTCGCTCGGCGAGACCCTGGCGCGGCTGGGGCTCACCCCCGTGCGGGCGCCGGAGTGGCTGGTCATCGCGGCGGGAGTCGTCGCCCTGTGGCTCTTCAACAGCGGCAGCGAGGTGCTGCAGCGATCCGCCTTCCCCGCGCTGTGGAGCGCCGACCAGCGCTTCACCGAGGCGCTGGCGCACGCGCTGGGGCCCGGCCTCATGGTGCTGCTCGGCCTGAGCGCCGGGATCGGCGAGGAGATCACCATGCGCGGAGCGCTCCAGCCGCGGTTCGGCGTGGTGCTCACCTCGCTGCTCTTCGCCGCCCTCCACGTGCAGTACTCGTGGTACGGGATCGCCTCGATCTTCGTCTTCGGCCTGATCCTGGGCGTGATCCGCCAGCGCAGCAGCACGAGCGCGGCGATCCTGGTGCACGCGCTCTACGACGTGCTGGCGCTGGTGGCGGCGAGGTAGCGGGCGCGAGCCGAGGCCGCGCGTCCCCGTCAGCTCAGCGTCTCGCCGGGCCGCAGCGCCACGACCTCGGCGCGCACGCCGAGAGTCCTCAGCGCCTCGCGGAGCTGCTCGGGCGTCCCCGCCAGCGCCGGGAAGGTGCCGTAGTGCGACGGCACGATCCACTTGGGCCTGAGCATCCGCGCCGCCACCGCCGCCTCGCGCGGCGCCATCGTGAACAGATCGCCGATCGGCAGCAGGGCGATGTCGGGCGCGTACAGCTCGCCGATCAGGGCCATCTCCGCGTGGGCCGAGGTGTCGCCCGCGTTGTAGATGCGCGTGCCGTCCTCGAGCGTGATCACGTAGCCGCAGGCCTCGCCCCCGTAGATCACCTGCCCGCCGTCCTCGATGCCGCTGGAGTGCAGGGCCTGGACCATGCTGAACTTGAGGCCGGCCGCCTCCACGGTGCCGCCCTTGTTCATGCCCACGGCGCCGGTGACGCCCTTGCGCGCCAGGTAGAGCGAGATCTCGTAGTTGCAGATCACCGTCGGCTTGAACTTCTTGGCCAGCGTCACGGCGTCGGCGATGTGGTCGCCGTGGCCGTGGGTGATGGTGATGACGTCGATCTTCTCGAAGGTCTTGTGCTCTTTCGGGCAGGCCGGGTTGCCCTCCACCCACGGGTCGAGCAGCACGGTGCGCGCCCCGCGCGTGACGAGCTTGAACGTGTTGTGGCCCAGCCAGGTCAGTGCGAATCCGCGGTTCACGATTGCCATTGCCGCTCGTGCTCCTCGTTCGCCGCGGCGGGCGGGGGCGGGCCGCCCCGCTCCGCGGCGGTTCAGGGTGACGCCGGCGCGGGGGAATCGGCGAGAGACAATTCTTCGAGGCGCGCCGTGAAGTGGCGCAGGGTCGGCGCCTCCCAGGTGAGGCGCAGGCCCTTGAGCCGCTCGCGCTCGCGATAGAGGCGGATGACCGACTCCGCCACGTAGCGCATGTGCTCGGTCGTGTAGACCCGGCGCGGGATCGCCAGCCGCACCAGGTCCAGGCGCGGCCACACCATCTGACCGGTCCGCGGGTCGCGGTGGCCGAACATGAGGCTGCCGATCTCCACGGCGCGGATGCCGGCCTCGCGGTACAGCGCCACGACCAGCGCCTGCCCCGGGTACTGCGACGGCGGGATGTGCGGGAGGAAGGCCTTCGCGTCGAGGAAGACGGCATGGCCGCCCGTCGGCTTCACGAAGGGCACGCCGCCCGCCGCCAGCATCTCGCCCAGGTGCGCGACCTGGCCGACGCGGAAGGCCAGGTAGTCCTCGTCCAGCACCTCGGTGAGCCCGATGGCGATGGCCTCGAGATCGCGTCCCGCCAGCCCGCCGTACGTGGAGAAGCCCTCGATCAGGATCAGCAGGTTGCGGATCCGCTCGGCCCAGTCCTCGTTCCGCAGCGCCAGGAAGCCGCCGATGTTCACGAGGCCGTCCTTCTTGGCGCTCATCGTGCAGCCGTCCCCGTAGGAGAACAACTCCCGGGCGATGTCCTTGACGCTCCGGCCCGCGTGGCCCGGCTCGCGCTCGCGGATGAACCAGCAGTTCTCGGCGAAGCGGCAGGCGTCGAAGAGGAGCGGCACGCCGTGCCGCTCGCAGACCTCGCGCACCGCCTTCACGTTGGCCAGGGAGACGGGCTGCCCGCCGCCCGAGTTGTTCGTCAGGGTGAGCATGACCAGCGGCACGCGCTCGCGTCCCACCTCGCGGAGCGTGCGCTCCAGCTTCGCCGGATCCAGGTTGCCCTTGAACGGGTGGGCGCAAGCCGGATCGAGCCCCTCGTCGATCACCAGGTCCAGGGCCTCGGCGCCCTGGTGCTCGACGTTCGCGCGGGTCGTGTCGAAGTGGTTGTTGTTGGGCACCACGTCGCCGGGCTTCACGATCGTCGAGAAGAGCAGGTTCTCGGCGGCGCGGCCCTGGTGCGTGGGGATCACGTGCGGATAGCCGAAGACGTCCCGGATCGTGTCGCGAAAGTGATAGTAATTGCGGCTGCCGGCGTACGACTCGTCGCCGGTCATGAGCCCGGCCCATTGCCGGTCGCTCATGGCCGAGGTGCCGCTGTCCGTGAGCAGGTCGATGTAGATGCTCTCGGCGGGCACGGCGAAGATGTTGAACCCCGCCTCGCGGATGAGCCGCTCGCGCTCCTCGCGCGATACGCGCTTGAGGGGCTCGACGACCTTGATGCGGAACGGCTCGGCGGGCAGACGCATGAGGGCCGCAGTCTAATCGGCCGCGCGCCATTCCGCCAACGGCTGCGCGCCCCCTCGGCCGGCCTCGCTCCCTGTCGCCGCGCCGGCGCGATCGGGCCCGGAACCACCGTCTTCACCGGCGGCTCAGCCGGAGGCCGCCGCCTTCGGGATGCTGACCCGCACCTCGGCCGAGCCGCGGGCGGGGCGGACGAGGGAGACCTCCAGCGCGTGGACCCCGCGGCCGAGCTGGCAGGTGAAATGACGGACCTTCGAGGGCACGCGGTCGCGCAAGTCGGTGTACGAGGCCGCCACCGCCTTGGTGGTCATGAAGACCGCGTCCCCGAAAGGCCGGCCGTCCTCGCGCAGGCGCAGATCGCAGGTCTGGACTCCGCGCATCGTGGGATCGAAGTCCAGCCGGGCGCGCAGCTCCACCACCGTGGGGCCCACGACCCGCACGACCACGGGCCGGTTCGGCAGCACGGTGTAGTAGGAGACGATCTTCGCGTCCTCCTCGAGGGAGACACTGCGGGTCGCCACGACGGGCGTGAGGCTCACCCACCTGCCGTGGCGCGCCTTCTGGCGAGCCCGCCTCGCGCTGTAAGCCGTCGGGCCGGGCGTCGAGTCTGCGCCGGCGAGCAGCTGCGCGATCGCCGACTGCGGCGTCACGTGCTCGGGGGAAGAGGCCATCGACGGCAGGGCCAGCGCAGGTCTCTCGCCGCGAGCCGGGATCCGCAGGGAACGCGGGGCGGGCGGCCAGCCGATGGGACCGCGTTCGTGCAGGCGGAGCAGCAACGCCACGACGAGCACGGCGCACAGGAGAAGCACGAGCTTGAGGCCGTTCATGATTCGAGAACCTTCTCGGGATGGGGACGCCCCAGGAGCTGCTGCCGCAGGTCGAAGCGCAGGACCAGGAGGTTCGCCAGGATCAGGAGGGCCGCTCCGGGAACGACCACCCAGAGGTTGTAGCGACGCTCGGCGAAGAGACGGCCACTGTCCGGCGGCCGCGGGCGGCCGCCGGCGTCCACGACGCCGAAGCGACGGGCGAGCTTCGACACCTGCAGGAGCTGGATCACCGGAACGCCCCGCTCGCCCAGCACGTTGATGACCCCGAGCTTCGGATAGTTCCGCACCGGCAACCGGCGCGAGAGCCCCAGCGGGATCAGCCGCTCGTTGTACGCGCCCCCCAGGCTCGCGGCGCCGCCGCCCACGTTCACGTACAGGCGGAGCGGGCGGCCGCGCGCGCGCGCCACGGAGTCGTAGAGAGCGGTGCGCTCGCGGATCGCGTCGAAGACGGTCGCCGCCCGGAGCTGGGGGACACCGTTGCGCGCGATCGCCTGCTCGAGCAGGCGCACGCCGGCGGGTGAGAGCCCGCGCCCGATGTCGTCGCCGCCGCCGACCGACGCCGCGAGCGAGCGGTAGGGCCACAGGCCGCGGCGGGCCAGCACGGACTCCATGTCGAGCCAGGTCAGGTCCGGATCCGTGGCCCCGAACATCGAGGCCCCGGCCGAGGTGATGACCAGGGGCTCCGCCCCGATCGCCCGGCAGGCGCACAGGACGGCGAGATCGAGCCCGGGGAAGGACCCGGTCATGCCGATCGCCACCAGGTCGCCCCCGCGCACGCCGGCCTCGAGCATCAGCTCCGTGGCCGCGGCGGCGAAGTTGGGATTCGTGGCCAGGCTCTTCGCCGCCTGGGAGCCGCGATCGGTCGTGATCAGCGTGAACTCCGGACCCACGAGCCCCGAGAGGGTCGGGTCGTTGCGCGGGTCCACGACGATGCCTCGCTCGCGCTCGACGGCCCCGATGACGCTCTCGGCACGCTCCATGAGGCGCACCGCTTCCAGCTTCTGCTCGGCGCCCGGCACGCGGACCGGCCGCATCGAGCGGTCGGCCGCGACGTAGGTCGCCACCGCCAGGGCGGCGAGGCCGATCAGCGCCGGCGTGGAGGCGCGGGAGAGGCTCATCCGACCGGCCCTCCCCCGTGCAACAGCACGAGGAGCAGCCGCACGACGACCGTGGTCGTCACCATGACGCACACGGTCTGGATCACGCCCTGGCGGTCCATCCAGTTCGCGATCAGTCCGGGGATCACGAAGCCGATCAGGCGGAAGTCGAGGGCCGAGCCGTGCACCGGCACGATCATCAGGCCGCGGCTCAGCTCCCCGACCACGAAGCCGAGGAGTACCGCCGCCACGATCCGGCGCCGGCCGTAGATCAGCATGACCCGCTCGAGCAGGCGCAGGAGGCCCAGCGTGACCAGGCTCACGAGCACCGTGCCCACGATGCGCAACGGGGTGTGGACCATCAGCGCCAGGTAGCCGGGGACGACCAGGCCGCCGGCGGCGAGCCCCAGCGTCTCCGAGAAGACCAGGTTGATGGCCAGGCCGAGACCGATCGCTTCCTCAATCATAGGACGCCACCTGCGCGCGGAAGCGGTGCGCGATCTGCTCGCCCAGCCCCACGATGTTGCCGATCCCCACGACGACCCCGCGGTCCTCGACGAGCGACACCGTGTGCTGGTAGATCCCCTCGGCGTCGTGGCCGCCCAGGTCGGCGATGCGGGCGCGGTCGAGCCCGCTCCGGATCGCCCGCAGCGCCACGACGCCCGTGCCCTCGCCCGCGAGCACCACGTGATCGGGGGAGATCCGCCGCGCGACCAGGTCGGCGATCTGCTCGGAGCGCTGCACGCGGTCGGGCCGGCAGCTCGCGAGCACGATGCGCGTGCGCCCCGACTGGACCTGGTCGAGCCCGAGGCGCCGCCAGATCAGCACGGTGGAATCCGGGTCGTTGGCCGCGAAGGCGTTGACGAACTCCACCTCTTTCGCGCCCGTGCGCACGCTCAGGCAGCGGAGCACGCCGGGATCCGGCGCCGCGGCCTGCATGCCCTTCAGGGCCACCTCGCGCGGCACGCCGAGATGCCCGCAGACCGCCAGCGCCAGGGCCAGGTTCTCGGCGTGCTCGATGTACGAGAAGCCGGCGAGGTCCGCGCCCGAGACGGCGCCCGGGGCGACCCACTCCAGCGTCGTCCTGCGCGCGCGCGCCACCTCCAGGAGGATCCTCAGCCGCTCCCGCTCGCAGGTGAACGCGCGGCCGCCCACCGGCAGCGTCTGCGCGAGGGCGTAGGCGGCGTCGTCCACCGTGGGCCCCATCACGTCGAGGTGGTCGGCGCGCACGTTCGTGATCACGCCGATGTGGCTGCGGATCAGGCGCAGCTCGGCGACCGGCTGCAGCTCGGGCTCCACCGCCATGCACTCGACGACCAGGGCCTCGGCCCCCGCCTCGACGGCCCGCCGCACGACCCGGGTCTGCTCGATGACGTTCGGCCGCCCGACGCGGTAGACGTCGACCTCGGAGCCATCCGGGCGGATCAGGCGGGCCAGCGTGCCGGTGGTCTTGGCGAAGGTGCGGCGACCGCCGGCGCGCAGCCCCGCGGCGATGAGACGCGTCACCGACGACTTGCCGCGCGTGCCGTTGACGTGGATGCGCAGCGGGATGCGCTCGAGCGCGCGCTCGTGCCGGCGGGACTCGACGATTCCATAGGTGGCGAGAGCGGCCGTGATCGCGAGCGGAACGGGCAGCATGGTCTGCTCCTCGAGGACCCCGCCACCGGCCCGGCGGCGCTGGCCGCTGCGCCGAGCGCCGGCCCGGCCCGCAGCCTAGGGCCCTCCGCTCGTGGCAGCGAATGCGTCGCGGTCCGATGACGAGGCGATTCTTCACAGGCGTCCAAGCTCCTTGACGTAGTTCACGCGCCGTTGGAGCCGGTTGAGTCGCGGTCGTGGCGGGTGGTGCTCTCGCGGCCGGGCGCAGGCGGTGGTCGCCGCGACTTCGCGCGGGTGGGTTGCGGCCCGCTCGAGGACGGGATGATTCACCTCGCGGCCTCCGGCGAGGAACGTCGGTCGCGCCGCGGTTTCCCTGGTCTGAACGGCCGGCGCGTGTCGTTTCGTGCATCCCATTGTAGAAACTGCCTCTTCTCGAGCGATGCTCACCGGTGCGAATCGGGGGGAATTCGCCGCGAGCGAATCCGCATCTGGCCTGATTTCGCTGGTGAGGCATATGACCTGCCATCTCGGCACCGTTGGCGTGCGCGTTGCACAGTCGCCGCGCGAGACGCGGCCGTCGAGGAGCGGTGAGCGAACGTGGGGCTGGCGTGGAGTCGTCCGGCCGATCCGCGGAAGAGCCGGCGGTGGGTGGCAAGGCACCAGGCCGCGCTTCTCGCGTTG